>NZ_CP090641.1:2935119-3261244 GCF_029633825.1 Burkholderia contaminans | reverse complement strand
GGTGGTATGGATCGTCTCTTTTCCGAAATCGCGATGCACCAGGCGCTCGGCCGCGCAATCGATCACCTCGGCCAGCCGCGCTTCTGGCGGTTCCTGGTGTTGCTGCTCAATGAAATGGTGCCGTTCGACAACGCGCTTGCAACCGCGATCGGGCCCGACGGCGTGCCGCTCGTGCTCGACGAATACGACAAGGGCGGCACCGATGCCGCATCGCCCGTGCCGCTCTACCTGAACGGCGTGTATCTGCTCGACCCGTTCCTGCAGGCCGCGCACGATGGGCTCGCCGACGGCTGCTACCGGCTCGAGGAAGTCGCGCCCGACCTGTTCCGGCAGAGCGAATATTTCCTGAGCTACTTCCGCGATGCGGTCGGCGACGACGAGATCCAGATCCTCGTGCGGCCGAACGCCGACATGCTGCTGTCGCTGTCGCTCGGCGCGGGTGCGCGGTTCAACGTCGAGCCGCTCGGCAAGCTGACGGCCGCGATGCCGTGGGTGCTCGCGGCAATCCGGCAGCACTGGCGGCTGGTGGGCGATGCGGCACGCGCGACGCCCGATGCCGATCTCGGTGCGCGGGTCGAGCAGGCGCTTGCCCGCTTCGGCGCGGGCGTGCTGACCGATCGGGAGATGTCGATCGCGAGAATGGTGCTGCGCGGCAATTCGTCGAAGGCGATTGCCGAGCGGCTCGCGATATCCCCCGAAACGGTTAAGGTGCACCGGCGGCACCTGTACGCGAAGCTCGGGATTTCGTCGCAGCCGGAACTGTTTTCGCGCTTCATCCAGGCGCTGGGGGAAGACGCGGCCGGATGACTGCATCGATCCCGGTGGATGGCAACCGGCGGGGAATCGGGCACACTCCGTGAAGCGCCGCATGCCGGGTTCATCCGGTAATACCGACGCGCAGGCGCCGTCGACAACAGGATTGCCCGAAAACTGGAGCCCCGACTCATGTCGCTCATTCCGATCATCGGACTTGGCTGGCTGCTGCTGTGTGCGATCAGTGCCGCATCGATCGTGCTCGTCCCGCCGGTGGTGCTGGTCAGTTGCCTGATGGGCAAGAACGTCTGGTCGATCCTGACCCGCGGCCGGCTGCAGTTCGCGTTCCTGGCCTACCTCGGTTCAGCGCCGGTGCCGGCCGTCTTCACGTTCCTGCTGGAAGCCGGCGCGTCGGCCGGAAGTCACGGCGGCGTGGCGTCCGACAGCCTGCGCCAATGGAACGAACAGTTCTTTTTCGTGTTCGTCGCTGCTGCGGCACTGAGCGGCCAGCTGTTGCTGTTGCGGCCGAAACACGGGGAAGCAGCGAACGCCGAACCGTCGCAACCGGCGCGATAACCGGCACGCGCACGACGGCGCGCCATGCCGCCCGCCCGTTCTCGAGCCGGGGCATCGTCATGCGCTGCTTCCCGCCACGTCTACTTCCACTTCGCGCCGATCTGCGCGAGCCCGGCGTTCTTGAGATCGTCCGGCAACATCACCACGCGGAACTCGCAGTCGGCATTCAACATCAGGAACCACGGCTCCGCGAGCGCCGGGATCTGCGACGGATCGTTCACGTCGACGATCACGACCGCCCCGCGCCCGCCGTTCTGCTCCGTGAAATACACGGCCTCCGGCTTGACCGCTTCGAGTATTCGCCCGATCACGTCGCCGACGCTGCCGTCGCGCACCAGCGTGTTGAACGGCTCGTGAGGGATTCGTATGTTGAGAAGCATGCGCATGACCATCCTCCTTGGTCTCCGCCCGGCCTGGGCCCTTCAAGCATAGGTGCTGCGCGATGCCGCGCCAGTGGCGCCGAACGCAGCGGCTGGCATGCATTTACGTTCCGGCGATTCGATTTCGTTGCGTGTCGCGAACGGCAAGCGTTCGCGGCACGCGCATCAGCCGCGCCTGCCGTCGCGTTCGATCTGCCGTCGACTCAGTGGCCCGCTCGCCCCGGCCGCGCCGTCCGCATCACGCGGAACGCTCATCCGTCGGCGCGATCGCGAGATGCAGCGGCCGGTCCGGCCGCAGCGTCACGTTCAGCACCGGCCGCGGCGGCACCCCGCCGGGCGGCGCCGACAACGCATAGCGCTGCAGGATCATCGCCGCGACGACCGTCATTTCCGTCATGGCCAGATGCTGCCCGAGACACACGCGCGGGCCCGTGCCGAACGGCATGTAGGTTCCGCGCGGTGCGGCCGGCACATCGTCGGCAAAGCGCTCGGGACGAAACACGTCGGGCGCGTCGAACCATCTCGCATCGCGCTGCATGAGTTGCAGCGGCAGCATGAACAGCGTCCGTGCGGGAAACTGCCATGGCCCCAGCACGACCGGCCGCGCCGCGCGGCGGCTGATCAGGATCGGCGCGGAAGGATACAGGCGCAGCGTTTCCTCGAGCGTTTGCGTCAGGTAGCGTAACGACGATCGCGTCTCGGCGGACGGTGCGCAACCGCCCAGCACGCGCGACACTTCATCGCGCGCGGCGGCCTGCGCCGCCGGATTCGTTGCCATGCACCACGCCCACCAGGTCAGTGCCCCGGCCGTCGTCTCGTGGCCGGCGAGGAACGCGGTCATGCATTCGTCGTGCACGGCCTGCAACGGCCATCGCCGCGCGTCGTCCCGATGCAGCCGCAACAGGCGCGACAGCAGATCGTCGGGCCACGCACGCTCAGGCAGGTCGAGACGCGCATGCAGTTGCCGGTCGATCAGCCCGTTCAGCACGGCCATCGCCCGAGCCTTGCCGCGCTTCCACGGCACCCAGTCCGGCGTGCTCGCGGGCCAGTAAAAATCGGCGTTGGCCGCCGCGCTCACCGCTCGCACGGCTTCCTCGGCCGCACGTGCATCGTCGCCGATCGCGTTCGAGAACATCGTGCGCATGATCACGTCCATCGCCAGCGACGTCAGCGCGCTTTCGATCGGCCAGTCAGGATCGTGCGCGGGCCACTGCGCGAGCGCATGTCCGGCCGTCGCCGCGATCGACGGCACGAACGTCTGCACCGCCTTCGGCATGAAATTAGGCTGCAGCGCGTGCCGCTTGTCGCGCCACGCGTCGCCTTCGGCGATCAGCACGCTATGGCCGTGGACCTGCGAAAACACGCGAACGGCACGCTCCCAGCGCCCGAGCGCATCGTGATGCGTGACCAGGAGTTCGCGCACGAGTGCGGGATCGGTCACCACCACCGCGTGCTCGGGCCACACGCGCACGTGCACGACGTCACCGTATGCGCGCTGCCAGCCGGCCAGCGTGCCGAGCAGGTCGCGCGACATCGCGCGCAGCAGCCCCCAACCCGTCAGGCCGGCACGCGGCCCCGGCGGCCATACGCCGGGCGGGTGAAGCACGGGCGCCACCGCAGCAGCGCCCGCATGGAATGGACAAGAGGATGTGGATCGGGTGTTCATGGGACGGATTGTCCGCACCGGCATGCCGGCGGTCTTGAACGCAAACGACATCGACACGCGTCGGGCCGCTCCCTATACTCCAGCGTCATGTTCTCCGACCCGTCATCGATCCCGCTGTCATGCCCCGATCCGCTGGCACGCGCCCCTCGCGCGCCGAGCGACGGGCGGTCGCCGCATGGACGGCTGTACCCCGCGCCGGCTGCTCTGCAGGGCGCGGTGGTCGCGATCGTGTTGCACGACACGCGCGGGGTCGCATTGAGCGACGCGCAGCGGCTCTCGCATTTTCCGGCCACGCCGCTCGTGTGCGTGTCGTGGTATCGGGATCTCGACGTGGGCTTCGTCGAACCCACGGCCGACGGGCCCCGGTGGCGCCCCTTCGGTGCCGCAGTGACGCTGTCGGGCAGCCATTCGGCCCCTACCGTGGCCTGGGCGCCGACGGGCGGACGAATCGGCATGATCTGCTTCACCGCCGATGCGGCACGGGCGCTGTTCGGCATCGCGCTGGCGGACATCCACGACCACGTGGTCGACGCACATGCGTGCCTCGGCCACGACTGGCACCCGCTGCTCGATGCGCTGGTCGGCGCCGACCGCGACGCCGATGCGCTGGCGGCGATCGAACGTCATCTTGCGCCTCGCTGGCAGGCGTTACGGCCCGCGACGCCGCTGTCGTCGCTGCGCAATGCGGGACGCAGTTGGGTCGAGCGCCTCGCCCTGCAGGCGCGCGAATGGCGGCATACCCACAGCCCGCGCCAGGTCGAGCGGCGTATCAAGACCTACAGCGGCCGATCGCTGCGCGAATGGCAAACGCTCGTCAGGACGGAAAGCGCGTTCTTTGCGGCACGCGACCGGTTCGAAGCTGGGGCCGCGTTCAACTGGGCCACGCTCGCGCTGGACGAAGGGTTCGCCGACCAGGCGCACCTGAGCCGCGAGGTCAAGCGCATCACGGGGTTCTCGCCGAGCGAATTCACGCAACGCTTCATCGAGGACGAATCGTTCTGGATGTATCGGCTGTGGGTGTGACGCGGCGTCAATCGCGCGTCGACCGTCGTTGCTCTACCGGTTCCCGATTACCCGTTCCGACCCGCACGGGCAGGATGGGCGCGGCCCCTTCGCACGCCTGCCGTCTGACGTCGATCCCTCCTCTCACATCGGCTCACCTAGGTCATTACGCGCATTCAGAACGCTGGTCGCTGTCACGCTGGGCCGGCATCGCCGTCGCGCTGTTCGGCGCGCTGGTCGTGATCAGCCGCGGAGAATTGCTGCGCGGGCTGACCGATCTCGGCAACACGTTCGGCTCGGGCGAACGCTTCATGCTGTGTGCCGCGCCGATACGTCGGAATGCGCCCCTCGGGGCCGGATGTGAAATACCGGAGCGAAGCACGAGGCGATCACTGCGCCGTTGCGTGACGCATACGCGCGGCCGATACGCCCCCCGATGTTCTCGCAGCCCCGCCAAAAACCGCCTATCGTGAATTGAGCGCCCCGTTCATCGCCATTCGACCCTGCGTCGCTCGCACCGGCGGAAACGGCACCGCGTTCCGGCACCATTCATCGCGATCCTGGCGCACGCTCGCCCGTGCACGATCGCGGCCGCCCACCGGATTACAGGAGGCCCCCATGAAAGCCGCGCTGCTCGTCAGCTCCGCCCTGCTCGCCATCGCATCCGCTTCGGCGTCTGCCCAAGGCTCGATCACGAAAGTCGAAAACGGTTCGCTCGTCGCCGCGAACGGGATGACCGTCTACACGTTCGACAAGGACAAGGCCAACGCCGGCACCAGTGCGTGCACGGGCCAATGCGAATCCTTCTGGCCACCGTACAAGGCCAGCGCGACCGACGTTCCGGTCGGGCCCTACACGATCGTCAAGCGCGACGACGGCAGCCCGCAATGGGCCTACAAAGGCAAGCCGCTGTACTTCTTCTCGAAGGACATGAAACAAGGCGACCGCAACGGCGACAACTTCAAGGACATGTGGCACGTGGTCGCCCCGTAACCGTCCTTCCGCCGTCTTCCGCGCCCGCCGCGCAGACGTAAAAAAGCCCGCGCGGATCGCCGATCCTGGCGGGCCTCCTCGCGGTCACGCCGGCCGCATTGCGTTGCGTTGTTGCCCGCCATCAGGCAGGCGGACGACGCATGCAGCCGGGTCGCGCGTCAGCGGTTCGACGGGAAGCTGAACACGGTGCCTTCGCGCACGCCGGCCGACGGCCAGCGCTGCGTGATCGTCTTGCGCTTCGTGTAGAAGCGCACGGCGTCCGGGCCATACGCGTGCAGGTCGCCGAACAGCGAACGCTTCCAGCCGCCGAACGAGTGGTACGCAACCGGTACCGGCAGCGGCACGTTGATGCCGACCATGCCGATCTGGATGTTGTCGCTGAAGTAGCGCGCGGCCTCGCCGTCGCGCGTGAACAGGCACGTGCCGTTGCCGTACTCGTGCGCGTCGATCAGCGCCATCGCCTCGTCGAGCGACTTCAGCCGGATCACGCCGAGCACGGGCCCGAAGATCTCGTGCTGGTAGATCGGCATGCCGGGCTTCACGTTGTCGAACAGGCACGGGCCGAGGTAGTAACCACCGTCGTGACCGTCGACCTTCACGCTGCGGCCGTCGACGACGAGCGTCGCGCCCGCTTCCACGCCGGCCTCGACGAAGCCCGTCACCTTCTCGAAATGCTGCTGCGTGACGAGCGGGCCCATGTCGACGCCCGCGCCGTTGCCCGGGCCGACCTTCATCTTCTCGATCTCGGCCTTCAGGCCCGCGACGACCTGGTCGCCCGTCTCGTCGCCGATCGCGACGACCAGCGGAATCGCCATGCATCGCTCGCCGCACGAGCCGTATGCCGCGCCCATCAGCGCGTTCACCGCGTTGCCGATGTCGGCGTCCGGCATCACCACCGCGAAGTTCTTCGCGCCGCCGAGCGCCTGCACGCGCTTGCCGTGCGCGCAGCCGGTCGAATAGATGTATTCGGCGATCGGCGTCGAGCCGACGAAGCTCACCGCCTTCACGCGCGGGTCGGTCAGGATCGTGTCGACCGCTTCCTTGTCGCCGTTCACGACGTTCAGCACGCCCGGCGGCAGGCCGGCCTCGAGCGCCAGCTCGGCCATGCGCAACGTGGACGACGGCGTACGCTCCGACGGCTTCAGCACGAACGTGTTGCCGCATGCGACGGCCATCGGCCACATCCACAGCGGTACCATCACCGGAAAGTTGAACGGCGTGATGCCGGCCGCGACGCCGAGCGCCTGGAACTCGCTCCACGAATCGATCGCGGGGCCGACGTTCTTGCTGTGCTCGCCTTTCAGCAGCTCGGGCACGTAGGTTGCATATTCGACGTTCTCGATCCCGCGCTGCAGTTCGCCCATCGCATCGGCGAGCACCTTGCCGTGCTCGGCGGTGATCAGCGCGCACAGCTCGTCGGCATGCTCTTCGAGCAGCGTCTTGAAGCGGCTCATCACGCGGGCGCGCTTCAGCGGCGGCGTATTGCGCCACGCCGGGAACGCGGCCTGCGCGGACGCGATCGCGGCTTCGACGGTCAGCTTGTCGGCGAGCGCGACGCTCTTGTGCGATTCGCCGGTGGCCGGGTCGAACACCGGCTGGACACGGCTGCCGCCGTCGACGCGCTTGCCGTCGATCAGGTGGCCGACGGTGGAGGTTACGTTGCTGTCGTGTTTCATCAGTTGAGGCTCTTTCGTGAATTCGGTGATCGCGGGAGGCGCGCGGAGGCTCAGTCCACTTCGTTCAGTGCATCGGACAACGCGTTGACCAGGTTGTCGATCTCGCGCTTCTCCGAGATGAACGGCGGCGCGAGCTGGATCGTGTCGCCGCCGTAGCGCACGTAGAAGCCCTTCGCCCAGCAGCGCATCGCGATCTCGTACGGGCGCCGCGCCGGCTCGCCCGGCAGCGCCGCGATCGTCAGGCCGGCGGCCAGCCCGTAGTTGCGGATGTCGGTGATGTGGCGCTGGCCCTTCAGCCCGTGCACCGCGGCTTCGAAATGAGGCGCGAGATCGCGCACGCGGGCTACCGCGTCTTCCTTCACCAGCAGGTCGAGCGCCGCGACGCCGGCCGCGCAGGCCACCGGGTGTGCCGAATACGTGTAGCCGTGCGGGAACTCGAGCATGTACTCGGGGCCGCCCGCGGCCATGAACGTGTCGTAGATTTCCTTCGTCGCGATCACGCCGCCGAGCGGCTGCACGCCGTTCGTCACCTGCTTCGCGAAGTTCATGATGTCCGGCACCACGCCGAACGCGTCGGCGCCCGTCATCGCGCCGGCCCGGCCGAAGCCGGTGATGACTTCGTCGAAAATCAGCAGGATGTCGTGCGCGGTACAGATGTCGCGCAGCCGCTTCAGATAGCCCTTCGGCGGCACGACCACGCCCGCCGAACCGGAGAACGGCTCGACGATCACGGCTGCGATGTTCGATGCGTCGTGCAGCGCGATCAGGTCGAGCAGGCGATCGGCCAGCTCGGCGCCGTGCTCGGGCATGCCGCGCGAGAACTTGTTCTCGGCCAGTTGCGTGTGCGGCAGGAAATCGGCGTCGATCCCCTGGCCGAACAGCTTGCGGTTCGGCCCGATCCCGCCGACCGAGATGCCGCCGTAGTTCACGCCGTGATAGCCCTTCTCGCGGCCGATCAGGCGCGTCTTCGTGCCCTTGCCTTTCGCGCGCCAGTAAGCGCGGGCGAGCTTCAGCGAGGTATCGGCCGCTTCCGAGCCCGAACCCGTGAAGAACACGTAGTCGAGGCCGGCGGGCGTCAGGTCCTTGATCCTGTTCGCGAGCTCGAACGATTTCGGATGGCCGAACTGGAATGCCGGCGCGTAGTCGAGCTGCGCGACCTGGCGGCTCACGGCTTCGACGATTTCCGTGCGGCCGTGACCGAGGCCCGTGCACCAGAGACCCGACAGGCCGTCGAAGATCTTGCGGCCTTCGGCGTCCGTGTAATACGCGCCCTTGCCCGACACGATCATGCGCGGATCGGCCTTGAACTGGCGGTTGGCCGTGAACGGCATCCAGTGCGCGTCGAGCCACGCGGCGTCGGTGCGGAGGTTGGTTTCGTCCTGCTGGGCGGTGGTGATGTCGGTCATGTCGGTCGGCGCGGGGCGCCCCTCCTCCTTATGTTGATATTGCGCATTGTCGGTAGGCCAATTAGTCTTTTGAATATCGCAATATCAATGTTCACTTGCGCATCTATGCAAGCAAAGAAACCGAAGAGTCGCGCGCTGCTCGGGCAGCTCAGCGACATGGATCTCCGCCTGCTGCGGGTCTTCAAGGGCGTCGTGCAGTGCGGCGGGATGGCGGCCGCCGAACTGGAACTGAATATCGGCATCTCGACGATCAGCCGGCACGTGAAGGATCTGGAAACGCGCCTCGGCCTCGTGCTGTGCCGGCGCGGCCGAGCGGGCTTCACGCTGACGCCCGAGGGCCAGACGGTGTACGAGGAGACGTTGCGGCTGCTCGCGTCGATGGAAGCATTTCGCAGCAGGATCGACGGCATTCACGACCGGATGGGCGGCGAACTGCACATCGCGGTATTCGACAAGACGGCCACCAACGCGAACGCGCGGCTCGGCGACGCGATCCGCCAGTTCGCCGACGAAGCGCCCGACGTCGCGCTGAACCTGCATGTCGCGTCGATCAACGAGGTCGAGCGCGGGATCATCGACGGCAGCTATCAGGTCGGGATCATTCCCGCGCACCGCAACTCGGGCAGCCTCGTGTATTCGGAGCTGTTCGACGAACGGATGCTGCTCTACTGCGGCCGCCAGCATCCGCTCTACGATGCGCCGCACGGCAAGCTCACGTGGACGACGATCGGCAAACATGCGTTTGCGGGCCTCGGCTTCCATTCGCCGAACATGGAGCTGAGCCATCGCGCGAAGCTCACGCGCAGCGCGACCGCGTCGGACCAGGAGTCGATCGCGACGCTGATCCTGTCCGGCCGCTATCTCGGCTTCCTCCCTGATCATTACGCGGAAAGCTTCGAAAACAAGGGGCTGATGCAACCGATCGCGCCGCACCGGTTCAATTACCGGTGCCGGTTCGTGAGCCTGCTGCGGCGCTCGCCGCGGCCGTCGCGGGCCGCGTTGCTGTTTCAGTCGTGTCTCGAAGCCGCGCATGCGGCAGCGCGGTCGGCTGCGTAACGACTGTCGCGGCTGATTGGCTGATTGGCTGATTGGCTGAGTGACTGAGTGGCTGAGTGGCTGAGTAGGCAGCAACGCAGCCTGCGACGGTTCAGCGGTCAGTCAAACACCCTCGCCGCCGCCCGCCTGCGCACGCATCCGCTTCATGAAATGCGTCGCGACCAGTGCCGCTGCAAAACCCGACATCGCGCCGACGCCGAGCGCCCAGCGCGGGCCGAGATGATTTGCGACCCAGCCGGCCACCGGCGCGCCGATCGGCGTGCCGCCGAGCGCCACCGCGAGACGCAGCGCCATCACGCGGCCACGCATCGCCGGCTCGGTCGACAGCTGCACGAGGCTGTTGGTCGAGTTCATGAAGGTGATCGCCGCGATCCCGGTCAGCACGAGCGCGGCGGCGAACAGCCAGTAGCCCGGCGCCAGCGCGGCCAGCGTGCAACCGAGCCCGAACAGCGCCGCGCCGATCCACAGATGCCGGAAGCGCGGCCGGTCGCGACGCGCCGCAAGCAACGCGCCGCTGATCGTGCCGACGGCCATCATCGACGACAGCACGCCGAAGCCGCGCGCGTCGACATGAAACACGCTGGCCGCCATCGTCGAGATGAACAGCGGGAAATTGAGCCCGAACGTGCCGATCAGGAACAGCATCACGAGGATCGCTTTCAGGTCCGGGCGCTGCCACACGTAACGGAACCCGTCGAGCAGGCTGCCGCGCGCGCGATCGGCCCGCGCGTGGGCACGCAGCTCGTCGGCACGCAGCATCGACAACGACGCCAGCACTGCCACGAAGCTGAGCCCGTTGAGCAGGAACGCCCAGCCGGTGCCGACCGACGCGATGATGAAGCCGGCCGCCGCCGGCCCGATCATCCGCGCCGCGTTGAACGACGTCGAATTGAGCGCGACGGCGTTCGCGAGCTCCCGATCGGCGACCAGCTCGGCAACGAACGTCTGCCGCACCGGCGCATCGAACGCCGACGCACAGCCGAACAGGAACGCGAACAGATACACGTGCCACAGCTGCGCGACGCCGGTCACCGTCAGCAGCCCCAGCAGGAGCGCGAGCCCGCCCATCAGCGCCTGCGTCGCCATCAGCAGCTTGCGCTGGTCGAAACGGTCGGCCGCGTAACCCGTCCACGGCAGCAGCAGAAGCTGCGGGCCGAACTGCAGCGACATCACGATGCCGACGGCCGACGCGTCGTGATGCGTGAGCTGCGTGAGGACGAGCCAGTCCTGCGCGGTGCGCTGGATCCACGTGCCGATGTTCGACACGAGCGAGCCGATCGCCCACACGCGATAGTTGAAGCTGCGAAGCGAGCGGAAGACGCCCGCCGCCGGCACGCTCATGGCCGCTCCCGGTCGGGCTCGTTGCCGCCGTGCAGCTCGCCGAAGTGCCGCGCGAGGAACAGGCCGAGCGCGAGGATGCCGAGGCCGAACGCTGCCGCGTCTGCCGTCACCCGGAGGTCGAAATCGCCGACCCGGCACACCAGCACATAAGCCATCAGCAGGTTTGCGACGCCCCACACGACATTTACCGTGGACGACGACAACCCGCGCCCCGGCGGATTCGCGAACGGGGTCTGGAACGGCTCGCCGCGCAACCCGCTGACGAGATGCGGCACGACGTTCGCGAGAAACGCGCCGCCGAAGAAATACGACACGAGATGCGGGAGGTTCATGTGCGGGTGGTCCTTTCGGCTAACGGGTCGATGCGGTTCGACGGAAGTTACGGACGCGGCGGTTCCTGGAATTCGGCGAGCCGCTGCAGCAGCTTCACGGCCGACGCGAGCTCGGCCTGCTCGGCCTCCGACAGTTGCGCATGCAGCGCGCGGAACAGCCAGTCGTCCTTGGCCGCGCGGTTGGCCTGCAGCGCCTTGCGGAAACCGGGCGTGAGCGCGATCAGCGTCTGCCGGCCGTCGGTGGGATCGGGCTCGCCGCTGACGGCGCCGAGCGCCTCGAGCGTCGCGACCGTCACGCGCATCGACTGCGGGCGCACGCTTTCGGCGCGCGCGAGCGCCGACACGGTAGCGGGGCCGTCGCGATCGAGCCGCAACAGCACCGATTTCTGCGATGACGTGAGGTCGTTCGGGTGGACCTGCTCCCGCATCCGCCGCATCAGCTTGCCGACCGAGATGCGGAGTTCGCCGGCCAGGCCGGCCAGCGGGAGGGCTTCGGAGGGAGGCATTGGCGTGTTCATGAAATCAAGATAGCAGATATACAGTCAAACTGTACAGTTTAGCTGCACATTTCAAGCTGTAAGGCGCGCGTCGTCGCATGCGCGCGTGCCGATGCGAAACGTCCCGTTCGGCTGCGCGAGCCGGCTCTGCGATAATGCGGGCTCCCCATTTCCGCTCCGCCGCCCGCCATGACGCAGCCGTCCGCCCCGCTCTCCAACGACCTGCCGCCGATCTCGTGCCTGCCCGGCGATGCGCTGCCGTGGCTGCCGATGAGCGCCGACCTGCCGGGGCTGGCGATCAAGTACCTGCACATCAATGCGGCCGAGGACACCCTCACCGCGCTGCTGAAGATGCCGGCCGGCGGCACGCTGCCGCGCCACCGTCATGAAGGCGAGGTGTTCGTCCATACGTTGCAGGGGGCGTGGCGCTACCGCGAATACGACTGGGTGGCGCACGCCGGCTCGACGGTGCTCGAACCGGCCGGCTCGGTGCATACGCCGGAAACGCTCTGCGCGCCGGGTGAGGATGTGATCACGCTCAACGTGATGCGCGGCGATCTCGTGCTGCTCGACGACGACGGCCGCGAAACCGCGCGCGAGAACTGCCGCGTCGCGCTGCTGCGCCAGCGCAAGCATGCGCGTACGGCGCCGGACGACGCCGCGCCGTTCGTCACGCGGTAGCGCACGCGCCATCGTCGCGTCACGATCCGCGTGGCGCTCGCGCTTCCTGTCGACCGGATGGCCGCCGGCGCGCTTCGCCGGCCGACCCGATCATCACCGAAAACGCCGGAAAAACGTCCGAATGTCGTCGGCCAGCCGATCCGGCTCTTCCATCGCCGCGAAATGGCCGCCGCTCGGCATGTCGGTCCATTGCACGACGTCGAACACGCGTTCGAGCAAGCTGCGCGGCGGACGGCTGATTTCCTTCGGAAAGCGCGCGAACGCGACAGGCACCGTCACGCGTTGCCCGGCTGCGAAGCGCATGGGCTGCAGGCGGTTTTCCCAATACATCTGCATGGATGAGCCGATGCAGCCGGTGAACCAGTAGAGCGAGATGCCGGTCAGCAGCGCATCATGCGAAAACCGCCGTGCGACGTCGCCGTCGCAATCGCTCCACGCACGGAATTTCTCGGCGATCCAGGCGGCCAGTCCGGCCGGCGAATCGTTGAGCGCGACGGCCAGCGTCTGCGGCTTCGTCATGTGCATATGCGCGTATCCGCCTTCCAGCGCGGCCCATTCGCCGCGCTGCGTCAGGAAGGCCCGTTCGTCGTCGGTCAGCGGCGCAGCCGCGTCGGTCGGCGGTTCGTAGCTGCCGGGCAGGTAATTCAGATGAATGCCGTCCACCCTGTCGGCATGCCGCGCGCCGAGCGCGATCGACACGCCTGCGCCGAGATCGCCGCCTTGTGCGCCGAAGCGTCGATAGCCGAGGCCGGACATCAACGCCGCCCAGCAGTCGGCGACCTGCAATGCCGACATGCCGGGCGCCGTTGGCGCGGGCGAGAACAGGAAACCGGGCAGCGACGGGACGACCACGTCGAATGCGTCGTCAGGATCACCGCCGAATGCCGCCGGGTCGCACAGGCGATCGATCAGCGCGTCGAATTCGAACACGGAACCCGGCCACCCGTGCGTGACGACGAGCGGATAAGGTTTCGGTCCCGCCCCACGCCGATGGATGAAATGCACGCGCTGCCCGCCTGCGTCCGCGACGAACTGCGGCAACCGGTTCAGCGCACGCTCCACCGCGCGCCAGTCGAAGCGCTCGGCCCAGTACCCGGTCAGTTCGCTCAGCCACGCGCCGTCCACACCCTGCTGCCACGGCTCGGCGGGCGTGAGCATCGGCGGGCGACGGGCGCGCAGGCGCCGACGCAGGTCATCCAGCGCGTGATCGGGTATCGCAATGTCGAACGGCTCGGCGTGCATGATGTCTCCTCTCGAAACGTGCCGGAGATTCTGCGCGATTTTTCCGCTGGCTGCAGGCGCCTCGCGCCCACGGGTGTCAGCCCGTGTCCCGCTCCTCCGCACGCGCATCGCGCCGCATCGCCTGCGGCGGGACGCCGAACCCGCGCACGAACGCCTCGCGCATGTGGCGACGGTCGCGAAAGCCGTTTTCCTTCGCGATCACGTCGAGCGAATGGCGGCTCTGCTCGATCATCAGTCGCGCCCCCTCCAGCCGCAGCCGCTCGATCGCCTTCGCCGGCGACTGCCCCGTTTCGTGCGTGAACACGCGGCTGAACTGGCGCGGGCTCAGGTGGACCGCTTCGGCGAGATCCTCGACGCTCAGCGCGCGGCCGAGGTTCTGCCGCGCGTAGTTCAGTGCGTTCTGGATCCGGTCGGATTTCGGCGCGAGTTCCAGCATTTCAGAATGCTGCGACTGGCCGCCGGCGCGCCGCTGGTGCATCACGAGCTTGTGCGCGACCGATCGGGCGGCATCGGCGCCGAGATCCTTTTCGACCATCGCGAGTGCGAGGTCGAGCCCGGCCGTCATCCCGGCCGACGTCCAGATCGGGCCGTCGACGATGTAGATCCGGTCGTCCTCGACGCGGATCTCCGGATAGCACCGCTGCATGTCGCGGCCGAACGCCCAGTGCGTCGTCGCGCGGCGCTGCGCGAGCAGCCCGGCTTCGGCCAGCACGAACGCGCCCGTGCAGATGCCGGCGATCCGTCGCGCACGTGCGCTGGTGCGGCGCAGGAACGCGACGACGCCGGCCGGCGCCGGCGAAGCGAGCGGATCGTTGACGCCCGCGACGATCCACGTATCGACGGCGATCCGCCCGCGCAGCGCGCGCGTGGCGACCGGCAGCCCGAGCGACGAGCGCACGTCGCCGCCGTCGACCGAATAGTTGGCCATCGCGTAGAACGGCTCGCTCATGCCCATGTTCGCGTACTCGAACACCGATTGCGCGGCGAGCGCCATGATCTGGAAGCCGTCGCTGATCAGAAAGCCGATGCGGTGCATGTGGGTTCTCCCGTCCCGGGCGAAAGGGTCGGCCCGATGTCCTGAATCATACCCATCTACGTCATTTGTGTCGCAGCGATTCGAGACCAGAATGGCTTCACGCCATCCGGCCATTTCCATCGAAACGGAGCACCTCATGACGCAAGCACATCGCGGTACCGCCCTCATTACCGGCGCCTCGTCGGGCATCGGCGCCGTCTACGCGGACCGCCTCGCGCGCCGCGGCTACGACCTGATCCTGGTCGCGCGCAACCGCGACCGCCTGGCCGCCCTCGCCGACCGCATCACGAACGAGACGCAGCGCAGCGTCGAGATCGTCGACGCCGACCTCAACAACCGCGCCGCACTCGCCGCCGTCGAGGCGAAGCTGAAGCAGGATGCGAGCATCACGCTGCTCGTGAACAACGCGGGCATCGGCACGCACACGCCGCTGCTCGACAGCGACGTCGACGCGATGACGCGGATGATCGACCTGAACGTAACCGCGCTGACGCGCCTCACCTATGCGGCCGTGCCCGGCTTCGTCGCCCGCGGCAACGGCGCGGTGATCAACATTTCGTCGATCGTCGCGATCTCGCCGGAAACGCTGAACGGCGTGTACGGCGGCAGCAAGGCGTTCGTGCTCGCGTTCAGCCAGTCGCTGCATCACGAACTCGCCGACAAGGGCGTGCAGGTGCAGGCCGTGCTCCCCGGCGCGACCGCCACCGATTTCTGGCAGACGGGCGGCCTGCCGCTCGAGCACCTGCCGAAGGAAATCGTGATGTCGGCGACCGACATGGTCGACGCGGCGCTGGTCGGCTTCGATCGTGGCGAACTCGTGACGATCCCGTCGCTGCACGCGGGTGACGAATGGGCCGCGTACGAGGCCGCGCGCCGCACGATGGCGCCGCACCTGTCCGCCGACACGCCCGCGCCGCGCTATTCGACGGCAGGCTGATCACGCTACGCCTCGCAGGTCGCAAGCACCACGCACGTCGAACCACGGGAGGGGCTGCGGAACACGGGGATGCGCGACGAACCGGCCGCCATCATCCGGGGTTCCGCGGCACGCTTACGGGCAGATGCGGATGGATGAATTCGTCTGCTGAAACACGCGTCGGATTATTTCCCGGTCGGCATAAATGTCGCGCGCCGACCGACGATTCCGGTTCGCTTGCCACGCATTCCGCGCAACAGTAAGCTCTGCGATTGCAGTCCCCAAGCGACCTCGTTCGACCGGCATTCGTCCGATCACGAGGGCAATCGTCCGTTGCGGAATTCGACCATGCAGGCCCGTATGTTCATCACCGAGACCGGCGACGCGCCGGCCTCCGCACGCGGGTCGGCCGACCGCCTGCCCGCGCTCCCACCCCTGCCTGAACTGGACACCGTCTGCCGAGTCGCGCGTGCGCATTTCGGCGCGGCCGGCGCGTTCATCGCGCGCGCCGACGCCGATGCGCAACGCGTGCTGGCCGCCGACGGCGCATTGCCCGATCCGCTTCCCGACCCGCTGGCCGCCGATGTCTTGCCGCCCGAAGCCGAGCCGGCGCCGGCCGCCGCTTCGCGGTTCGCCCCGTGGCGCGCGCACGCCAACGGGCAACGCAACGACGGTGCGCATCACGCGTCGCGGGTCGTCGCGGCCTGCGAACTCGCCGCGCCCGACGGCGCGACCTTCGGCACGCTGTGCGTCGTGGACGATAAAACCCCGGCGCTCGATGCCACGCAACGTGCGCTGCTACGTGACCTCGCCACACTTGCCTCGAGCGCGCTGGGCCGCGCAATCGAAACCGTGACCTTGCGCGAACGCCTGCGCACCGTCGAGGAACACAGCACGCTGACCACGCTCGCGCTCACCGAAAGCGGCACCGGCGTGTGGGATCGCAACGTGGAAACCGGCGAGATTCATTACTCGCCGGCCTGGAAGGCGCTGCTCGGCTACGCGCCGCACGAGCTCAGCACGCGGATCGAGGAGGCGTACGAACGGCTGCATCCGGACGACGTCGCCGACGTGAAGGCCGCGATGCTCGCGCACTTCGAGCACCGCACCGACCACTACGCGGTCGAGCACCGCATCCGCTGCAAGGACGGCTCGTACAAATGGATCCGCAGCCGCGGCAAGGTGATCGAACGCGACAGCCACGGCCGCGCGCTCCGGATGGTCGGGACGACCACCGACATCACCGCGTTGCGCGAGCTCGCCGCGCGATTGCGCGACTCGGCCGCGCTCGTCACGGACCTCACCGATCAGGTTCCCGGGCTCGTGTTCCAGCTGCGACAGACGCCCGACGGGCGCCGCTTCTTTTCGTACGCGAGCGCGGGTGTCAGCGACATCTACGAACTGACGCCCGAGCAGATCGCCGGCAGCGCGGAGGCGGTCGAGACGCGCATTCATCCGGCCGACCTGGTCGCCTACCGGCTGTCGCTGCACGAGTCGTCGGTGCGACTGACGCCGTGGCGCCTCGACTATCGCGTGCTGCTGCCGGGCCAGGGCCTGCGCTGGCGCGAAGGCGATGCGCGCCCGCAGCGCACGCCCGACGGCGGCACCGTGTGGCACGGCTTCATCACCGACGCGACCGACCGCAAGCACATCGAGGCCGAACTGCACCGGATGGCCACGACTGATCACCTCACGCAGCTGTCGAACCGCCACGCGTTCATGCGGCAAAGCGAAGCCGCGCTGCGCGCCGTGCGCACGACCGGCCAGGCCGCCGCGGTGCTGATGCTCGATCTCGATCACTTCAAGGCGCTGAACGATCGTTGGGGCCACCCGGTCGGCGACCGCGCGCTCCGGCATTTCGCGCGGCTGCTGCTTGCGGAAACCGGGCCGGACGGCATCGTCGGACGCGTCGGCGGCGAGGAATTCGCGATCGTGCTGCCGGGCGCGGATCTCGACCGCGCGCTGGCCTTCGCGCAGCGCGTGCAGCAACGCACGATGCAGGCGCGGCTCATGCACGAGGACCAGCAGGTCACGCTGACCGTCAGCATCGGCATCGACGCGATGCGGGCGTCGGACTTCGGCGCCTACCAGCCGCTGTCGCGCGCCGACAAGGCGCTCTATCTCGCGAAGGAGCGCGGCCGCAACCGGATCGAGGTGTATCGGGCGTAGATTTCGGGCAGGCAGCGCTCGCCTCCGTTGCGCAGACCGATCGTGCAGGCCGGCGCCCCTGCCCGGGCTGTTTCCGTACTTCCACTGAATCGCACCGCCGCCGCCCGCGTCACGCCGATTCCGCACGCGGCACTGCCCGCACGCCCAGCAGCATCGCGACCGCGCACGCGGCCAGCAGCGCCGCGATCATCAGCATCGCCGGGTCCATGCTGCCGGTTCGGGTGCGGATCAGCCCGACGAGCCACGGCGTGATCATGCCGCTCGACACGCCGATGCTGCTGATCAGCGCGATCCCGCCCGCCGCGCCCGCGCCGGAGAAATACGCGGACGGCACGGCCCAGAACACCGGATGCGCGGCGAAGATCAGCATCGCCGCGACCGACAGCAGCGCCATCATCGCGACGATGCTCGACAGGTGCAGCGTCAGCAGTGCGAGCGCCACCGCGCCGCCGAACGCACATGCCGCGAAGTGCCAGCGCCGTTCGCGCTTGCGATCGGAGCGCCGCGCGATCGCGATCAGGCCGGCCGCGCCGATCGCGTTCGGCACGACCGACAACAGGCTGATCTGCACGACGTCGTGAATGCCGAATTCGCGGATCATCAGCGGCATCCAGAACAGCAGCATCAGGAGCGCGGTGGTCAGCGAGAAATAGATGAACGCGAACAGGTACGTGCGCGGTTCGGCCAGCACCTGTCGCAGCGAATGCGGCGCCGGCGTACCGGTACCGGCGCGGTCGGCGGCCAGGTCGGCCGCGAGCCGCTGGCGATCGGCGTCGGACAGCCAGCTCGCCTGCTCCGGACGATCGCACAGCCAGAACCAGGCAATCACGCCGAGCAGGATCGCGGGCGCCCCCTCGATCGCGAACATCCATTGCCAGCCGTGCAGCCCGAACACGCCCGACATCCCGCGCATCAGCCAGCCCGACAGCAGCCCGCCGACCATCCCCGCCACGGCGACGCCCGCGTAAAAGATCGACAGCACCGACGCGCGCCGCCGCGCTGGATACCAGTACGTCAGGTAGAACACCACACCCGGAAAGAACCCGGCCTCGAACAGCCCGAGCAGGAAGCGCAGCACGTAGAAATGCTTCGCGCTGTCGACGGTGATCATCGCGACCGACACCGCGCCCCACAGGCACATGATCCGCGCAAACGTGCGGCGCGCGCCGAAACGGCGCAGCAGCGCGTTGCTCGGCACCTCGAACAATACATAGCCGACGAAGAACAACACCGCGCCGAGGCTGTACATCGCGTCGGTCAGGCCGAGATCCTGCCGCATCTGCAACTGGGCGAAGCCGATGTTGCTGCGATCGAGGATCGACACTATGTAGCAGATGAACAGGAACGGCACGATCCGTGCGCCGATGCGGCGGTACAGCGCGTCGTCGTCCGTTGATGCGACACCGGACGCGACGGCACGCGCGGCGTCCGCTTGAAGAGGGGCTGACATCGATCGTCTCCTCGATGAATTCGGATACGGGCCCATGCGTAGCGCCGGTCGCCACCGCCCGCCTGCGGCGACCGGCCGTTGCTCGCTCAGTGGCGCGGCGCGGCTTCGCCTTTCACGCCGAGCATCAGCGCGACGCCGCTCGCCACCAGCAGCGCGGCCAGCAGATACACGGCGAGATCCATGCTGCCGGTGCGCGTGCGGATCATCCCGATCACCCACGGGCTGACGATCCCGCTCGTGATCCCGATGCTGCTGATCAGCGCGATCCCGGCCGCGGCCGCGTTGCCCGACAGGTAACGGGTCGGCACGGCCCAGAAGATCGGCAGCGCGGCGAAGATCAGCGTCGCCGCGACCGACAGGCACGCGAGCATCGCCGCGAAGCTGTGCAGATGCAGCGTCAATGCCGCGAGCGCGAGCCCGCCGCCGATCGTGCAGCACGCGAAGTGCTTGCGCCGCTCGCCGGTGCGGTCCGACCGGCGCGCGATCAGGATCAGCCCCACTGCGCCGACCGCGTTCGGCACGACCGTGTAGAGGCTCACGGCCACGACATCGGTCACGCCGAAGTCGCGGATCATCAGCGGCATCCAGAAGTTGAGCGTCAGCGACGCGCAGGTCAGCGAGAAATAGATGAACGCGAACAGGTACACGCGCGGGTTCGCGAGCGCCGCCACGAGGCTGCGCCCGTCGTGCGCGTGGCCGTGCCCGCGGCCGTCGGCGCACAGCGCGGCAACCCGCGCCTTTTCATCGGGCGTGAGCCACGTGGCGTCCTGCGGCCGGTCGACCAGCAATGTGAACGCGGCGAACGCGAGCAGGATCGCCGGCGCGCCTTCGATCGCGAACATCCACTGCCAGCCGTGCATCCCGAGCACGCCGCTCATGTCGCGCATGATCCAGCCCGACATCAGGCCGCCGAGCACGCCCGCCACCGCGACGCCCGCGAAGAACACCGAGATCGCGGCCGCCCGCCGGTTCGCGGGAAACCAGTAGGTCAGGTACAGCACGATGCCGGGAAAGAAACCTGCTTCGAACACGCCGAGCAGGAAGCGCAGCACGTAGAAATGCGACGGCTGCGACACGAACATCATCCCGGTCGACGCGATGCCCCACAGCAGCATGATCCGCGTGAAGGTGCGGCGCGCGCCGAAACGCGCGAGCAGCAGGTTGCTCGGCACTTCGCAGAACACGTAGCCGACGTAGAACACCGCAGCGCCGAGGCCGTACATCGCATCGCTGAAGCCGAGGTCGTGCTTCATCTGCAACTGCGCGAAGCCGATGTTGATCCGGTCGAGGAACGAGATGACGTAGCAGAGGAACAGGAACGGCACGATTCGCCAGGCGATCTTGCGGAACAGCAGCGCGTCGTCCGTGGCGGCGGAAGCCGAAGCGCTCGCGTGCGCGAGCGTGGCTTCGGCGGGAAGCGATTGAGGCATGTCTCTCTCCAAACAGGCTGCGCGATTCGAGCGCGCAGCCGTCTCCCGGGGCGTACGTGCGCCCTGATTTCTTGTGGGATCGGATACGGCGGACGGAAAGCCGGCAGGAAGCCGTGACCAGTCGCCGCTTCAGAAAAAAGGCGGAGCGCCCTTCCGGACACCCCGCCTGTGCAAACCGCTCAGTCCTGCAGCGCGGCCCACATTTCCTTGTCGCGCTCCGCGGTCCAGATGCGCGGATGCGTGATGCCGCTCGCTTCGTCGAATGCACGCGACACGTCGAACGGCAAGCAGTGCTCGTAGATGAACACGTGACCGAATTTCGGATCCATCGCTTCACGCGTCAGTGCCATCGACGCCTTCAGGTCGAGCTGCTGCTCGACGGCCTTGCGGCCCTGTGCGAGCAGCGTCGTGACGAAATCCTTCGTGTAGTCGAGCCCCTTGTTCACGTCGTCCGGGTTCAGCAGCGCGGGGCCGCGGCCCGGCACGAGCTTCTCGGCGCCGAGCGCGCGCAGCGCCTCGAGCGTGGCCGGCCATTGTTCGAGCTGCGCATCGCCGCAGTAGCACGCGGCGTCGTATTCGACGAGGTCGCCCGAGAACAGCACCTTCTGCGACGGAATCCAGACGATGGTGTCGCCCTTCGTGTGGCCCGAGCCGACGTGCATGATCTTCACTTCGAGCTTGCCGAGGAACAGCGTGATCTCGCGCTCGAACACGAGCGTCGGCCAGGTCAGGCCCGGCACCGTCTCGACACCCGCGAACAGGCGCGGGAAGCGTTCGATCTCCGACTTCATGTCGGCCTCGCCGCGCTCGACGATCATCTCGTACGTGCCGCGGCTCGCGATCACGTGCTGCGCGCCTTCGTCGAAATACGCGGACGCGCCGAGCACGCGCACCGCATGGTAATGCGACAGCACGACGTGCTTGATCGGCTTGTCGGTCACGCTGCGGATCTTTGCGATCAGGTCCTGCGCCATCGCGGGCGTCGCGGTCGTGTCGACGATCAGCACGCTGTCGTCGCCGATGATCACGCCCGAGTTCGGGTCGCCTTCGGCGGTGTACGCGTAGGCGTTCTCGGACAGCTTCGTCCAGGTGACTTTCTTCTCTTCCAGATCGGCTTGAGAGGCGAATGCTTTGGCCATGTTGCGTTCCGTGGCTGCGAGCCATGTGTTGAGGGGAGTGAGCGGATCATCTTCCCGTGCCGAATATTTGTCAATGACAAAGTCACTTGCTATTGTTTAATACGGGTAAACCTGCGGGCTGGCGCGATAAATGGCGTCGGATACCATGCGGGGTTTCGTCAACGGAAGAATCATCGCGTGCAGAACCACGAAGTCAGCGCGGACGACGCGCCGCACAAGGCGCAGCGCGGGATCCAGAGTGTCGAGGTCGGCGGCCGGCTGCTCGACGCGCTCGCGCGCCGGCGCAAGCCGCTCGGCCTGTCCGAGCTGGCCGCGGCGGCCGACCTGTCGACCGCGCAGGCGCACACCTATCTCGTCAGCCTGACGCGGCTCGCGCTCGTGAAGCGCGACACGATCACCGGCAACTACGAGCCGGGCCCGTTGTCGCTGCGGCTCGGGTTGATGTCGATCGAGCGCCAGCCGGCCTATCGCGCGGCGCTGCCGCACGCGGCACGGCTCGCGGAAGCGGTCGGCCTGAGCGTCGCGCTGTCGGTGCCGGGCGCGCTCGGGCCGACGATCGTGCGTATCGAGCACGGCGGTTATCCGCTGCACGTGAACCTGCACGTCGGCTCGGTGATGTCGCTCGACACGACGGCGACCGGCCGCGTGTTCCGCGCATTCGGCGATCCCGCGCAACTCGACGCGATGGCGGCCAGCCGGGCCGGCGCGGGCGCCACGCTCGCGGGCGCCGAGCAGCCCGTGCCGGACGCCGGCGTGCCGCAGGCGGAACTCGATGCGATCCGCGCACGCGGTATCGAGCGTGGCGTCGACCTGCCGAGCCCCGGCGTCAGCGCGATGTGCGTGCCGGTGTTCGATGCGGAAGGCAAGCTGCAGCTCGCGTTGACGGTGATCGGTTCGACGGGCTCGATCGACGTCGACTGGGAAGGCCCGATCGCAGCGGCATTGCGCGACGCCGCACGGCAGGCCAGCGCATCGCTCGGCGCGGCGCACGATGCGCCTCCGCCGGCGTCTGGCCCGGGCCGGCCTCGGTCGCCCCGCGCGTACCGCCCGGGCTCGCCGACGATGCGAAGGCGCAGCGCGGGATCAATGCGCTCGACAGCACCGGCGAGCTGCTGCTCGCGCTGGTCTCGGCGGGCCGCGCGCTGCCGCTGCGCGATCTGGCGGCGGCGGCCGGCATGCCGGCCGCGAAGGCCTTTCCGCATCTCGTCAGCCTGCAGAAGATCGGCCTGCTGAGCCGCGACGACGCCGGCTGCTTCGGCGGCGGCCCGCTCGGGCAGGCGCTCGGCCTGATCGCGATGCAGCGCGTGTCGCCCACACGCGACGCGGAAGCCGAGATCGTCGCGCTGGCCGGCGCGACCGACATGAGCGTGGCGGCCGCGACGCTCGGGCCGCTCGGCCCGACCGTGATCCGCCTCGAAGAATCAGCGCGACCGCAGCACGTGAGCCTGCAGGTCGGCACGGTGATGTCGCTCGTCAATACGGCGATCGGCCGGATCTTCGCGGCCGGCATGTCCGACGACGTGCTGGCCGACCTGCTCGCCAACGAGCCCGTGCGCCTCGCGGGCCGCGCCGCCGCGCCGACCGACGCGGCCTTCCGCGCGCGGCTCGCGACGATCCGCGCGGACGAACTCGATTTCGCGTTCGACGCGCCGGTGCCGGGCATCGGAACGGTCGCGGCACCCGTGTTCGATCACACCGGCAGCATCCGGCTCGTGATCGCGATCATCGGCTCGTCGCGCGGCTTTCCGCGCGGGCCGGACAGCGCCCTCGCGCAGGCGTTGCTCGCCGCGACGCGGCGGCTGTCGTGGCGGTTCGGGTGGATCGGCGGGTAAGCCGCCGGCCGCCGCCCCTCATTCTCCCGACCGGTCGAATCCCCCTCTCTCATTCCATGCGAGGCCGTGCAGGCGCGGCCTCGTCACGCATGTGGGCCGCGCGCAGGCATCCGATATTCATGTTGCGAAGCAGCAACACAAATTGTCAGTAATTCTCATATAACGAAATCGCATTTCACAAAGCGAAGCCGTTTCGCTATGATTAGGGTTATCCCTAACTCGCCACCTATACGGAGCTTCGTCATGCAAACGTCTAACACCTCCGACCGTTCCACCGAATCCGCTGGCTGGCTCGCACGTATGGGCGAGCTGATTGCAGAAGCTTGGGCACTCCACCTCGAGAACTGCGAAGTCATCGCTGAAGCACACGCACGCCTGCCGCGCTGAACGCGGAATGGCCGGCCGCCAGCCGGTTGGCCGCACGATGCCCTGCCTGCTGATCCGCTTGCCCGGACGCGCGCCATGAGGGCGCGGTGTCGGGCAACGGGTTGCAAGCCAAGTCTTCGGAAACAGGCCGGGTAGTCCCGTTGAATGCGCGCCGTGTTTCGGGCGCGCGTTGAAGTTGCTCTGAAGTTGCTTCAAAGCCGATGCCGGCGCCGATCAACCTCGGCGCGGTTTTGTCTGCCGGTTGCCCGGGCGGGCAGCCGTTGTCTCGCCAGCGCGTGAGTACGCCGGATCGCCGCGAACGGAAGATTCATCCGCTTTGCAGGCCCAGGCGCCGAACCGCGCATCATGCGTGGCCCCTCGCCCGATTGCCGGCACGCTCCGCGCACATGCGCAACCCCATGCGCCGTCGTTTCAACGACGGCCGCACACCCATCCCCGCCCGATCACACCTGAATCGACGGCACGTCCTTCATGCAGCGCAGCGCGAACATCGAGCGGCTGTGACGGATGCTCGAAATCTTGTACAGCTTTTCACGCAGGAACCGCTCGTAGCCGGCCGTGCCGTCCACCGCGACCTTGATCCAGTAGTCGTACTCGCCCGACACGAGATAGGCCTCGAGCACCTCGGGCAACGCGGCGAGTTCCTCGCCGAAGCGTGCGAGCGCGTCGTCCTCGTGACGATCGAGCGTGACTTCGAGGATCACGATGTCCGCATAGCCCAGCTTCCGCTGGTTGACGAGCGCGACGTAACCGTCGATGTAGCCGTCCACCTCCAGTTGCCGCGTGCGGTTCCAGCACGCGGTGGTCGACATGCCGATCTGTTCGGCCAGTTCGGCGTTCGACAGACGCGCATTTTTCTGCAGTGCGCCGAGGATCTTGCGGTCCTGGCTGTCGAGCGTTTTCGGCGAGCGTTCACGTGTGGCCATGGCGAAAAAGAATCTTCTACTGAAAACCGGGATTCTATCTGAACGACATCCCTGATTTGTGTCGGTTTGTATGGAAAAGCGGAAGCCTTTTAATCCGGCCCCTTGATATATTTTTACCCATGCCTGCTGCCCGGCACGCTCCCCGCGACAACCCCTTCGCACCGGGACGCACGGCCGCAATCACGAGTTGCGGTGCCGGCCGGCAGGCATACGATTCCCCCGCCGCCCGCGCGCCTATCCGGCCGCGCGGTTTCGGCGCCCGTGATCCTGTTCCTGCCCTACCCGTCATGTCGTTCAGGCTTTACCTGTCGTTTCTCGCCGCTTCCGCCGTTCTCGTCTACGCCCCCGGCCCCGTCAACCTCCTCACCATGAACCAGGCGCTACGCGCCGGCTGGCGCCGCGCGCTGCCGTGCGTCTGGGGCGGCACGCTCGCCGTGCTGCTGCAACTCGCGCTGACCGCGCTGTGCCTGAATTCGCTCGTGCATCTCGACGAGCGCGCGCTGACCGTGCTGCGCTGGGCCGGCGCGGCCTACCTCGTCTGGCTCGGCTGCAAGCAATGGCTCAGCCGTGCGCCGGCCGGCGCACCCGCCGCCTCGGCCGGCCCCGCCGGACTGGCCACGCCGGACACCGACTCGCACCGCGCGTTGTTCTGGCGCGGCGTGGCGACCTCGGGCCTGAATCCGAAGACGCTGCTGTTCTTCCCGTCGTTCTTTCCGCAGTTCCTCGTCCCGAGCGCCGACTGGAGCCTGAACCAGCAGTTCCTGCTGCTCGCGGCGACGTTCGCGGTGCTGTTCGCGGGCGGCGTTGCGTCGATGGCGCTGTTCTCGCACCGGCTGAGCCGCGCACTGCAGCGGCCCGCTCGGATGCGCGCGATGAACCGCGTGACCGGCGGCCTGCTCGTCGGGATGGGCGCGATCATGGTCGGCTGGAACTGAAAGCGGCCGGGCGGCCGGCTCCATCGCGGCCGCCGCAAAGCCCCTCGAAAAAGCAGCCGATCGCCGAATGCTTTAGGGTAGCGGCTGTTTCGTTGGACATGCCCGGCCAGCCGGGCGACTGGATGAAGCCCCTCACTTCCCGCCTGCGGCGCCTGTTCGCGCCGATCGGCCTGCACTGGTATCTCGCTCTCCTCCTCGCGCTCGATGCGCTCATGGTGCTGCGCCCCGTCGTCGAGCATGCGAAGCTCGGCGTGCATCACGCGTGGCTCGCCGATGCGCTGAATCTCGTCGACAACGCCGGGCTCGTCGTGTTGCCGCAAGTGGTCGTCGCGGCCGGCCTCGCGACGATGGCCATCGGCATCGTGCTGCGCGCCCGCGTCGCGTGGGTGCTGTCGATCCTGCTGCTGGTCGCGGCCGCCGCGATCAGCGTGCTCGGCGGTTACCGCAGCCACGCGGTGTTCGTCTACACGGCCGTGCTGGCCGTCGCGCTGCTGTACTACTGGCGGCACTTCGACCGCGCGAGCGTCGCGGCGAGCAGCCTGTTCGCGTTGCTGAGCATCGTGTCGCTGCTGATCTACGCGACCTTCGGCGTGCTGTATCTCGGCGACGAATTCACGCCGCCCGTCCACGATCTCGCCACGGCCGTCTATTTCTCGATCGTGTCGATGTCGACGGTGGGCTACGGCGACATCGTCCCGCACGCGCCGACCGCGCGCCTGTTCACCGCATCGGTGATCGTGCTCGGCATCACGGTGTTCGCGACGTCGATCAGCGCGGTCGTCGGCCCCGTGATCGGCGGCAATCTGAAACGGATCGTCAAGGGAGGCATTTCGAACGTGATCCGCAAGCATCATTACCTGATCGTCGGCGCGACACCCGTCGCGCATGCGGTGCACGACGGGCTGCGCAAGCGCGGCTACGCGGTGACCGTCGTCGTGCCGGCCGGCGTCGAGCACAACTATCCCGCAACGACCGACCTGATCGTCGGCGATGCGACCGACCACGCGGTACTGGAAAGCGCCGGCGCGGCGACCGCGCGTGCGGTGCTCGCACTGCGCGCCGACGATGCCGAGAACGCGTTCATCATCCTCGCGATCCGCGAGATCGCACCGACGGTGCGCACGGTCGCGCTCGTGAACCACCAGCGCAACCTCGAACGGCTGCGCCTGCTGAAGCCCGACATGGTGTTCTCGCCGCAGCAACTCGCCGGCGAACTGCTGGCCAGCACGCTCAACGACGAACCCGTCGACAAGTCGCTGATCTCGCACCTGCTGTTCGGCACGGCCGACGCCGCCTGAATGCCTGAATGCCTGAATGCCTGAACGCATGAGCGCATGACGCTGTGCTCCGGATTGGCCGGCACGCGCCCGGTACAATCGCGCGATGTCCGAATTGCTCACTTACGGCGGCTTGTTCGCCGTGTCGATGGTCGCCGCGACCCTGTTCCCGCTGCAGTCCGAAGCCGTGCTTGCCGGCCTGCTGCTCGCCGGGCGCGAACCCGTGTGGGCGCTGGTGTTCGTCGCGAGCATCGGCAACGTCGCGGGCTCGGTGATCAACTGGGCGCTCGGGCGCGGCGTCGAGCACTTCCGCGAACGCCGCTGGTTTCCGGTCAAGCCCGCCGCGCTCGCGCGCGCCGAGCGCTGGTATGCGCGCTACGGCCGCTGGTCGCTGCTGCTGAGCTGGGCGCCCGTGATCGGCGATCCGCTGACGATGATCGCCGGCGTGCTGCGCGAGCCGCTGCCGTCGTTCCTCGCGATCGTCACGGTCGCGAAGGTCGCGCGGTATCTCGTGATCGCGTGGCTCGTGACGCACTGACACGCGCTTCTCGTCGCCCACCCGCGCGACGGCCGCACCGGCCGCCACCGTCATCGACGACGCGCCGCTAAAGATTTCGCCGAAGTTGCCGTATTAACCGGACGACTAGCGGTGACGCGTGCGTTCCGCCCCCCCTCTCCCTCCCCACTCAGGATGTTCCATGAGATTGACCCAACTGGGCCGGGTGAGCGTCGGCGCGCGTCTTGCGGCGCTGGCGTGCGCACTCGTCGCCGTACTGTTTACCGTTTTCGCGTGGACGCTCGCTCATTTCGCCGGCCAGCAGCTGGCTGAAGAAGCACACATGCGGATCGTCGACAAGGAACAGTCGATCCGCGCGATGGTCGACCTGTTCGACAAGGCGCTGACGGCCGAAGCCAACCGCTCGATGTCGCTGTTCGCGAGCTTCCTCCCGCCTGATTTCTCGCTCGACCCGGCGCGCACCGTCGACATCGGCGGCGTCGCCGCGCCGACCCTGCTCGCGGGCGGCCAGCCGCTCGACCTCGATTATTCGATTCCCGACCAGTTCCTGAAGAAAAGCGGCGCGATCGCGACGATCTTCGCGCGCGACGGCGACGATTTCGTGCGCATCACGACGTCGCTGAAGAAGCAGGACGGCGCGCGTGCCGTCGGCACCAGGCTCGACCGTGCCGGGCCCGCGTACGCACCGCTCGTCGCCGGGCGCAGCTACACGGGCCTCGCGAAGCTGTTCGGCCGGTCGTACATCACGCAGTACAAGCCGGTGACCGATGCGACCGGCCGCGTGATCGGCGCGCTGTTCGTCGGCCTCGACATCGGCGCCGAACTCAAGCTCGTCGAGGACGGCATCCGCGCGCTGAAGATCGGCGACAACGGCTACTACTTCGTGCTCGATGCGTCGCAGGGCCCGTCGCGCGGCACCTTCGTCGTGCATCCGGATGCCGACGGCCGGCCTGCCGACGACACGCGTGCGCCTTATGCGCAGATGCTCGCGGCCGGCCAGGGGCGGCTCGCGTACACGTCGACCGACCCGGCCGCGCACGATGGCGGCCCGACCGCGAAATTCGTGTCGTTCACGACGATTCCGCAGTGGCAGTGGCTCGTCGGCGGCATCGCGCTCGACGACGAACTGCTCGCCACCATGCGCGCCACCCGCAACCGCTTCCTGATGATCGGCGCCGTGCTCGTCGCGGCGTTCGCGACGCTGTTCGTCATCGTGGTACGCCGCGTCGTGAGCCGGCCGCTCGATGCGGCGGCACGGGCCTCCGAGCGCTATGCGGCGGGCGATCTCAGCGTGCGCATCCGTGACGGCGCGGCCACGCGCGGCCATGCGGGCGACGACGAGATCGGCCGGCTCGTGCAGGCGGTCGACGGGATCGGCGACGGCCTCGCGCGGATCGTCGCGCAGGTGCGCAACAGCTCCGCCGACATCGCGCGCGGCACGGTCGACATTGCAGCCGGCAGCAGCGACATCGCCGCGCGAATCGCGACGCAGGCGAGCAGCGTCGAACAGACGGCCGCCAGCATGGAACAGATCACCGCCGCCGTGCAGCAGAGTGCCGAGCACGCGGCGCAAGCCAATGCGCTGGTCGCGGATGCGTCGGCCGCCGCGACGAACGGCGACGCCGCGGTGCAGCGCGTGGTCACGACGATGGACGACATCGGTCGCGCGACGCGCCGGATCGCCGAGATCACGGGCGCGATCGAAGGCATCGCGTTCCAGACCAACATCCTGGCGCTGAACGCGGCCGTCGAGGCCGCGCGCGCGGGCGAACACGGCAAGGGCTTCGCGGTGGTCGCGGCCGAAGTGCGCGCACTTGCACAGCGCAGCGCGGCCGCGGTCAAGGAGATCGACACGCTGAGCGCCGAATCGTCGACGACCGTCGAACAGGGCTACCGGATCGCGGAGGCCGCACGCGGCACGATGCGCGACATCGTCGCGCGCGTCGACCAGGTCCGCACGCTGATCGGCGAGATCAGCGCCGCGTCGCGCGAACAGTCGACCGGCATCGAGCAGGTCAACCTGGCCGTCACACAGATTGGCGACGCGACGCAGCAGAACGCGATGCTGATTTCGGATGCTGAACGCGCGGCCGTCGCGCTGCGCGATCAGGCCGCGCACCTGTCGGACGCGGTCAGCGTGTTCCGGCTCGAACGGAGTGCATGACGGAGAACGGATGGCCGGCCCAGGCCGGCCCATCGCCTACTTCTTGTCGTCGCCCGCCAGATCGATCGCCTTGTCCGATCCCACCGCGTTGCGCAGCTGGAACTTCTGAATCTTGCCGGTCGACGTCTTCGGCAGCTCGCCGAACCGCACGGCCTTCGGCACCTTGAAGCCCGCGAGCAGCGCCTTGCAATGCGCGACGATCTCCGCCTCGGTCACGTTCGCGCCTTCGCGCAGCTCGACGAACGCGCACGGCACCTCGCCCCATTTCGGGTCAGGCATCGCGACGACGGCCGCGACCGCCACCGCCGGATGCCGGTACAGCGCATCCTCGACCTCGATGCTCGAGATGTTCTCGCCGCCCGAGATGATGATGTCCTTCTTGCGATCCTTGATCCGGATATAGCCGTCCGGCATCAGCACAGCGAGATCGCCGGTATGGAACCAGCCGCCGTGGAACGCCTCATCGGTCGCCTTCGGGTTCTTCAGGTAGCCCTTCATGCAGATGTTGCCGCGGAACATGATCTCGCCGAGCGTCTCGCCGTCGGCCGGCACCGGCGCCATCGTGTCGGGATCGAGCACCGTCGCGCCCGCTTCGAGGTGATAGCGCACGCCCTGGCGCGCATTGAGCCGCGCGCGCTCCTCGTCGCTCAGTTCCTCCCAGTGCGACTGCTTCGCGCACACGGTCGCCGGGCCGTAGACCTCGGTCAACCCGTACACGTGCAGCAGGTCGAAGCCGATCTCCTTCATCTTCGCGATCACGGCCGGCGCGGGCGCCGCGCCCGCGACCATCGCGTGCACCGTGTGGCCGATGCCCTCGCGGAACTCGGCCGGCGCGTTCGCGATCGCGCTCTGCACGATCGGCGCGCCGCAATAGTGCGTGATGCGCTCGCGGCGGATCAGGTCGAACACCGTCTTCGCATCGAACTTGCGCAGGCAGACGTTCACGCCCGCGCGCGCCGCGACGGCCCATGGAAAACACCAGCCGTTGCAATGGAACATCGGCAGCGTCCACAGGTAGACGGCGTGCTTCGGCATGTCCCATTCGAGGAGGTTGCTGATCGCCGCGAGATACGCGCCGCGATGGTGGTAGACGACGCCCTTCGGGTCGCCGGTCGTGCCGGACGTGTAGTTCAGCGCGATCGCATCCCATTCGTCGGCGGGCGGCGTCCATGCGTAGTCGGCGTCGCCGCTCGCGACGAGCGCCTCGTAGTCGGTCGCGCCCGCGAAGCGCGCGGGATCGGCCGGCATCGCATCGGCCACGCTGACGATCTTCAGGCCCGGCACCTCGAGCGCCGCGCGATGCGCGAACTCCGCGTACTCGGTGTCGACGATCAGCACCTTCGCCTCGCCATGACGCAGCATGAACAGCACCGAGGACACGTCGAGCCGCGTATTGATCGTGTTCAGCACCGCGCCGGCCATCGGCACGCCGAAGTGCGCCTCGACCATTGCCGGAATGTTCGGCAGCATTGCCGCGACCGTGTCGCCACGTTCGACGCCGAGCCGCGCGAGCGCGCTCGCCAGTTGCTTCGCGCGCGTGTAGGTCTCGCCCCAGGTGCGCCGCACGTCGCCGTGCACGATCGCGAGGCGCTCGCCGTAGACTTCGGCCGTCCTGACCAGGAAGTCGATCGGGGTGAGCGGCACGTAATTCGCGTCGCGGCGGCCAAGTCCGGCCTCGAACATCTGCGTCATGATCCTGTCTCCCGTGTCCTGTCGACCGGGGCGCATCCACCCCGGATCGTTTTGATGTGGTTCAATTGCCGACAGCCTAACGGGCGCTATTGTGAGCCGTCTGTCATCGAAACGACAGAGTGCCTTTCATGCGCTGCGTGTTATCCCTATCCTCGCAAACCCGCACCCATGCACGACCCTCTCGTTGCCCCGCCCGACGCGCCCGCCGCCCCTGCCGACGCCCTGCCCGAACCGGGCCCGCTGCCGGCGCTGGCCACGCTGTTCGGCCAGTGCGCGTGGTTCCGCACGCTCGCGCCCGAGCACCAGGCGCTCGTGCTCGCGCAGTCGCGCGTCGAGCAGTGCGAGGCCGGCGACGTGATCGCCCATCGGCTCGCGCCGTCCGAATACTGGATCGGCGTGCACCGCGGGCTGCTGAAGCTCGCGATCTTCAACGCGTCGGGGCGCGGCTGCACGTTCTCCGGCGTGCCGTCGGGCGGCTGGTTCGGCGAAGGCAGCGTGATCAAGCGCGAGCTGCGCAAGTACGAGGTCGTCGCGATCCAGCGCTCGACCGTGCTGTTCGTGCCGGTCGACACGTTCCACGCGCTGCTCGACACGAGCCTGCCATTTACGCGCTTCGTGATCCACCAGTTGAACAACCGGATGGGCGAGTTCATCGCGTCGATCCAGAACAGCCGGCTGCTCGACGTCGATGCACGCGTCGCGCAGGCGCTCGCGCAGCTCTTCAATCCCGACCTGTACCCGGACACCGGCCCGTCGCTGTCGATCTCGCAGGAGGAACTGGGGATGCTCGTCGGCGTATCGCGACAGCGCATCAACCAGGCGCTGCAGCAGCTCGAGAAGCTCGGCGCGTTGCGGCTCGCGTACAACCAGATCGACGTCGTCGATCTCGGTGCGCTCGCGCGCGTCGGGATGGAGCAGATCTGAGCGCGAGACGATGAACGGAATCGCCGCCGACGCAGCGCGCCCATCCGGTATCGCGGCCGTTTTCCGGCCATCGCGCCGCGCTGCATTTCCTCTGCTGAATCGGCCATCGGCCGCTCCGCCTCCACCTGACAATTCCGCCAGTTTCGCGACAGTAACCCGTTCCACGCCGACGCCTATCATTCGGGTTCCATTTACCCACGCCTGATCACCGCCTGTCCCGCCGCCTCCATGTGGATCGTCAATCTCGCGCTCAAGCGCCCCTACACGTTCATCGTGATGGCCATCATGATCGTGCTGGCCACCCCGCTTGCGCTGATGCGCACGCCGGTCGACGTGCTGCCCGCGATCAACATTCCCGTGATCAGCGTCATCTGGAATTACAGCGGCTTCTCCGCGACCGAGATGACGAACCGCATCACGTCCGTGCATGAGCGGATCCTGACGACGACCGTCAACAACATCCAGCACGTCGAATCGACGTCGTTGCCCGGCATCGCGGTCGTGAAGGTGTTCCTGCAGCCGGGCGCGAACGTGCAGACGGCGATCGCGCAGACCGTGTCGTCCGCGCAGGCGATCGTGCGGCAGATGCCGCAAGGCGCGACGCCGCCGCTCGTGATCACCTATTCGGCGTCGAGCATCCCGGTGATCCAGCTCGGGCTCTCGAGCAAGACGCTCAGCGAACAGTCGCTCGCCGACATCGCGCTCAACTTCCTGCGCCCGCAACTGATCACGGTGCCGGGCGTGCAGATCCCGTTCCCGTACGGCGGCCGCACGCGCGTGGTCGCGATCGACCTCGACCCGCAGGCGCTGCAGGCGAAGGGGCTTACGCCCGCCGACATCGTCAACGCGGTCAACGCGCAGAACCTCGTGCTGCCGACCGGCACCGCGAAGATGGGCCAGACCGAATACCGGATCGACACGAATGCGTCGGCCGATACCGTTGCAGACATCAGCAACCTGCCGGTCCAGACGATCAACGGTGCGACGACCTACCTGCGCGAGGTGGCGGCGGTACGCGACGGCTTCGCGCCGCAGACCAACGTCGTGCGCCAGAACGGCCAGCGCGGCGTGCTCATCTCGATCCTGAAAAGCGGCGACGCGTCGACGCTCAAGGTCGTGTCGGACCTGAAGGCGCTGCTGCCGAAGGTGATCCCGACGCTGCCCGAAGGGCTCACGATCACGCCGCTGTTCGACCAGTCGGTGTTCGTCAACGCGGCCGTCCAGGGCGTGATCCACGAGGCGCTGATCGCCGCCGTGCTGACCGCGATGATGATCCTGCTGTTCCTCGGGAACTGGCGCAGCACGCTGATCATCGCGATCTCGATTCCGCTGTCGATCTTCACGTCGCTGATCGCGCTGTCCGCGCTCGGCGAGACCATCAACATCATGACGCTCGGCGGCCTCGCGCTCGCGGTCGGGATCCTGGTGGACGATGCAACGGTGACGATCGAGAACATCGAGCGGCACCTGCATCTCGGTACGAACCTGCACGACGCGATCCTCGAAGGCGCCGGCGAGATCGCGGTGCCCGCGTTCGTGTCGACGCTGTGCATCTGTATCGTGTTCGTGCCGATGTTCTTCCTGACGGGCGTCGCGCGCTTCCTGTTCGTGCCGCTCGCGGAAGCCGTCGTGTTCGCGATGCTCGCGTCGTACGTGCTGTCGCGCACGCTGGTGCCGACGCTCGCGATGCTGCTGTTCCGCCCGCAGCAGGCGAGCACCGGCCCCGGCCGGGCGACGTCGCGCTTCGCGCGCATCCATCACGCGTTCAACGCGGCGTTCGAGCGGCTGCGTGCGTGGTACATCGTGCTGCTCAGCATCCTGCTGGTGCGCCGCCGCTTCTACGCGATGTGCTTCCTCGGCTTCTGCGTGCTGTCGACGGGCCTCGTGTTCGTGCTCGGCCGCGACTTCTTCCCGAATGCGGATTCCGGCAACATCCGGCTGCACATGCGCGCGCCGACCGGCTACCGGATCGAGGAAACCGCGCGCCTCGCCGACCAGGTCGAGCGCGTGATCCGCGAAACCGTGCCGCCCGACGAACTCGGCGCGATCGTCGACAACCTCGGCCTGCCGGTGAGCGGCATCAACCTGTCGTACAGCAACGCCGGCACGATCGGCACGCTCGACGGCGAGCTGCTGATCGCGCTGAAGCCCGGCCACCGCGCGACCCAGCACTACGTGCAGGCGCTGCGCAACGTGCTGCCCGGGCGCTTCCCGGGCGTCGAGTTCTTCTTCCAGCCGTCGGACATCATCACGCAGATCCTCAACTTCGGCCAACCGGCCGCGATCGACCTGCAGGTGCTCGGCAACGATCTCGCGAGTAACATGACTATCGCGAGCAGCCTGATGAAAAAGATCAGGCAAATCCCCGGCGCCGTTGACGTGCACGTGCTTCAACGCAACGACGAACCGACCCTGCTGGCCGACATGGACCGTACGCGCATGCAGCAGCTCAACCTCTCCGCGCAGAACGTCGCACAGAACATGCTGATCTCGCTGTCCGGCAGTTCCCAGACCACGCCGTCGTTCTGGATCAACCCGCGCACGGGCGTCCAGTACCCGCTGCAGATCCAGACCCCGCAATACAACATCTCGTCGGTCGACGACCTGCTCGGCACGCCGATCTCGGCGAGCGGCCGCACGGGCATGCCGCTGCAACTGCTCGGCAACCTCGTGCAGGTGCGCAGCACCGCGAACCCGGCGGTAATCACGCACTACAACATCCGCCCGGCGATCGACGTGTACGTGAGCGTCGAGGGCCGCGACCTCGGCGCGGTGGCCGGCGAGATCGACCGCATCGTGTCCGATGCGCGCGCGACGCTGCCGCGCGGCACCGAGCTGACGATGCGCGGCCAGATCGAGACGATGCGCACGTCGTATATCGGCCTCGGCGCGGGCGTCGCGATGGCGATCGTGCTGGTCTACCTGCTGATCGTCGTCAATTTCCAGTCGTGGCTCGACCCGCTGATCATCATCAGCGCGATGCCGGCCGCGCTCGCCGGCATCGTCTGGATGCTGTTCATCACCGGCACGCACCTGAGCGTGCCCGCGCTAACGGGCGCGATCATGACGGTGGGCGTCGCGACCGCGAACAGCATCCTGGTCGTGTCGTTCGCGCGCCAGCGCCTCGCGGACGGCGCGCCGCCGCTCACGGCCGCGCTGGAAGCCGGCGCGACGCGGATCCGGCCGGTGCTGATGACGGCGCTCGCGATGATCATCGGGATGGTGCCGATGGCGCTCGGTCTCGGCGAAGGCGCCGAGCAGAATGCACCGCTCGGCCGCGCGGTGATCGGCGGGCTGCTGTTCGCGACCGTGTCGACCCTGCTGTTCGTGCCGCTCGTGTTCGGCGGCGTGCATGCGCGGCTGGCCCGCCGGCGTGCGCGCCCGGCCGGCCACTGACTTTCGTCCCACTACCCGGTTGATTTGGTTGAATTCATGGAAGAGAAACATCACAGCGCAGTCGGCATCCAGGTGGACGAACACGGCATGCACCTGCCGGCACGGTCGTCGGTATCGCGACGCGGGAAAATCGTCCTGATCGTGATCGGCGTGCTGCTGGCCGCCGGCGCCGCGCGCACGGTCGTCGTCAACGTGCTGAACCACAACCGGCTCGACGCGGTCGCCGAACAGAACACGCGCCAGTACGTGACCATCGCGCATCCGGTCGATGCCGCCACCGGCGGCAAGCTGACGCTGCCCGGCACGCTGCGAGGCTTCGTCGAGGCGCCGATCTACGCCCGCGCGAGCGGCTACGTGTTGCGCTGGCAGGCCGACATCGGCGCGCACGTGAAGCAGGGCCAGACGCTTGCCGAACTCGACACGCCCGAGTTGAACCAGGAACTCGCGCAGGCCACCGCACAGCGTCAGCAGGCGCAAGCCGCGCTCGCGCTTGCGAAGACGTCGTTCGACCGCGCGCAGCAGTTGCGCCAGCGCGATGCCGTCTCGCAGCAGGAACTCGACGACAGGCAAGGCGCGTTCAACCAGGGCACCGCGAACCTCGCCGCGGCCGATGCGAACATGCGCCGCCTCACCGAGCTGAAAGGCTTCCAGCGGATCGCCGCGCCGATCGACGGGATCGTCACGCAGCGCAACGTCGATGTGGGCGATCTCGTCAGCTCCGGCAACGCGGGCCGCTCGCTGTTCACGGTCGTGCAGGCGGACCGGCTGCGCCTCTACGTGCAGGTGCCGCAGGCGTATGCGCAGCAGGTGAAGGTCGGCCAGCACGTGAGCGTCGCGCAGGCCGAGTTGCCGGGCCGGACCTTCGACGGGACGGTCACGCGCACGTCCGAGGCGATCGACGTCGCGACGCGCTCGCTGCAGATCGAGATCACGCTGCCGAACCCGGACGGCCGGCTGCTGCCCGGCTCGTACGTGCAGGCGACACTGCCGATGACGCCGGTCGGCCGCCTGCAGGTGCCGGCCAATACGTTGCTGTTCCGCGCCGAAGGCCCGACGGTCGCCACCGTCGATGCGAATGGCCAGGTGCGCCTGAAGCAGGTGACGGTCGTGCGCACGATCGGGCAGACGCTCGAAGTCGACGGCCCGCTCACGCCGAACGACCGCCTCGTCACGAACCCGAGCGACGCGCTCGCGAACGGCGACCCGGTGATCGTCACGGCGCCGGCCGCGCAGCCGGCCTCCGGTGCCGCGGAGGCGAAGTCGTGATCGCGAAGCGCGTCCGCCGGCGGCCCGCCGCCGTCTCCATCACGTCGGTTGCGCTCGCCGCCGCGCTCGCCGGCTGCACGGTCGGCCCCGATTACAAGCGGCCCGACGTCGACACGCCGGCCACGTGGCGGCTCGATCCGGCGGATTCCTACTGGCATCCGGCCGCGCCGGCCCGTGCACCGCTCGACCCGGCGTGGTGGACCGCGTTCGGCGATCCGCAGCTCGATGCGCTGGAGGCCGACGCACTGCGCAACAACCAGAACCTGAGAGCCGTCGCCGCGCGCTACGACCAGGCGAAGGCGACGCTCGCGTCGGTCGCCTCGGCGCAGTATCCGGCCGTCGGCCTGAACGCGAGCGGCCAGCGCTTCAAGATCTCCGCCGACCGGCCGCAGACCAACTACGCGACGAAAAGCGCGTCGACCGTGCAGAACGAGATCCAGGTCGGCGCGGCCGTCAGTTACGAACTCGACCTGTTCGGCCGCGTGCGGCGCAGCGTCGAATCGGCGCAGGCGACCACCGAGCAGGCCGGCGACGATTTCGCGAACGCGCGCCTGGTGCTGACCGCGAATCTCGCGTCGAGCTATTTCGCGCTGCGCGAATTCGACACCGAGATCGATGTCGTCAAGCGCTCGATCGACCTGCAGCAGAAAGCGCTCGACTACGTGAGCGCGCGCCACGACCTCGGCGCGGTGTCGGGCCTCGACCTGCTGCAGCAGCGCGCACAGCTCGACGCGACGCGCACGCAGGCGCAGTTGCTGCTGCAGCAGCGCGTGCAGGTCGAAACCGCGATCGCGACGCTGGTCGGCACGCCGGCCCCGCCTTCTCGATCGCACCGCGCGTCGTGCCGATCAACGCGCCGGCGCTGCCGACCGGCCTGCCGAGCGACGTGCTGCAGCGGCGCCCCGACGTCGCGTCGGCCGAGCGCGCGATGGCCGCCGCGAATGCGCAGATCGGCGTCGCGCGCGCCGCGTATTTCCCGCGCATCACGCTGTCGCCCGATATCGGCTGGGACGCGACGCGCTTCGCCGGCCTGTTCACCGTGCCGGCGCTGCTGTGGTCGGTCGGCGGGTCGCTCAGCCAGCCGCTGTTCGAAGGCGGCAAGCTGAAAGCCGGCGTCGATTTCGCGCAGGCCGGCTATGTCGCCGCGCAGGCCAGCTACCGGCAGACCGTACTCACCGCGTTCCAGGAGGTGCAGAATGCGGTCACTGGGCTGTCGGTGCTCGCCGACGCCGCGCAGCAGGCCGCCGCGGCCGTCGACGATGCGCGCAAGCTCGTGTCGCTCGCGCAGGATCGCTACGCGGGCGGCCTGACGCCGTTCATCGACGTGCTGACGGCCCAACAGCAGTTGCTGACGAGCGAGCGGCAGGCCGTGCAGATCCAGGGCCAGCGCGCGGCGCTCGTCGTGTTTCTCGCGAAGGCGCTGGGCGGCGGCTGGGATGGCCATGCCGCGGGCGGCCCCGCACCGGCCGAGGTCGCCACGGCCGCGCCGGCGGCGGCCGCGGCGCACCCGAGCCCTTAACCGGATTACCCGGACAACGGATTCGAACATGAAAGTCCTGATCGTCGAAGACGAACCGAAAGTCGTTGAATACCTGAAGAGCGGCCTGACCGAGGAAGGCTGGGTCGTCGACACCGCGCTCGACGGCGAGGACGGCGCGTGGAAAGCCGTCGAATTCGACTACGACGTGGTCGTGCTCGACGTGATGCTGCCGAAGCTGGACGGCTTCGGCGTGCTGCGTGCATTGCGCGCGCAGAAGCAGACGCCCGTCATCATGCTGACCGCGCGCGACCGCGTCGACGACCGCGTGCGCGGGCTGCGCGGCGGCGCCGACGACTACCTCACCAAGCCGTTCTCGTTCCTCGAGCTGATCGAGCGGCTGCGCGCGCTGACGCGCCGCGCACGCGTGCAGGAATCGACGCTGATCTCGATCGGCGACCTGCGCGTCGACCTGATCGGCCGCCGCGCGACGCGCGACGGCACGCGGCTCGACCTGACCGCGCAGGAATTCCAGCTGCTCGGCGTGCTCGCGCGCCGCAGCGGCGAGGTGCTGTCGAAGACGACCATCGCCGAGCTCGTGTGGGACGTGAACTTCGACAGCAACGCGAACGTCGTCGAGACGGCGATCAAGCGCCTGCGCGCGAAACTCGACGGCCCGTTCACGGACAAGCTGCTGCACACGATCCGCGGCATGGGCTACGTGCTCGAGGCGCGCGAGGACGGCGACACCGAGAGGTCCGCATGAAACGCTCGATCGTCCTGCGGCTGTCGGCGATGTTCGGCATCGTGTCGCTGCTCGTGTTCACGCTGGTGGGCTGCGGGCTGTTCGTGATCATGGAGCGCCAGCTGTTCGCCGAGCTGCGCGCGACGCTCGACACGCGCACCAAGGTGGCAGAGATGATCGTGTCGCATGCGACCACGTCCATGCGCGGTCGTCTCATGCAGGAAAAGCTCGCCGACCTCGAACCGCCCGACGGCTCGACGCACTACCAGGTCGACAGCCCGAATCCGGATTTCCGCTTCGGCACGCCCGTCGACGGCGTGCCCGTCGGCGCACCGCTCGGCGCGTTCCAGCGCTACGCGCTGAACCACAGCACCTACGACGTGATGACGAAGACCGTCACGGTGGCCGGTAACGGCGAGCGGCCGGCGTTGAAGCTGATCGTCGCCAGCTCGTGCGAGCGCACGCAGCGGATGCTGCGCCGCTTCGGCTGGACGCTCGCCGGGCTGATCACGATCGCCACGATCATCACGCTGCTGCTGAGCCGCGCGGTGGCCCGCTTCGGGCTCGCGCCGCTCGACCGGCTGTCGCAGGACGCCTCGGCGATCAGCCTCGCGAACCGCCGCCAGCGGCTGCAGACCGACGCGCTGCCGCCCGAGCTGCGCGACCTCGCCACGTCGTTCAACGGTGCGCTCGACCGCATCCAGCAAACCTACGCGCGGCTCGAGGCGTTCAACGCGGACGTCGCGCACGAGCTGCGCACGCCGATCAGCATCCTGATCGGCCAGACCCAGGTCGCGCTGACCAGCCGCGACCGCACGGTCGAGCGGATGGAGCGGACGCTGCAGTCGAACCTCGAGGAATTCGAGCGGCTGCGCGTGATCATCAACGACATGCTGTTCCTGTCGCGCAGCGACCGCGGCGAACGCGCGACCGACCTGAAGGACGTGTCGCTCGCCGACGAAGTGCGGCGCATGCTCGACTTCCTCGAAATCCCGCTGGACGAAGCGCAGTTGCGCGCCGAGCTGCACGGCGATGCGCGCGCGGCCGTCGATCCGTCGCTGTTCCGCCGCGCGATGACGAACCTGCTGATCAACGCGATCCAGCATTCGGCGCCCGGCGCGACGGTGAACGTGACGATCACGCGCCGCGACACGCTCGTCGACATGGCGGTGTCGAACCCCGGCGAGCCGATCGACCCGGTGCAGCGCTCGCACGTGTTCGAGCGTTTCTACCGGCTCGAGGAAGCGCGCGCGAACAGCAAGGAGAACCACGGGCTCGGGCTGTCGATCGTCAAGGCCGTGGCCGAGATGCACGGCGGCAGCGTATTCGTCGCGTGTTCGGGCGGCGTCAACACGTTCGGGTTCTCGGTATCGACCCAAGCCCGCGCAGGCGTCCCGCTGCGCCCGGCCGACGCGCGCGATGCGCGGCCGGCCCACGCGCCGCGCGCGCTGCACTGACGGCTGCCGCGCCAGTCGCCGTCCAGCCGCTCTTCCGATCGGCGCTTGCCTGCCGCGAACGCGGCCCGGGACTGGTTACGCACGCGGCTTGCCGCCCTGCTCGCGCCACGCCCGCGGCGACATCGCAAACCGCTCCCGAAACACGCGACTGAAATGCGACATGTCGTTGAATCCCCAGCGCAACGCGATGTCGGACACGCGCAGCACCGCGCATTGCGGATTCGCAAGATCCTGCGCGCACCGTTCGAGCCGCAGGTTCAATACGTAACGCATCAGCGACGTGTTTTCGGCCTCGAACAGCTTGTTGATGTACCGCGACGACATCCCGATCGACCGCTCGATCATCATCGGGCTCAGATCCGGATCGTGCAGGTGCTCGAGCAGATGCCGTTTGACACGCGTCAGCGTCAACGCCTTCATCCTCGATTGCGCGAGGTCGTTGCGCTGCATGCCCCCGAGGGTCATCGCGATCAGCGAGATCGCGGTATCCGACAACTGCCGCATCTCTTCCTCGGTCACACTGCGGATCTGCGACGACATCTGCTCGAGAAACGCACGCATGACGCTGCCGACGCCCTCCCCGGTTTGCGTCGGGCAGGCCGTGCGGTGTTCCATCCCGATGACGAGCTGGTTCAGGGTCGCGCGGGGAATGCTGACGACGATCTCGCGCCACGACTGGCCGAACTGCAGGTGGTGAGGCCGGGTCGCATCGTAGATCGCAAAATCCCCGGGGCGCAGCGTGACGATCTTGCCGTCCTGCTCGACCGATTGGCTGCCCTCGAGCATCAATACGCCGAAATACTTGTCCTCATACTCGCTCCGCGCCTGGCGATAGCGCCGAATCACAGCCTGCTCGCTTGCGTAGATTTCCGAGATTCGCATCTTTTCGCATTTGCGCTGCCGCACCTGGCCGAAGAAATCGGCTTTCTGCACGGCCGCGATCTGCACGTCCGCGAACAAACGCAGAATCGTCTCGCGCCAAAACTCGATACGCTGGCTGACCGAGCCGTCGGTCGCCACCTCAATCGCCGAATTCGTCCATTCGTCCGGCGGGCTGCCGGACGCCGGGCCGGGCGCGTCGCCGCTTGCCGCGCGCGGGAAAGGACGCATCGTCATGATCGTGCCCCACATGGGTTAGCCAACACGCAGCCGGTAGCGTGCCCGTTCAAAAGCGCATTGTCCAATCGGCAACCGTGCAAGCCGCGTTGCCGGTCGGACCGACATGCGGCGCGGCGATGCGCTGCCGCGCCGGGCATGTCATGCGAATGCCGTCTGACGCCAGTCGGAAGACTGTTCATACGCATAGGCGCAGCGGTAGATCGTCGCCTCGTCGAAGCGGCGCCCGACCAGTTGCAGCCCGATGGGCAGATCGTCGGCTACCCCGCACGGCAGCGACATGGCCGGATGCCCGGACACGTCGAACGGCGCCGTATTCGCGAGCATCTCGAACGCCCGCGTCAGCGATTCGGACGTCGTACAGCCGGCCTTCGGCAGTACCGACGCGCGCATCGGTACGGTCGGCATCAGCAATACGTCATACGACTGCAGCGCCGCGTCGTAAGCCGATCGCAGGCGTCGCGCGAGGTTCTGGCACTTCGCGTAGTAGCGCCCGCGATACCGGCTCGTGAAATATTCGCCGAGCAGCATCGTCACCTTCACGGTATCCGGCAGTTCGTCGGCGCGCTCGCGCCAGCCCGCGTGATGATCGATCATGCCGGTCACGTACAGGCCGCCCCAGTTGAAACCGTGGCTGTTGCCCTTCATCATCTGCTGCGTCGCACCCTCGGCCGCAATCGGCAGCCAGATAGCGGTGCCGGCCGCATGCAGCGGCACCGACACTTCGTCGACGCTCGCGCCCAGCTTGCGCAACCGGAGCGCGGCGACCCGCACCGCCTCGTCGACCACTTTCTCCGAATTCGCGAGCCCGAACGCCTCGCGCAGAATGCCGATCCGCAGGCCCGAGATGCCGTCGCGGATCGCGCCGAGATAATCGGCGCGCGGCGGCAACATCCGTTGGCGCGGATCGAGCCCGTCGTCGCCCGCGATGACGTCGAGCAGCAGCGCGTTGTCGAGCACGGTGCTCGTCATCGGCCCGAGATGATCGACGGTCGCCTCGATCGGCATCGCGCCGGTGTACGGCACGAGCCCGTGCGTCGGCTTCATCCCGTAGATGCCGCAATAGGCGGACGGGATTCTCACCGAGCCGCCCTGGTCACCGCCGAGCGCCATGTCGACCTCGCCGCTCGCGACCAGCGCGCCACTGCCGGACGACGAGCCGCCGGACGAGTGTCCAGCCTTGCGCGGATTGTGCACCGGCCCCGACGCGCTCGTGTGCGAGCCGCCGGAAAAACAGTAGTACTCGCAGGTCGCCTTGCCGGCGATCGTCGCGCCGGCGTCGAGCACCCGCGTGACGACGGTCGCATCGACATCGGGCACGTAGCCCTCGAACGTGCTCGCGCCATTGCGCATCGGCACGCCGGCGACGCAGATGTTGTCTTTCACGGCCACCGTCTTGCCGCGCAGCTTGCCGTCGGCGGCGCCGTGGATCGTAATCTTCTGCGCCCATGCGCCGTAACGGTTCTCGTCGCCTTCCGGGCGGTAGCCGGGCGTGCGCGGATACGCGACGACGGGCAGATGGTCGGGCAGCGCGTCGATCACGTCGTACGCGTCGAAGTTGGCCTGCAGCGCATCGTCGTATTCGGCGAGTTGGCGGGAATCGACATGAAAGCCGAAGCCGGCTGCGATGTCGGACAGTTGTTCGCGGGTCGGGCGTCTGATGGCCATCGACATTCTCCAGTTTGGTAAGCGGCACCGCCAGCCTTGGCTGGCGCCGACAGGGTTCAGCGGGCGATGGCGACGGCGTCGCGCATCAGTCCGGTGCGCGGATGGCAGTTCACGTATTCGTAGACCTGATGCTTTGCATCGAAGACGGAAACCTCGTGATACAGCCGCAGTTTGGACAGCCCGGTGACGACGCGGAAGAACGTGACGAAGATCCGCAGGTGCGTCGGATGGGATTCGGCCCAGCGCTCGAGGCGGTCGAGCGAGCGCCAGTGGCCGATGTTGTAACTCTCGTCGAGCACGTTGCCGTCGAGATCGATCGAGCGCACGTAGCGATTGCTGTAGCAGCCGACGTCCTTGCCGTTGTCGCGCAGAAACTCCATTCCGCTGCGCAGCGTCGGCTCGATCTCCTCCAGATACAGTCGGCGCTCGTCAGTCTCCGCGGCGCGCCAGTCCTGACCGGATCGAATCAGCGCGATGTTGTCGTGTGCAAGTACGACCACACGGCCGCCGCGAGCCGGATCGCCCTCGACGATGCGCAACTCGCCGTCCGCGGTCATCCAGTCCGTCTGCGAAATCGGGAACCGGTCGCGCATCGAACCCCAGTAGCCGTGCTCCTCGATCTCGCCGCTGACGCCGTCCATGATCGCGCCGACGCCCGGGAAATCGCTCGTGAATGCGTAAAGCGTCTCGAACTGCTCGGCGCGCGGCGCGACGATTTCCCTGAAGTAGCCGATCCCGTCCGCGAGGCGTGCGTCGGAAGCCCACCATTCGACGATTGCCGGCGACGCAATCCAGCGCCCATACGCGGCCGGATCGCGCCAGTAGCCGACGGCAATCAGGTTCTCGTAGCCCTGGTCGTCGGTGTGTTGTGTCAGGTCGAAGTTGTTCGGGCCGTCCTGCGCACCGAAATCGGCGACGATCCGGCGCAATGCGGCCAGCGCCGCTGCGCGCCTGTCGACGCCGCGATACTGGACGCCGAAATAGCCCATCACGACCTGGCTCAGGTCTTCGGCGGCCCGGGCGACGTACATCGGGAACGGCGGCCGGTAATCATCGGCGACGCGGCGTGACAGCGTCCGCGGGCAGATCAGGTGTTTGTCGATGGCGGATTCCATGCGTGACCTCTCTGGAAAGGTAATCGGGTGTCGAGGTATCGACGTGGGGAAAGAGCGGGATGCACCGGCCATATCCCGGCGCATGCGGGTGGTCAGAAGATGTGCGCGTAACGCAGACCGGCGAGCAGGCTGTTCTTCGGGCCGTTGCGCACGCTCAGGTCGGTGCCGAGCTGGATTTGCACCTGGTCGGCCTTCGTCACGAACTTCGCCGCGGTAATCCGCAGGCGCGTCGTGCGTAGCGCGTCGTTGTTGTCCGCGCCATCGACGCTCGTTTCACCGCCCCAGAGCTGGGTGATACCGATCCCGATCGACGTGCCGGGATCGGGCATGTAACGCACCATCGCCTGTGCGCTGTAGCTCATCCGCTGATGCAGCGTCGCACCGTTCGCGCCATACGACGCGTTGTTGCCGTACCAGATCGCGTCGCCGACGAGATCGAGTGCCCACTGCGGTGAAAAGTGCTTGATGTAGGCCGCCTGAAAATCGAGCGACCAGCGGTTGGCGCCGAGATTGAGACCACGGTTCTGGTCGTAACTCCCGGTCGGCGCGTAAACGTAGACCGTCGCGGCGACGACGTCCTTCGCTTCGTTCAGGCGGAATTTCAACGGAGCGGTCAGGATCACGTCGCCGACACCATTCGTACTGCCAAGCGTGCCGGCGTTTCCGAAGCTACTGATGTGACCGAACGGCAGCAACACCTGCGGATCGATCGTGAGCCTGTCGGTGAGCTGGAACACATGCAGCAAGCGGGCGATGCCGACATTGGACTGCAGATCGAAATCCGACGTCCGGTGGCCATTTGCGTAGTACGCGTTCGTCGCCGAATAGTTGTAGTACAGCACGCCGATCGTCGCACCGGCCGGATACTGCTCGTAGTCGCCGGAATCGACCTCGACCGCGCCTGCGTAATGCGATGCGACGACCATCAGCGACAAGCCGATCCACCGCGCGATTCGCTTCAGTTTCATTCTGTTGACGTTGCCCATCATGCTCCTCACCTGGATGCGCAGACACCGCCATGTTCGACGAACGGGAACTGTTGCCGGACGATGGAATCGCGGGGTGCTGGCTGACTGTTATTCCGCCGGTACTCGGGAGAGTGCCGACGATTCGCGACACCGGACGGCCATCGCTTGAGGGTGAGAATAGAAAGGCAAAATCCGCATTTCTGTTTTCCGGCGGAACAAGAAATAGGCTGTGGCGGACCTCCGTGGCCGGTGCCATACGGCGGTCGTAAAACGCACGCCGGCTGCCGCCTTTGCGTGCCGGACGCCCTGTCGATGCCATGAATCGCCGTGCATCCGGTGCGCGTCGGCGCCGGCCGCCCACCGGGGGCCGTCTCGGCACAGTTTCCGATCCGTGCTGGCAAAGAACCGCGCTTTTTCTCTTCTTACCCTGCTCGTCGAGCGTGATCGACACGACGCGCCCACACCCCGCCACGGCAGTCGCAACGCCGTGGCGACGGTCGCCCCGAACCACGACAAGGAGCCCCACGATGAACACGATTCCTTCCGAGGAAACACGCTCGACGCCCGGCGAACGCGCCTGGGCGCTGTTTCGCGTGATGAAAGAGAAGAACCTGATTCCCGACGGCTATATCGAAAATCTGACCGAGCTGATGTCCACGACCTGGGATCCGGCCAACGGCGCGCGCATCGTCGCGCGCGCGTGGGTCGACCCGGGGTTTCGCGAACTTCTGCTGAAGGACGGCACGGCCGCATGCGCGCAGTTCGGCTACACCGGTCCGCAGGGCGAATACATCGTTGCGCTCGAAGACACCCCGACGCTGAAGAACGTGATCGTCTGCAGCCTGTGCTCATGCACGAACTGGCCGGTACTCGGGCTGCCGCCCGAGTGGTACAAGGGCTTCGAATATCGTGCACGGCTCGTCCGCGAAGGGCGCACGGTACTGCGGGAGCTCGGCACCGACCTGCCCGATGACGTCGTCGTGAAGGTCTGGGATACGACCGCCGAAAGCCGCTATCTCGTGCTGCCCGTGCGGCCGGCCGGCAGCGAGCACATGACCGAGGAACAACTGCGCACGCTCGTCACGAAGGACGTGCTGATCGGCGTTGCGCTGCCGCGCGCGCACTGACTCGCACCACGTTTCGCTCTCGACCTTCATCTCGGAGATCACATATGGACGGCTTTCACGACCTCGGCGGATTCCAGGGTTTCGGCCCGGTGCCGCATACGATCAACAGTCTCGGCTACAAACCTGTCTTCAAGGAAGACTGGGAGCATCTCGCGTACAGCCTGATGTTCGTCGGAGTGGACCAACTGAAAAAATTCAGCGTCGACGAGGTACGTCACGCAGTCGAACGCATCGACGTGCGCCAGCACGTCGGCACGCGCTACTACGAGCGCTACGTAATCGCGACCGCAACCTTGCTCGTCGAAACCGGCGTGCTCGCGCAGGATGAACTCGACCGCGCGCTCGGTTCGCATTTCCGGCTCGCGAACCCGCCGCGATCCGGCGGCCGCGCGGCCCCACCCGAGTCGACGCGGTTCGAGGTCGGCGATCGCGTCGTCGTTCGCGACGAATACGTCAGCGGACACATCCGCGCGCCAGGCTACGTTCGCGGCAAGGCAGGCGTCGTGTTGCACCGGACGACCGAATCGTGGCCATTCCCGGATGCGATCGGCCACGGCGACACCGGCGCCGCGCATCAGCCGACCTATCACGTCGAGTTCCGCGTGAAGGATCTGTGGGGCGACGCCGCCGACGACGGCTATGTCGTGGTCGACCTGTTCGAAGGCTACCTAGATCGCGCGCCTGGGCAGAGCGCATGACGACGCCGGCAAATCGACACGTGCCTGCGGCCCCGGCGCCGAGGATTCCGGTCACCGTGCTGTCCGGCTTCCTCGGCGCCGGCAAGACGACGTTGCTGAACCACATCCTGCGCAACCGCGCCGGCCTGAAGGTCGCCGTGATCGTCAACGACATGAGCGAAGTGAACGTCGACGCCGACGACGTGCGGCGCAATGTCGAGCTGCATCGAGGCGAGGACGAACTGGTCGAAATGACCAACGGTTGCATCTGCTGCACGCTGCGCGCCGATCTGCTCGAGCAGATCAGCACGCTTGCGCGGCAGCGTCGTTTCGATTATCTGCTGATCGAGTCGACGGGTATCTCGGAGCCGATGCCGGTCGCGGAGACGTTCGCGTTTCTCGACCGGGACGGCTTCAGCCTCAGCGAACTCGCGCGGCTGGACACGCTCGTCACGGTGGTCAACGGCGAGACGTTCGAGGACATGATCGCTTCGGCCGAACCGGTCACGCGCGACGCCCCGCTCGCGAACGGCAGCGATGCCGATCCACCGCGCAAGCTGTCGGATCTGCTGATCGAACAAGTCGAATATGCGAACGTGATCCTCGTGAGCCGACTCGACCGGATCGGCCACGCGGGTTTCGAGCGGCTGCGCGCAATTCTGGCATCACTGAATCCATCGGCGCGAATCCTGCCGATGCAGCACGGCAAAGTCGATCCGTCGGACGTCCTGGATACGCGGCGCTTCGATCTAACGGCGCTCGTCGAATCGCCGGGATGGATGCAACGCATGCAGACCGACGAACGTCCGTCGGAATCGGATGCGTACGGGGTCGCGTCGTGGGTCTATCGCGAACGTGCGCCGTTTCATCCGGCGCGCCTGCTCGCGTGGCTGCGTCGCCCCTGGACCAACGGCCGCCTGCTTCGCTGCAAGGGATATGTCTGGGCTGCGCATCGATATGCGGAAACCGCCATGCTCGTGCAGGCCGGCGACGCGTTCCAGTGGGGCTACGTTGGCCGATGGTGGCGGTTTACTCCACCGTCGGACTGGCCACATGACGACTATCGTCGCGAGGGCGTGCTGAAGAAATGGGAGGAACCGGCTGGCGATTGCCGGCAGGAAATCGTTTTCATCGGGCAGTCGATCGATTACGTCCAGTTGCGTCGCGAACTCGATGCGTGTCTGCTGACGGTCGCAGAAATCGACGCAGGCCCGGAGTCCTGGCGCCGTTTTCCGGAAGCTGACAGGTTCGACGCGCTCGCGACTACCGCCCATCCGTGAAGTGCGATTCGACGGCGTCGTTTGCAACGCCCGCGTCCGACGACTTTCGATCGGCCAGTGGGCGTTGCGCCCGGTTCAGCGTGACGTGAATCCCGACAGCGTCGCCGAGGGCAGTTTTCTTCAATACGGGCCCGTGCGGCGCCCGTAGTCTCGATGCGACTTTCGACATTTCGCATGGAGACATCCAATGAGCATGCTGGTTTCGATGGCCGCGTTCGCGCTCGCCTCGTCGATCACCCCCGGTCCCGTCAACATCGTCGCGCTCAGTGCCGGCGCACGCCACGGCCTCGGCGCGAGCCTGCGCTATGCGGCTGGCGCGACGCTCGGCTTCGTCGCGCTGTTCCTGCTGATCGGCCTCGGGCTGCACGCGGCGCTCGCGCGCTGGCCGGTGCTGACGACGGCCACGCAGTGGTCGGGGATCGCGTTCCTGCTTTATATGGCGCTGCGGCTCGCGCTCGACGACGGGCGGCTGTCGGCCGACCCGGACGTGGCCGGCCCGTCGGCGGCCACCGGCGCGGCGATGCAGTGGCTCAATCCGAAAGCGTGGCTCGCATGCGTGGCCGCGATGGGCGCGTATGCGACCGATGGTGACCGCGCGCAGGTCTGGCAGTTCGCCGCGCTGTACCTGGTGATCTGTTTCGCGTCGATCGCGTGCTGGTCGTATGCGGGCGCGTCGCTGCGGCACCGGCTCGCGAACGCGCGGCACATGCGCGTGTTCAACCGGCTGATGGCGCTGCTGCTCGCGGGCAGCGCACTCTTCCTGCTCGACGTCTAGTGCCTGCCGTTCAGCTCGTCGCGCTGCGGTACTGTCCGGGCGTCGCGGCTGCGATCCGCCGGAACGCGCGCTGGAAATGCGCCTGGTCCGCGAAGCCCGCGTCCAGCGCGACGTCGGCGATCGGCCGGCCGCGGCGCAGCTCCGTGCGGCCGTATTGCACGCGGCGATCGATCAGGAAGGCATGCGGCGTCATCCCGTAGCGGGCATTGAACGCGCGGATCAGGTAGGACGGCGACAGATCGGCCGCCGCGCAGATCGCGTCGAGCGTGACGCCCTCACGGCAGTGCGCGGCGATGTAGTCAGCCGCGCGCGCGAGCCGGGCGTTGTCGTCGCCGGCGCGCGGGCCGGGCAGTTCGCGATCGAGCGCGCCGTGCAACGCCGTGAAGAACTCGACCGCCGCACTCTCCTTGCCGAGCGGATCGATGCCGGGAGCGACGAGCGTGCGGTAGAAACCGGCAAATTGCGCGAACAGGTCGCGCCGCTGCGTCAACTTCTGCGAAAACCCGTGAAAATCGCTGTTCGGATCGCGGCCCAGCGCATGCTGAAGCCGCGCGAGCCACGGCACGTCGACATAGACCATCCGGTACGCCCATGCGTCGGGGCCATACGGATTGCACGCATGCACCTGTTCCGGATCGATGATCACGAGCACGCCGCGCCCGACGTGCTCGTTCGTCGCGCCGTTCACGTAGGTGCTCGTGCCGCCGACGATCGCGCCCACCGAAAACGTGTCGTGCGTGTGCTTCGCATAACAGATCGCGCGGCCGTCGTCGACGGTGCGCGCCTCGATGAACGGCAGCGCGGCATGACGCCAGAATGGCGACGGTACGACGGATCGGTTGGCGGTACGGCTCACGCGGCGGGCTCCCGGTTCGGACGGCGAACGCTCACCGTACAAGACTGTGCGACACCGCGCAACCGGATCGGCGGATCGCCCGCCTCGGCTTCAATACCGGATCGCGCCGTTTCGCCTAAGCTTTGAATTCCGTCCGCCGCGGCACCCGCAGCGATTCCGTTCATTCCTCTCCCGTCACGCACATGCATATCGATCTGAAAGGCAAGACCGCGGTCGTTACCGCCTCCACCGCCGGCATCGGGCTCGCGATCGCCGAAGGGCTCGCGCGCGCCGGCGCGCGCGTCGTCGTCAACGGCCGCAGCGATGCGTCGGTGCAGTCCGCGCTCGCGCACCTGCGCGCCGCCATCCCCAGTGCAGACTTCGACGGCGTCGCGGCCGACCTGTCCGATGCCGCCGGCGTCGCGCGCGTCACGCAGCACACGCCGGATGCCGACATCCTCGTCAACAATGCGGGCATCTACGGCCTGAAGGCGTTCTTCGAGATCGACGACGCCGAGTGGGAACATTACTTCCAGATGAACGTGATGTCCGGCGTGCGGCTCGCGCGGCATTACCTGAAGGGGATGATCGAACGCAATGCCGGGCGCATCGTGTTCATTTCGTCGGAATCCGGCTTGAACATCCCGGTCGACATGATTCATTACGGGTTCACGAAAACGGCGCAGCTGTCGATCGCACGCGGCCTCGCGAAGCTCGCGGCGGGCACCCACGTGACCGTCAACTCGGTGCTGCCGGGGCCGACGATGTCGGACGGCGTGCGGGCGCTGCTGAAGGAAACGGCCGACGAAACCGGCCGCAGCGTCGAGGACGTGGCCGTGGATTTCGTGCGCAACCACCGCTCGAGCTCGATCATCCAGCGGCCGGCAACACCGGAGGAAGTCGCGAACATGGTGGTCTACGTGTGCTCGCCGCTCGCCTCGGCAACGACGGGCGCCGCATTGCGGGTGGACGGCGGCGTGGTCGACACGATCGCGTAACCGCGAACGGGCAAGGCCGCCGCGCTAGCGCGAGGCGCCCTTGGCCGGCTGGAGCGTGCCCTTGCGGTCGGCGTTCATGCAGGAATCGAAGCCGTATTGCGTGACGACGCCAGCCCTGTCGAACACGACGAAATACTCGCGGTGATCGTTGCCGTGCTCGATGAAATAGTTGTAGCAGACACCGTTGCCGTTGCGGACCATCCATACGCTGCGCGGATTGCCGGCGGCCCGGACGACATCGGCGCGCGTCGCGCCGTGCCGCGACGCGGCCCTCGCAAGCGGCGTGCGCGAATACGAAAACGGCAGCCACGAGTCGAACCACGCGCAACCGTGCAACATCAGGCAGCCGGCAGCCAGGGACAGCGCCGCTGCGGGACGGGACATCGTAATCAATCGCATGCTTGGGAAAATCTGCCGCGCCATGCCGGCGTCATCGAAAGCCCCATGCTACTCGACCTTTGGGTCCGGATCGAAAAGAAATGTAGAGATCTTTATCCGAATCCTCGCATTGCATGCTCCGGCAGAAGCATGATCGACGCCCGCCGCGGCGGCCGATGCGCGCCTGAACACGCATCCGCACCATCGCTTCCTGCCGCCTCGGCACGCATCGTCACACACCGTCACGCGACCCATTCGGCCCACAGCATCGTCAGCACGGTCATCAGCGCGGGGCCGACGAACAGGCCGATCAGCCCGAACGTCTCGGCGCCGCCGAGGATGCCGAACAGCACCAGCAGGAACGGCAGCCGCGCGGAACTGCCGATCAGCACCGGGCGCACGAAGTGCTCGGCCACGAACACGACGACGAACCCGAGCACGGCCACCACGATGGCCCACATGGTCGCGCCCTGTACGAACAGCCACAGCGCCGCGCCGCAGAACACGACGGGCGCGCAGAACGGCAGCATCGCGGCGATCGCCGTGACGAGGCCGAGCAGCGCCGCATGCGGGACGCCGGCCAGTGCATACGCGATACCGAGCAGCGCGCCCTCGCCGAGCCCGACGACGACGAGCCCCGTCACCGTGCCGAACACGGCCGAGACCATCCGCTCGATCAGCTCCGCGCCGCTGCGCCCGAACGCGCGCCGCGCGCCCTGCAACAACGCCCCCGACAGCTTGTGGCCGGCGCGCAGGATCACGAACAGCGTGACGAGCATGAAGCCGAATTCGAGCAGCGCGTGCGCGAGCTTCGTACCGAACTGCCGCCCGAACGCGAGGAATTTCTCGCTGTTGACGCCGTGCATCGCGGTGGCCGCATGCAGCGGATGGCCGAGGTTGGCTTGCCACCATTCGGTGATCTGCGCCGCACCGTAAGGCAGCCGCGCGACCACGTCCGGCACCGGGATGCCGTTTTCCTGGATCGTGCGCAGCCACTCGCGCAGGTCATGCACCTGGCCGATCGCCTGGGTCGCCGCGACGGCCACCGGCAGCACGACCAGCAACGAGATCGCCGCCGTGATGACGAGCGCGACGAGCGTCGGGCGGTTGCGGAACAGCCGATGCGATTCGAAGCGCTTGAGCATCGGCCACATCGCGATGGCGATCACGCAGGCCCATGCGATGGCGGGAATGAAATCGCGGATCACCCACAGCGCGATGACCAGCAGCGCCGCGACCAGCACGGCACGGGAAACCTGCTGCGTGCGCGGCCGTGCGGCGGGCTCGGGGGACGACGGGACATGTGCGCCCATGGCACCTCTGTCGAAATGAAAAAATGGCGGGCCGCGCAGGCAACCGGCCTGCGCGAACCGCCATTCTATCCATCGGCGCCGGATCGGCGGCGCATATGATGCGCGCGCCGCCCCGGCATCCCGCCCGCTCAGGCCACCTTGTCGGCGGTCCGGTAACGCTCGAGCCAGTGTGCATACGGCGCGGGCAGCGTCCACGACGGACGCTCGACGCCGAGTTGCTTGGCCGCGTAGTACGGCCAGTGCGGATCGGCCAGATGCGCGCGGCCGACCATCACGAGATCCAGCTGCTCTTCCGCCACCACGCGGTTCGCCAGTTGCGGCGTATCGATCCCCCACGCGGACGACACCGGCAGCCCGGCCTCGCGGCGCACGCGCTCGGCGATCGGCGCGAGGAATGCCGGGCCCCACGGGATCTGCGCGTCGGGCGTCGAGAAGCCGACCGACACGCTCAGCATGTCGAGCCCTTCCTGCTTCAGCCACTGCGTGAGCGCGATCGACTCGGCGAGCGTCTCCTCGTCGCGGCCGTCGTACTCGATCACGCCGAAGCGCGCAGTCAGCGGCAGGTGCTCGGGCCACACCTTGCGCACCGCTGCCAGCGTCTCGACGAGGAAGCGGCCGCGGTTCTCGGCCGAGCCGCCGTATTCGTCGTCACGCTGGTTCGCATGCACCGAGAAGAAGCTCTGGCCGAGATAGCCGTGTGCGAAGTGCAGTTCGAGCCATTCGAAGCCCAGGTCGCGCGCACGCTTCGCCGACGCAACGAAGTCGGCCTGCACGCGTGCGATGTCGTCGCGCGTCATCGCGCGTGGCGTCTTCGGCAGATGCGCGCCGAACGGCACGGCCGACGGCGCGATGGTCTGCCAGCCGCGCGGATCGCCGTCGGCGATATGGTCGTCGCCTTCCCACGGGCGATTCGCGCTCGCCTTGCGGCCCGCGTGCGCGATCTGGATGCCGGGCACCGCGCCGGCCGCCTTGATCGCCGCGACCGACGGCGCGAACGCTTCGGCCTGCGCATCGTTCCACAGCCCCGCGCAGCCCGGCGTGATGCGCCCTTCCGGCGACACGGCCGTCGCCTCGGCGATCACGAGGCCCGCACCGCCGCGCGCGATGCCGGCCAGATGCACGTGATGCCAGTCGTTGACGACGCCGTCCTCGGCGACGTACTGGCACATCGGCGGCACCGCGATGCGGTTGCGCAGCGTGACATCCTTGAGTTTGAACGGTTCGAACAGGGCAGACATCCACGGCTCCTTTGCTTGGTTCTGCAAAACGACTGGGAACGCGTCGTGCAACGTGCACGACGGAACGATTCGGGCCGTCGACGGGCCGGCTTGCGCCCGACGACGGATACGGGATGGCGCCGGCCCGGCCGGCGCCCCTGGCTCAACGGCGGCCGAGCTGCGCGAGCAGCGCCTCGGCGGCAGGCTCCGACGACGCGGGGTTCTGCCCCGTGATCAGCAGCCCGTCGGTGACGACATGCGGCGCCCAGTCGGCGCTGCGCTCGAACTCCGCGCCGTTGGTCTTCAGCATGTCCTCGACGAGGAACGGCACGACTTCCGTCAGTTCGACGGCCGCTTCCTCGCTGTTGGTGAAGCCCGTCACACGCTTGCCGCGCACGACCGATTCGCCGGTCTGCGGGTTCTTCACGTGACGCAGCACGCCCGGCGCGTGGCACACGGCCGCGACCGGCTTGCCGGCCGCCAGCGCGCGCTCGATCAGGCCGATCGAATGCAGATCCTCGGCGAGATCCCACAGCGGGCCGTGGCCGCCCGGATAGAACACGGCGTCGTAATCGTCGACGGACACGTCAGCGAGCTTGCGCGTCGAAGCCAGCTCGGCCTTGGCCGCCGCATCGGCGTCGAAGCGGCGCGTCGCGTCGGTCTGGGCCGTCGGGTCGCTGCTTTTCGGGTCGAGCGGCGGCTGGCCGCCCTTCGGTGACGCGAGCGTCAGCTCGACGCCCGCATCCTTGAACGTGTAATACGGCGCGGCCAGTTCCTCGAGCCAGAAGCCGGTCTTCTTGCCGGTGTCGCCGAGCGTGTCGTGCGAGGTCAGGACAACCAGAATCTTCATGATCGGACACTCCTTGGAAAATGGATGACGGGAACGGGGCCGCTCGACCGGCAAATCCGGCCGGTCGGCGCGGCACGCCTGTCGGTTAGTCAGCTATGACGCGTCAACGTGCGACCCGTGTATCCGAATGCGGCCCGCATCTATTAGACCAGTCGTCTAGAACAAATCGAAATAAAACGACGGCGTCTCGCTGCATCACCAGCATCGCAGCGCGAAATGGCATTCGGATGGCATTTTCGCGTCTTCGTTGCCTGCGCCGCGGACGTCGTCGCATTCATCGGAACGGATGATAGCCCCGGATTAGACCGGTCGTCTAGTAAACAGATAATCGCCCCTGCCGTCGTCATGGCCTTTTTGGTGGAGCGCGATCTGCCGGCGTCTGCCGTCGCTCGCGCCCCTCACCTGCGCCGTGGCGGCTAGCCGCGCAACGGACCGTCCGTGTCACCCGCCTCGATCGCCGGTGCTTCGAGCCGCTGCTCGCGAACACCGTCGCCCAGCAGCCGCAGCATCAGTTCCGCCAGTGCGCGCCCCGACGCGTGGCCGGTCGGCTGCACGACCGCCGTCACGCGATACGGATGCGCGAGGCCCGGCGGCACGCCGTCGTAGACGATCAGCGACATGTCCTCGCCCAGGCGCAGCCCGCTGTCCACGAGCGCCCGAAACGCGCCGCCGCCCGCGATATTGTTGTCGACCAGCAGCGCCGTCGGCCGCTCGTCGCGCGCGAGCAGCGCCCGCACCGCCTGCAGCCCGCCGTCGTGCGTAAACGGACACTCGACCAGCAGCGCCGGATCCGGCTCGATACCGGCTTCGCGCAGGGCCGACAGATAGCCTGCACGGCGCTGCGCGGCGAAATTCAGCGCCAGCGGCGCGCTGATCATCGCAATGCGCCGATGCCCGAACGCCGTCAGCCGGCGCACCGCGTCCCGCGCGCCGGCCTCGTTGTCGAAGTCGAACCACGCGTACGGCTCGGCCACCTGCGTCCGGCCGTAAGCCACGTACGGAAACGCGCTCTTTTGCAGATACGCGATGCGCGGATCGTCGACCAGCGTGCGTGCGACGATCAGCCCGTCGACGAGTTTGCCGTCGACGATGCGCCGATAGGTGTCCAGTTCCGCGTTCGGCCGTGCCGACGCGATGATGAAATCGAGATTGCGTTCCGCGAGCCGCTCCGTGATGCCCGCGACGACCTCGCCGAAACGCGGATCGCCGAGATCGCCCGCGCCGAACGGGTAGACGATCCCGATCATGTCCGCCCGCCCGGTCGCCAGCCGGCGCGCGGTCGGATCCGCCACATAGCCCATTTCCCGGGCGGCCCGCGCGACGCGCTCGCGCGTCGCCTCGCTGACGTCGTCGTAACCGTTCAGCGCGCGGCTGACCGTCGTCCGCGACAGCCCGAGCGCGTCCGATAGCGCCTTCAGATTCACCTTCACCGTCGTTCCTCGCATTCCATGTGCCGTACGGCATGCCGATTGGCGGCAATTGTTTCCGCTCGGTAGTGATTACCGTCAAATAATTATCTTTTGACGCCCAAACCGGTTTGAAATAGCATCCAAACCGGTTTGGACATCGATGCCCACTCAGCCGTTCACTTTCACCTTTCCAGGAAACGACGACGAGATGACATACTTTTCCCTTTTCCGCCCGACGGCGGCCCAACGCTTGTTCCTCGCTGGCGGCGCACTCGCCGCCTTCGCGTCCGTCGCGCATGCGCAGTCCGGCGGCACGGGCGCGCCCATCGCCACGCCCCACACGCAACAGGCCTACGATCCCGAAGGCAACTTCACGATGCGCTGGACGCGGGCGGACATCCGCCAGATCGTCGCGCAGTCGCACACGGCCGGCGCCGACAAGAACTCGCTGCCGCAAGCGCTGACGATGCCGGACATCCCGCAGGATTTCCCGCTGATCAATTCGAACGTGTGGGTGTGGGACACGTGGCCGCTGGCCGACCTGCGCGCGAACCAGCTCAGCTACAAGGGCTGGGAGGTGATCTTCTCGCTCACCGCCGATCCGCATGCGGGCTACACGTTCGACGACCGTCACGTCCATGCGCGCATCGGTTTCTTCTACCGTCGCGCGGGCATCCCCGCGTCGCAGCGCCCCGCGAACGGGGGCTGGACCTGGGGCGGCCACCTGTTCCCCGACGGCGCCAGCGCCAAGGTGTTCGGCACCGCGCCGATGACCAACAACGCCGAATGGTCGGGCTCCGCACGCCTCACGCACGGCGACAACGTCAGCCTCTACTACACCGCGACGTCGTTCAACCGCTCGGCGCCCGGCGGCGCCGACATCACGCCGCCGCAGGCGATCATCACGCGCGCCGACGGCCACATCCACGCCGACGCCACGCACGTCTGGTTCAGCGGCTTCGACGATCACAAGGCGCTGCTGCAACCGGACGGCAACTACTACCAGTCCGGCCAGCAGAACACCTACTTCTCGTTCCGCGATCCGTTCGTGTTCACCGACCCGGCGCACCCGGGCAAGACCTACATGGTCTTCGAGGGCAACACGGGCGGCCAGCGCGGCGCACGCACCTGCACCGAAGCCGATCTCGGCTACGCGCCGAACGATCCGTACAGGGAAGATCTCAACGCGGTGATGAATTCGGGCGCAGTGTATCAAAAGGCCAATGTCGGCCTGGCGGTCGCGACGAACCCGCAATTGACCGAGTGGAAGTTCCTGCCGCCGATCCTGTCGGCGAACTGCGTCGACGACCAGACCGAGCGCCCGCAGATCTACCTGAAGGACGGCAAGTACTACCTGTTCACGATCAGTCACCGCACGACGATGGCGGCCGGCGTCGACGGGCCGGACGGCGTGTACGGCTTCGTGGGCAACGGCATCCGCAGCGACTTCCTGCCGCTGAACGGCGGCAGCGGCCTCGTGCTCGGCAACCCGACCGACTTCTCCGCGCCGGCCGGTGCGCCGTATTCGCAGGATCCGAACCAGAACCCGCGTGAATTCCAGTCGTATTCGCACTACGTGATGCCGGGCGGGCTCGTCGAGTCGTTCATCGATGCGATTGGCGCACGCCGCGGCGGCACGCTCGCGCCGACGGTGAAGGTCAACATCAACGGAACGTCGACGGCGGTCGATCGCGCCTATGGACGCGGCGGGCTCGGCGGCTACGGCGACATTCCGGCGAACCTGCCCGCGACCGGCGCCGGCCACAACGGCGGCAACGGCCAGTGAAAAATCGGGATAACCAACAATAACGAACGCTGGTAGAGGCACGGGGTTAGGGAGGCGCCTATCGCGCGTGTCGCGTGCGCGCCTCCTCTTTTTTCTTCCATCCATGGTGCGCATCGCCGTTGAAGGCGGCATGCGCCCTCCTTTCCCGCTTTGCACGACGAAGCACGGCCCCCCGCATGATATCGACGTCTTTCCGCTTTTCCATCCGGATCACCCGGTTGCTGCTCGCCTGCGTAGCGTGCACCCAGGTCGCTGCCGCGCCTTGCAACGCAGCGGCCGAACAGGGCACACCGCAATGGCGGCCCGCGCTCCACTACACGCCGCAGCGCAACTGGATGAACGACCCGAACGGCCTCGTCTACGACAACGGCCGCTATCACCTGTTCTATCAATACAATCCGCTCGGCAACGACTGGGGCAACATGTCGTGGGGCCATGCAACGAGCACCGATCTCGTCCACTGGCGCGAGCAGCCGGTCGCGATGCGCGCGAACGCGACGGAGGAAATCTTCTCGGGCTCGATCGTCGCCGACACGCTCAATACGTCCGGGCTCGGCACGCCGGGCCACACGCCGCTCGTCGCGCTTTATACGAGCGTGTACAAGGCGGGCTCCGGTCATGCGCCGGGCGTCCAGGCGCAATCGCTCGCGTACAGCCTCGATCACGGCGCGACCTGGCAGCCGTACGCACACAATCCGGTGCTGACGCTCGATCCGGAATCGAAGCAATTTCGCGATCCGAAAGTGTCGTGGTATGCGCCGGGCGGCTACTGGCTAATGACGACGGTCGTCGCCGACGCGCACGTCGTGAAGCTCTATCGCTCGGACGACCTGATCCACTGGAGTTTCCTGAGCGACTTCACGCGGCCGGGCGTGCCGCACGACGGCACGCTGTGGGAAATGCCCGACCTCGTGCCGCTGCCGCTCGACGGCGACCCCGCCCGCATCCGCTGGGTCATGATCGTCAACGTCAATCCGTGGTCGATTGCCGGCGGCTCCGGCGCGATGTACTTCGTCGGCGACTTCGACGGCCGCACGTTTACGCCGGATCGCGTTGCGCCCGCCGGCTCGGATCCCGCGCAATTCCGCTGGGTCGATCATGGCGCGGATTTCTACGCAGCCGGCACCTTTTCCGGCGCGCCCGGCTCGCGGCCGGTCGCGATCGCGTGGATGAGCAACTGGGATTACGCGGCGAAAGTGCCCACCACGCCGTGGCGCGGCGCGACGACCCTGCCGCGCGAACTGTCGCTGAAAACGATCGACGGCGAACCGACGCTCGTCGGCGAACCGGCCGCCGCGTTCGATGCCTGGGCGGACGGCAGGCCCGCCGTGCATGAAGGCGACCTCACGGTCGATTCCGCGACGCGCGCGCTGTCGGCGGCGACGCGCGGCGTCGTCCAGCGCATCACGGTCACGATCGCGCCGCAGCATGCGGCACGGGCTGGCCTGATCGTCCGGCGCTCGGCGGATGGCTCGATCGGCACCCGGATCGTGTACGACACGGCAAAGCGCACGCTGACGCTCGACCGTTCGATGTCCGGTGCAACCAATTTCGCCGACACGTTCAGCCGCGAACACATCGTGGACCTGCCGCTCGAGCACGGGCAGTTACGGCTCGAGATCGTCGTCGATCGCGGTTCGGTGGAAGTGTTCGCGAACGGCGGCCGAGTCGCGCTCACCGACCTGATCTTCCCGCCGCGCGATGCGGACCGCGTCGCCGTGTTCGCCGAACACGGCCGCGCGACGTTCTCCGGGCTCACGGTGACGCAGCTCGAAGCCGGTAGTGACGGGCATGGCGCCTGTGCGGCGCGATAGATGCGATGGGCGGACGGCCATTGGTCCTGCATGTGACGGGGGCTGTCCGCCCGGCATCACGCCGGTCGGTTGCAGCCCCCGCCTGAGCCCCACCGATCAGAGCAAGCCCATCCCGCCCGACGCGATGATCTCCGCGCCCACGATGAACGCGGATTCCGGCGCACTGAGGTGCAGCACCGTCGACGCGATCTCGTCCGGCGTGCCGAACCGGCCGACCGGCACGAGGCCCTTGATCTTCTCTGCCGTTTCGTCGAGCGTGGCCGCGTCGAGCCCGAGCTTGCCGTAGAGCGGCGTCTGCACGGGGCCGGGGCTCACGACGTTCACGCGCACGCCGTGCGGCAGCAACTCCGTCGACAGCGTCTTCGCGAACGAATTGACGGCCGCCTTGCTCGCCGCATACACCGACGAGCCGGGCATCCCGATGTGCGCGTTGATCGAGCCGTTGATCACGATCGACGCGCCGCGGTTCAGCAGCGGCACCAGCGACTGGATCTGGAAATACGCGCCCTTCACGTTGGTGTTGAACACGAGATCCCACATGGCCTCGTCGCTGTCGGCGAACGGCGCGAGCTTCGCGACGCCCGCGTTGATGAACACGGCGTCGAGCCGCGCCCCGCCGACGCGATCGCATCGGCCAGCGCGCGGGCCGACGCGACGCTGCCTGCCTCGTTGCGGATCGCCAGCGCGCCTTCGCCGAGCGTTTGCCGCGCGGCCTCGAGCGTCTGCGCATCGCGCCCGGTGATGATGACGCGCGCGCCTTCTGCCGCGAATGCCTTGGCGGCCGCCAGGCCGATACCGCTGTTGCCACCCGTGACGAGGACCGTCTTTCCTTCGAAGCGTTGCATGATGTTCTCCTGTGAACCGGTGAGTTGACCGTGAACACAGGATGCGCGCGGCGCCCGGTCGTGCCGTACGACGGGCGTGACGAACATGTTCGAAATCTTCGAACGTGTTTGGGCTGGCGGGTTCGCTTGCCCGGTCCTGTTCCTGTTCCGTGCTGCGTCAGCCGGCCACGTCGATGCCGTCGAGCAGGCGCTGCGCGAGCCGCGGTTCGCGCAATTGCTCGAGCCACCATTGCAGCGCGCGGCCGTCCCGGTCGCCGTGCCATGCGACAAACAGCAGGTTCGGCTCGCGCGGATCGGCCGTCTGCCTTTCCACGAGTTCGCCGCGCGCGAGCAGCGACGCCACGCGCCGGCGCGGCACCCAGCCGACGCCGAGCCCGTCGCGCTGCGCGAGGATCTTCGCGCGCATCGACGGCACCGCCAGCACGGCCTGCCCGCCGAGCAGGCCATATGCGCGGCCGGCCGCGCGCCGCGACGAATCGGCGACGACGACGGCCCGGTGCGCACCGATCGCGTCCCGCGTCAGCGCGCCGCTCACGGCGGCCAGCGGATGGCGCGGCGACACCGCGAACACCCACTCCATCGCGCCCAGCTCGAACCATTTGAAACCGGGAATCGCCGGCGGCTCGTTGGTCGCGCCGATCACCAGGTCCGCACGCCCGTCGCGCAGCGCTTCCCAGGTCCCGCCGAGCACTTCGTGCGTGAAACGCAGCGACACGCCCGAGTCGAGCGCATCGAACGCACGGACGACCGGCAGCAGCGTGTCGAACTCCAGCACCTCGTCGCTGACGATCCACAGCCGGTCCTCCCAGCCGCTCGCGACCTGCCGCACCCGCTGCGTCAGCCGTGCGACGTCCAGCGCCAGCCGCGCGGCTTCGTCGGTCAGCAACTGGCCGGCCGGCGTGAGCTGCAGCCGGTAGCCGCGGCGGTCGAACAGCAGTGCGTCAAAGCGCGTTTCGAGCTGGCGCGCCGCGTGCGACACCGTCGACGGCGCCTTGCCGAGCCGCGCGGCCGCGCGCGACAGGCTGCCGGTGGCGCGGATCGCGTCGAGCAGCGCAAGTTCGTCTTCGGACAGCATGGGCACGCTCCGGTGTGAGGTTGTCGTGGATCGTAAGGCAGCGGCGGGCCGAGGTCCAATCGGAGGATGCGGGCAGCGGATGCCGGTTACGGGGCTGTCCGGCCGGTTCGGCCCGCCTCCCCGGTTCCTGGCGGCCTGGCGATCGATGCAGGCGTGCCGCGAAGCCAACACCGCAGCCGACTTCCGGTATGCTGATCGGCCCGAATTCAACGCAATCGAGGTAACCACTGCGATGGACATCGCGATCCGTATCGAAGGCCGTCACGACCTGACGGGGCAGATCTTCCGGCAACTGCGCACCGCGATCGTCGACGGGCGGCTCGCCGGCGGCGCGCGGCTGCCGTCGACGCGCGACCTCGCGAAACAGCTCGGCGTATCGCGCAAGACGACGCTCGACGCGTTCGAGCGTCTCGTCGCCGAGGGTTACCTGACGACGCGCGCGGGCGACGGCACGTTCGTCGCCGACGGCCTCGCGCGCGTGCCGCACGCCGCGGCCATGTCGGCGCCCTCCCTCGTCGAATACACGCCGCGCATCGACGCGGTCGATGCGCGCGCGCTGTGGGACGAGTTGCCCGACGCGCTCGCGATGCCCGCGCCGCAGGATACGCCGGGCTTCGACTTCCGCGGCGGCGTGACCGACAAGGCGCTGTTCCCGTTCGACGCGTGGCGGCGCTGCCTGCATCACGCGCTGCGCCAGCAGATGCGCGGCCCCGCCCGGTACCACGATCCGGCCGGCGATCCGCAGTTGCGCGGCGCGATCGCGCGCTACGTCGCGTTCAGCCGCGCGGTCGCGTGCGGCTGGGACGACGTGCTCGTCACGCAAGGCGCGCAACAGGCGCTCGACCTGATCGCCCGCGTCGTCGTGCGGCCCGGCGACGTGGTCGCGGTCGAGGATCCCGGCTATCCGCCCGCGCGCGCCGCGTTCGCGTCGCTCGGCGCGACGGTGATCGGCGTGCCGGTCGACGCGCAAGGGCTGGTGACGGAACGGCTTCCCGACGACGCACGCCTCGTCTACGTGACGCCGTCGCATCAGTTCCCGCTCGGGATGCCGATGACGCTGGAGCGGCGCGTCGCGCTGCTCGAATGGGCGCAGCGCCGCCGCGCGGTGATCATCGAGGACGACTACGACGGCGAGTTCCGCTTCGAGGGCCGGCCGGTGGAATCGCTGAAGAGCCTCGACCGCACGGGCCTCGTCGCGTATGTCGGCACCTTTTCGAAGACGATCTTTCCGGAACTGCGGATCGGCTACGCGATTCCGCCGCGCGCGCTGCGCGGTGCGCTGACCAAGGCGAAGCAGATCGTCGACTGGCACACCTGCACGCTGACGCAGGCGGCGCTTGCGCGTTTCATGCTCGAAGGCGATTTCGCGCGGCACCTGAAGCGCGTGCAGAAGCACTACGATGCGCGCCGCAAGATGCTGATCGCGCATCTGCGCGGCGAACTCGCGCCCTGGTTCGACGCGATCGTGCCGACCGCCGGCATCCACCTCGCTGCCTACCTGAAGCCGGGGCTCGACGAAGCGGCGCTGATCCGCGCGGCCCGCGCGCAGGACATCGGCCTGTACGGCATCTCGGCGTTCCACGTCGGCGTGCCGGTCCGTGCGGGGCTGCTATTCGGCTATGGCGGGATCGACACGCTGCGCATCGACACGGCGCTCGCGACGCTGGCCGGCCTGCTGGATTCGGACGCCGCGGGCAGCGCGTCACTGGTTACCTGAATTTTCCTGAAATTGGCCATTCAAGCAGGCCAGTGTGCGTCTTAAAGTGGGTCCTGTCGCGCCACCGCGCGCTCCAACCGAAAAAGGACCTGCCATGCAACCCCGCCTGAACTTCTACGCCGCCAGCCCGAATGCGATCAAGGTGATGCGCAATGCCGAGGAATTCCTCGCGAAGAGCTCGATCGAGAAGCCGCTCGCCGAACTCGTTCGGCTGCGCGCGTCGCAGATCAACGGCTGCGCGTTCTGCGTCGACATGCATACGACCGACGCGCGCAAGGGCGGCGAAACCGATCGCCGCCTGGCCACCGTCGTCACGTGGCGCGAGACGCCGTTCTTCACCGAGCGCGAACGCGCGGCGCTGGAATGGACCGAGGCGCTGACGCTGGTCGCCAGCAACCACGTGCCCGACGCCGTCTGGGAAGCCGTGAAGCCGCACTTCACCGATGAGGAGCTGTTCGACCTGTCGATGCTGATCGCGACGATCAACTCGTGGAACCGCTTCGCGATCGCGTTCCGCAAGATGCCCGAGTAAGGAGCCGACGATGATGGACGCTACGCTCCGTCGCGCCGCCCTGTGCGCATCGCTCGCGGCCGGCGTCGCACTGCTGCCGGCCGCTGGCCGGGCGCACGATGCCGGCGACAACGTGCACACGGTCATGCAGCAGGCCGTGCCCGAAGCGCCCGGCAAGCTCGCGGTCGTCGCGACCGTCGACTATGCGCCCGGGCAGGCCTCCGAAGCCCACCGGCACCTCGGCTCGGTGTTCGCGGTCGTGTCGAAAGGCGAGGTGCTGTCGCAGGTGAACGGCGGCCCGCTGCACCGCTACCGCGCCGGTGAGGGCTGGTACGAGGCGCCCGGCTCGCGCCACCAGGTGTCGCGCAACGCGAGCGCGACCGAGCCAGCGCAGCTCGTCGTGTTCGGGCTGACCGGCGAACACGTGCCGCTGACGTCGCCGATCGGTCAGTGAACGTCGCGGGCGGCGACGCGCCGAACAGCCCGCGAACCGGGCTGTCGGCCGGCCCGCGCAGGGGCCGGCGTCAATACACCCGGCCGCCGACCGTGGCCGATTCCAGTTCCTGCGTCACAGTGTCGATTCCGCCGACGGCGGCCACCGTTTTGACCACGCCGACGCCGGGTGCGCGCCATTCGTCGGCGACGGTCGTCACCTGGCCGTCCGAATCGACCGCGACCTGCGTGATGCGGTAATGGCACGCGCCGGCGAACGTCTTGCCGTTCCGAAGGCGTACGGTGTCGCGCCCGGCATAGGCACGCCGCACCGATACAGCCGTTTGCTGACCGTCAGCCGGTACGACGACCGTATCGCGATATTGCGTCGATTCGGTTCCTTCGAGGCTGATCGCCTCGGCATAGGGCGGCGTATAGATGTCGCGCAACATCAATTTGCCGGCGATCGTCTGATCCTCGCCATAGAACGTGCGTGCGCCATTGCCGACGTGATAGTAGCGATGCGTCTGCACGATCGAATCGGCCGCGGTTTCGGTTTCCCGCGTCAGCGGCATGCCTTGAAAGGTCGCAGACAAAACCGTCCGCGTCACGACGCCGCCGTCGGCCATCGGGCTGCGCGCCGACGCGCGCACATAGACATGCAGGCTGACGGTATCGCCTTCCCGATAAACCGGATCGCATTCCGCACTGGATACATCGGCCGCGTTCGCGCGGCTGCCCGTCGCATCCGGCGCCGGCCGGTCCGGCCCGCCGCACGCGGGCAGGAGCAGACTGGCCAGCGCCGCCATCGACACCCCGGCCCATCGTTTTTTCGTCATCGCTGCCCCCGGATCCCGCCTTGAATCAACGGCCGGTCTCCGCCTGTTCTTTTTGCACGGCCCTCGGTACTGCGTTTTATGTTTGTTTGTCGTGGTTCAAGCGTGTTTCGGGCCGATGATATGATGGCCCGCGCGGCTAGAGGTGCCTGTGCGTCTCTATTTGGTGCATTTCCGTCCAACGTGCCGGTATCGGCCGATTCCGATCGACCGTTACCGCATTTGCCGTTTTCCTGCTTCCGGGAACGAACGGAACGGCGTCTTCCCTACCCGAAGGGCAAGCAATGGATAGCCCGTCCGTACTGGACACCTATCGCTTTTCCACCCTCGATGCGCCGCCCGCCGAGCGGTTCGACGCATGGGTCGCCACCAGCGGCAGCTGGTCGTTCGTCGCCCCCGACGAACGCACGGTGCCGTTCGACTGCCGGTTCGACGCGACACGCGTCGGGCCGTTCACGATGGGCCGGCGCACCTGGCTGAATCCCGACCGCAACGTCGCCTACGGTATGACGCGCACCGCGCGGCAGATCCGCGCCGACGGACTGGATCATTACTACCTGCTGCTGCATCTCGGCGGCAGCATCACCTGGCAATTCGGCAAGCGGACGGTCGATATGCGCCCCGGCGGCCTGTACCTGATCGACACCGTCCACGCGTTCGACTGCATCGTCAGGACCGGGGACACGGTCATCGTGACCCTGCCGCGCGACCTGTTTCATCCCGATACCGCGAAGCTGCACGGCTGTGCGATGGCGCCGGCGATGGGCGGCATCCTGGCCGACTACCTGCTCGCTTTCCACGACAATCTGTCGGGCGTGTCCGCCGCGCAGGTGCCCTATCTGACGCAGGCGACGACGAACCTGCTGCACGCGTGCGTACAGCCCTGCGCCGACACGCTGATGCAGGCCGGCACGGAGATCGACGCTGCGCTGCGCGAGCGTGCCCGGAGCTACATCGAGCAGCACCTGACCGACCCCGACCTGTGTCCGGACGCGATCTGCAAGGCGATCGGCGTTTCGCGTCCGAAGCTGTACCGGCTGTTCCAGCCGGACGGCGGCGTGATGAAGCTCGTGCAGCGCACCCGGCTCCTGCGGATCCGGAACATGCTCGCGGACCCGACCCGTCCCCGAAGCCGCATCGCGGATCTCGCGTGGCGCTACGGATTCGCCAGCGACAAGCATTTCAGCCGGTCTTTCAAGGCCGAATTCGGGCACAGCCCGCGTGAAACGATCGAGCAGCCGCCCCGGCACCGCGGCGACGCTGCGTCGGCATCGCTGGCGGCCGCAGCGCGCCCCGCGCTGGCGGACGCGACGTTCAGCGACTGGATCGTCAAGGGCAACCGGCGCGCGGCCTGAGCGCGCGATACCTGCGTTCGCGCGCCTCGCTTCTTCTGTAGCCGCTTTCTTCATTCGAAGGCCGCTTGACGCCGCCCGACCGACGCGGCACCACGCCCGTCCGTGCCGCGATTCACACCGCGGCTGATCCCGATCAACCGCAGCGAAAACCCTTCCTTGAAATTAACTAACTCATCAATTAGCGTCGATTTCATGAACGCGAAATCCACCGTCGCCAGGCCGCGCGGGCGCCGCCCGTCGGTCGACGATTTCGACCTGCGCGACCACATGCTCGACGTCGCGATGCAGTTGTTCGCCGAGCGCGGCATCGCCGCGACGACCGTCGCGCAGATCGCCGCCGCCGCCGGCGTCACGTCGGCGATGGTCCACTACTACTTCACGAATCGCGAGCAACTGCTCGACGCGATCGTCGAGGAGCGGCTCGTGCAGGTCATCGCGTTCGTGTGGCGGCCGACCAAGCCGCAGATCGAAAACGACCCGTTCGCGCTCGTCGCCGAACTCGTCGACCGCTTCTTCGACGTCACGCACCGCATGCCGTGGCTGCCGTCGATCTGGTTGCGCGAGATCATCCATGAGGGCGGGCTGCTGCGCGAGCGGATGGTCCGGCGCATTCCGCTCGAACATATCGGGCGCTTCGCCGAACGGATCCGCGGCGCGCAGCAGGCCGGCACGCTGAACCCCGCGCTCGAGCCCGCGTTCCTGTTCCATTCGATCATCGCGCTGGTGATGCTGCCGCTCGCGACCGCGAAACTGTGGCAAAGCGCGCGCGGCCTGCCGCCGATCGACCGCGACGTGCTGCATCGCCATGTCCGCGCACTGCTCGGTTCGGGCCTGCAGCCGCCGGCCGCGCCGCCTCGCGCGCCGGTCCGCTCGCCACGGAGGCGGTCGTGAACCCGGCCCGCGCGCTGCCGCTCGTGCTGGCCGCCGCCGTCGCGCTGCTCGCCGGTTGCGAACGGCCAGCGCGCAACGGCACGACCTACCAGGGCTACGTCGAAGGCGAATTCGTGTACCTGTCGTCGTCGCAATCGGGCACGCTCACGCAGTTGTCGGTCGCGCGCGGCCGGGCCCTCGCTGCCGGCGCGCCGGCCTTCTCGCTCGAAGCCGTCAGCGAAACGGCCGCGCTGCTGCAGGCGCAGCACCAGCTCGCGGCCGCCCGCGCGCAGCTTGCCGACCTGCAGACGGGCAAGCGCCCGCCGGAAATCGCGGTTACGCAGGCGCAGCTCGCGCAGTCCGCCGCGCAAGCCGCGCGGGCCGCCGCGCAGCTCGTGCGCGACGAAAGCCAGTACGCCGCTGGCGGCCTGTCGAAACAGCAGCTCGACGATTCGCGCACGTCCGCGCAAACGACCGCCGCGCAGATGCGCGAACTCCAGAAGCAGGTCGACGTCGCGCGTCTGCCCGGCCGCGCGCAGCAGGTCGCCGCGCAGGCCGCGCAGGTCGACGCCGCGCAGGCGGCCGTCGCCGAGGCGCAATGGAAGCTCGACCAGAAGCGCGTCGCCGCACCCGCGGCCGGGCGCGTGTACGACACGCTGTACCGCGTCGGCGAATGGGTGCAGGCCGGCAATCCGGTCGTGCAGATGCTGCCGCCGCAAAACCTGAAGGTGCGCTTCTTCGTGCCGGAGGCCGCCATCGCATCGCTCGCGCCGGGGCGCACGGTCGCGATCCACTGCGACGGCTGTGCGGTCGACGTGACCGCGCGCATCACCTACGTATCGAGCGAAGCCGAATACACGCCGCCCGTGATCTACAGCAACGAGAGCCGGACCAAGCTCGTGTTCATGATCGAGGCGCGCCCGGCCGTCGCCGACGCGCCGAAGCTCCATCCGGGCCAGCCCGTCGCCGTGAGGGTGCCGTGAACGCGCCGCCCGCACCGTACGCGATCGACGTCGATCGCCTGAACAAGCATTTCGGCGACAAGCACGTCGTGAAGGACGTGTCGCTGCGCGTTGCGCGCGGCGAGATCTTCGGCTTTCTCGGGCCGAACGGCAGCGGCAAGACCACGTCGATCCGGATGATGTGCGGGCTGCTCACGCCCGACTCGGGCAGCGGCACCTGCCTCGGCTACGACATCGTGCGCGACAGCGCGCAGATCAAGCGGCGCGTCGGCTACATGACGCAGCGCTTCTCGTACTGGGAAGACCTGTCGATCCGCGAGAACCTCGATTTCGTCGCGCGCGTGTACGGGATGCCCGACCGCAAGGCGGCCGTCGCGCGCGCACTCGACGGGCTCGGCCTCGCGAGCCGCGCGGACCAGCTCACGGGCGCGCTGTCGGGCGGCTGGAAGCAGCGCCTCGCGCTGGCCGCCTGCATGCTGCACGAGCCGGCGCTATTGCTGCTCGACGAGCCGACGGCCGGCGTCGATCCGGCCGCGCGCCGCGACTTCTGGGAAGAACTGCACCGGCTGGCCGCGCAAGGGATCTCGGTGCTCGTCAGCACGCACTACATGGACGAGGCCGAGCGCTGCCACAAGCTTGCGTACATCGCGTACGGCGAGCTGCTCGCGCAGGGCACATCGGCGGAGATCGTCGCGTCGCAGGGGCTCGCGACCCGCGCGATCACCGGTGCGCATCTGAGCGAACTGTCCGCGCGGCTGCGCACGATGCCGGGCGTCGACCAGACGGTCGTGTTCGGCTCGGCGCTGCACGTGAGCGGCCGCGATCGCGCGCAGCTCGACGCGACGCTCGCGCAGGTCGCGGCGCAAGCCGACGGGCCTGCCGCGCTGCAGGTCGCGCCGATCGACACCGGGCTCGAGGACGTCTTCATCTACATGATGGGCCGCGCATCCGGGCCGCCCGGCGGAGCATCGTCGTGAACGCGTGGGCGCACCTGCGCGACGCGTTCTCGGTCGCCCGCTGGTGGAGCATCGTGCTGAAGGAATTCCTGCAGCTGCGGCGCGACCGCGTGACGTTCGCGATGATCGTCGGCGTGCCGATCATCCAGCTCGCGCTGTTCGGCTTCGCGATCAACACCGATCCGAAACACCTGCCCACCGCGGTGATCGTCGCCGATGCGAGCCCGTTCGCGCGCAGCTTCGTCGCCGCGATGCGCAATTCCGCGTACTTCGACGTCGTCGAGACGCTGCCCGACGAAGCGGCCGGCCGCCGTGCGCTCGCACGCGGCGACGTGCTGTTCGTCTTGAACGTGCCGGCCGATTTCTCGCGCCGGCTGCTGCGCGGCGAGCGTCCGTCGCTGCTCGTCGAGGCGGACGCCACCGATCCCGTCGCGACCGCGTCGGCGATCGGCGCGCTGTCCGGCCTGGTGCAGCCGGTCGCGGACAAGGACCTGACCGGCCCGCTCGCCCACCTGAACGGCCGCCCGGCCGCGTTCAACGTCGTGCTGCACCGGCTGTACAACCCCGAGGGCATCACCCAGTACAACGTCGTGCCGGGCCTGATGGGCGTGATCCTGACGATGACGATGGTGATGATGACGGGCCTCGCGATCACCCGCGAGCGCGAGCGCGGCACGATGGAGAACCTGCTCGCGACGCCCGTGCGGCCGCTCGAGGTCATGACGGGCAAGATCGTCCCGTACGTGCTGATCGGGCTGATCCAGGTGTCGATCATTCTCGCGGCTGCCCGCTTCGTGTTCGCGGTGCCGTTCGTCGGCGGCTTGTTCGCCATCTACCTGTCCGCGCTGCTGTTCATCGCCGCGAACCTGACGGTCGGCATCACGCTGTCGTCGCTCGCGCAGAACCAGTTGCAGTCGATGCAGCTCGCGGTGTTCTATTTCCTGCCGAACATCCTGCTGTCGGGCTTCATGTTCCCGTTCGCCGGGATGCCGAAGTGGGCGCAGTTCATCGGCAACCTGCTGCCGCTCACCTACTTCAACCGCCTCGTGCGCGGCATCCTGCTGAAAGGCAACGGCTGGAGCGACCTGTGGCCGTCCGTGTGGCCGGTCGCGCTGTTCACCGTCGTCGTGATGGGCGTCGCGCTGCGGTTCTACCGGCGTACGCTCGACTAGGTGCCGCACGATGAAACCGGCTTCGCGTCGCCCCTTCCACGCCGCCCGCGGTTGCATGCCGATCGCCGCTGCACTGCTCGTCGCCGGATGCGCGGTCGGGCCGGATTTCCACGCGCCGGATGCGCCCGCCACGCAGCGCTACACGCGCGGCGAGCCGCCCGCGACGACGGCCTCCGCCGCCGGACCGGCCGGCGATGCGCAGACGTTCGCATCGGCCGCGCATACTCCGCAGCACTGGTGGACGCAGTTCGGCTCGGAACCGCTGAACCGGCTCGTCGATACCGCGTGGCACAACAGCCCGACGCTTGCCGAAGCCCGTGCGCGGCTCGACGAAGCGCGGCAGAACCACGCGGCCGAAGCCGGCGCGACGATGTTGCCGAAAGTCGATGCGAGCCTGTCCGCCACGCGCGAGCAGGTCGACACGACCGCGTTCGGCCTGCCCGCCAACGTGCCCAGCCCGGGGCCGTTCACGCTTTATGACGCGTCGGTGAGCGTGTCGTATGTGCTCGACGTATTCGGCGGCAACCGGCGTGCGCTCGAAGCGCTACGCGCACAGGTCGACTACCAGGCGTACACGCTCGACGCCGCGCGCCTGACGCTCGCGGGCAATGTCGTCGCGACCGCGATCCTGCGCGCGTCGCTCGCGCAGCAGGTCGTGCTCACGCGGCAACTGATCGATGCGCAGGCGCGGCAGTTGCGCATCGTCGAAGCGCGTTTCGCGGCGGGCGGCGTTTCGCAGGCCGACGTGCATGCGCAACGCGCGCTGCTCGCGCAGACGCGGGCGTCGCTGCCGCCGCTCGAGGCCCGCCTCGCACAAGCCGGCCATCGGCTCGCGATCCTGCTCGGCGTGCCGCCGTCCGATGCCGCGCTGCCCGACCTCACACTCGATACGCTCGTGCTGCCGCGCACGCTGCCCGTCGCGCTGCCGTCGACGCTCGCACGCGAACGCCCCGACATCCGCGCCGCCGAAGCCGTGCTGCACCAGGCCAGCGCGAACGTCGGCGTGGCCACCGCGAACCTGTATCCGCGCTTTTCGATTTCGGCGGGAATCGGCTCGGAGCGCACGCGCATCGCGGATCTCGTGAGCGGGCTCAATGTGTGGAATGTCGGCCTCGGGCTGACGCAACCGCTCTTTCACGGCGGTGAACTGCGCGCGAAGAAACGTGCGGCCGAAGCGGCATACGACGCAGCGTTCGCGAGCTACCGGGAAACCGTGCTCGAGGCGCTGCAACAGGTGGCCGATGCCATGCGTGCCGTCGAGCACGATGCGGCTGCACTGCAGGCGAGAGACACCGCCGCCGAGGAAGCGGCAGCCAGCAACCGGATTGCCGGCGACCGTTACGCGGCGGGCGGGATCAGCACGTTCGACCTGCTCGACGCGCAGCGGCAGACGTTGCAGACGGCGCTCGATCGTACGCGCGCGCAGGCAGATCGACTCGCCGATACGGCGGCGCTGTTTCAGGCGCTGGCGGGAAGCTGGACGGATGGCGCGACGGAGTGATCGGCTGGACGACATTCGCACGGGCCGGATGCTGCCGTCTGCAGGCCGGCGCCGCGTGAGCGATGCGCTTGTCAGGCGCGGCTTTCGTCGCCCTCCGCATCCGGTCGATGCCGGCCGGTAACGGAACCGGAGTATGCGCAATACGTACCGCACATGAAAAAACCGGCCCGAAGGCCGGTTCTTCAACCGCATGCCACAAGCGGCGCTCGCGCGCCGCGCGACATTTAGAAGCGGTGGATCAGGCCGACGCCGACGCCGATCTGGTTCTGCTTCGAACCTGCGCCCACGCCGTCGCCGATCGACGTCGTTGCGGCGATGATGCCGCTCTTGCCGAGCGTGTTGCCGCTGGCGTGCTGGTAAGCCTCAACTGCGTACAGGCCCGTACGCTTCGACAGGCTGTAGTACTGCGACAGCGTGACCTGGTGGTACTTGGCCGAGCTGGTGATGCCGTTCGATTGCGTGGCTGCCGTGTACGAGTAGCCCGCTGCGAAGTCCCACTGAGCGGCTGCCTTCCAGTGCAGCACGGCGCCTGCCGTGTTGAAGATGGCCGTGTTGCGGAACGCCGAACCCGTGCCCGGCGTGTACTGGACGTTCGAGTACGATGCCGAAATGTCCCATGCCGGCGTGAACTGGTAGCCCGCCGTCACAGCGATACGCTGTTGCGATTGCGCCGTGGCATAGCCGTTGTTGATCGACGAAACGGCCGGCTGGTTGCCGTCGCCCGTTGCCGTCAGGCCGTTCTGGACCGTCGAGTTCGCGCCCCACACGCCGCCGCCGAGCGTCGCGTTGTTGACCTTCTGGTAGCCGACGGCGATGCCTGCCGGGCCGTTCAGGTACTGGATCGCCGCGCTCCACGTCGAGCCACGGTTCGTCGCGCCTGCGACGCCGCCGAACGAGTACGAACCGCCGACCGTGAAGCCGTAGAACTTCGGCGACATGTAGACGAGCGAGTTATTCGCACGGTAGCTCGTATCCAGCGAGTCGATATCGCCCGGGTGCGCGCCGTAGTAGCCGGTCAGCCAGGTCGTCGGGCTGTACGGCGACAGCAGCGTGTAGTACGCGGTGTACTGGCGGCCAGCCGTCAGCGTACCGTACGTGCTGTTGGTCAGGCCAACCCACGCCTGACGCGTGAAGATGCCGTTGGTCCACTGCGACGAGCCGTTAGCCGTGTTGACGCCGGCTTCCAACTGGAAAATCGCCTTCGTGCCGCCGCCGAGATCTTCGCTGCCCTTCAGGCCGAAGCGGCTGCCTGCCCACACGCCGGTGGACATTTGCACCTTCGAGTGACCACCCGTGGTAGCACCGACTGCCGACGAGTTGTTCTGCCAAGCCAGACCGTTGTCGACGATACCGTACAGGGTCACGCTGCTTTGAGCGTGGGCGGCGGTAGCGGCTGCAAGGCCAACTGCCGTCATGGCGAAAGCGACGCGCTTTTTCATTGATTCTCCGTCCTCAAAGAATGTTTCTTTTCTGGTGTGGTTTTGTGACTGACACATGTGCGAGTACATGCCGACGCGATTCTGACGGATTACCGAATATTTCCCAACACGCGCAGTCGGTCGTCGTATGATCGACGCAACGCACGGGTTCACCAAGCGGTTACATAACACCTGAAAACGCTTACGCGGTGGGCCTTTCCGGCATTTCCCGGTGAAAACCCTAGCTTTACATTTTTACGGGTGCAACGCTTCCGTCGGATGTTGTCAGATGCCTTCGGCGAAATATCGTCTTACAAAAAACGCGGCCGTAGCTGACGCCACGACTCACGCCGCCGCGAAGGATCGCTGACGTTCATGACACCCACGTTTCGCGACACGAAAAAATGAAAACGTTTTTAGTCGACGCGTGAAGAGGCGGACGATGATGGCCCGGCGAACGCGGGCCGAAGGGCGATGCCGGCACCTGTCGCGCCGGCATCGTGCAGTACGAGTCAGCGCGTGGCCGGCTGCACGAGATGCGCGTTCACGGCATCGGCGAGCGCGGTCAGGCGCGCGCGAATCGCGGCGTTCGACCCGACCAGCGCGAGCGACGACGCCATGATCCGGTAGACGCGCTTTCTCGGCACCTTGGCCGGCTTCGCCGGATCGAGCCACGCCGCATGGCCGGCCAGCAGCTCGAGCGTTTCGAGGCCGATCATGATCGGCCACAGGCACGCGAGCCGCAGCCGCACGAAGCGGCGCGGGATCGCAAGCGTATACAGGCCCGCGTCGCGATACTGGTCGAGCGTCACGCGCAGCAGGTCGACGAGCACGCCGCGCGCGCGCGCCGACGCATCGGGCGCCATCAGGTCGGCAACACCGAGCCCATGCGCGCCCAGCACGTCGTCCGGCAGATAGCATCGGCCGATGCGCAGGTCCTTCCCGCAGTCGCGCAGGATGTTGGTCATCTGCAGCGCCTTGCCGAAACGGATGCCCTTCTCGCACATGTCCGGCAGGTTCCAGCCGCGCGCGGCCGGCGTGTGCATGCCCGTCATGTCGGTCCAGAACTCGCCCACGCAGCCGGCCACGAGATACGTGTAGCGGTCGAGTTCGCCGCGCGTCGGCAACGACACGACGCGCCCCGACTGTTCGTCGGGGAACGTGCGCAGGTCGAATACCATCCCCGCCGTCAGCGTCGCGACGACCTTGCGGATCGACGCGCGGTCGGCTTCCGGCTGCGTGCGCAGCAGCGCGAGCATCGGCTCCATCGAGCCGAGCAGCACGTGCTCGTGCGAATCGGCCTGCATCCGCGTCACGTCCTCGAGCGCCCGCGACAGCGCAACGCCGTCGCCGAGCCGCTCGACCTCGTCGCGCAGGTCGGTCAGCAACGCCGCCCGGCGATCCGGTGCGACGAGCGCCGTGTCGGCGATCGTGTCGGCCGCGCGCGCGAGCAGGTACGCGAGGCCGACCGGGTCGCGCATGCCGTCGGGCAGCACGCGCAGCGTCAGGTAGAAGGAGCGGGAAACGTTCTTCAGCAGGTCGCCGAGCAGGAAAGCGGAATCGGTTCGAGTCGTCATGGGTCGGGAAAAATCGGCCGGCGCGGGCCCCGGACGCACACGGGCACCGGGCACCCGCGCCGGCCCGCGAGTCGCCGCATCGTCGCGCCAGACGGGCGTCGGCCCCGGCGCGGCGATGCAAAATTCCCGCAAGTTTAGTGCATCCGGCGGCCGGCCTGCCCGAGACGGCTGGAAGGCGCGTTCCGTCAGGCCGCATTCAACCGCCCTGCCACACCCATTGCGCCCTAAAAATATTGAACGGAAAGGTGTAAGTAATACATATGTAATTATTCGATGCGACGATCGCGTCCCATTCGACTCCGTGCGACACGCCACGACAGCCGCGCCGCCGGATCGATCGCCCCTTTCCGACTCTCGTTTCGAAGGTTCATCGACATGCTCTTCAAGCGCCCGACCTCCCTGCGCTGCGTACCGTTCGCCTGTGCCGCCGCGTTCCTGCTCGCCGCGTGCGGCGGCGACGACGTCGCGTCCGATCCCACCCAGCCGATTTCCGCGAAGGTCCAGGTGGTCGGCCATCGCGGCGCGAGCGCACTGCGCCCCGAACACACGCTCGCGTCGTATCGCAAGGCGGTCGAGGACGGCGCGGACGTGATCGAGCCCGACCTCGTGTCGACCCGCGATGGCGTGCTCGTCGCGCGTCACGAGAACGAGATCTCGGGCACCACGAACGTGTCGACGCTGCCGCAGTTCGCGAGCCGCAAGGCGACCAAGACGATCGACGGCGCGGAGCTGACGGGCTGGTTCACCGAGGATTTCACGCTCGCCGAGCTGAAGACGCTGCGCGCCCGCGAGCGCATTCCGCAGGTGCGCCCCGCGAACACCGCGTACAACGACCAGTTCGAGATCCCGACGTTCGACGAGATCGTCGCGCTCGCGAAGCAGATGTCCGCGCAGACCGGCCGCACGATCCACCTGTATCCGGAAACCAAGCATCCGACCTACTTCCAGTCGATCGGCCTGCCGCTCGAGGACCGTCTCGTCGATGCGCTGCTGAAGGACGCGTACACGGCGCGCACGGCGACCGTCTACATCCAGTCGTTCGAGGTCGCGAACCTGAAGACGATCCGCAACCGGATCAAGTCGAGCCAGCCGAACTGGAAGCTCGTGCAGCTGATGGACGAAGCCGGCCAGCGCCCGTACGACTTCGTGAAGGCGAACGACAAGCGCACCTACGGCGACCTGTCGACGCGCGACGGCATGCGCGAGATCGCGACCTATGCGAACGGCGTCGGCCCGTACAAGACGTCGATCATCGCGGTCGCCGCGGACGGCACGCTGCAGCAGCCGACGCCGTACGTGCGCTATGCGCACGAGGCCGGCCTCGTCGTGCATCCGTACACGTTCCGCCCGGAAAACAACTTCCTGCCCGCGTCGCTGAAGGATGGCGGCACGCCGGCCACGCGCAACACGGCCGGCTCGGTGCGCGAGATCCAGGCGTACCTGCGCGCGGGCATCGACGGCTTCTTCACGGACGATCCGGCCGTCGGCCGCACGGCCGTCGATACGTTCAAGCGCTGACAGGCGCGCTGACCGGGCGCGACGCACGACGCGACGCGCCCGGTTGCACCGTATCGGTCAGATCACGTTGAAGTGATGCGTGCCGTCCCGCTTCAACTGATCGACCAGTCCGTACTCCCAGTCGAGATACGCCTGCATCGCGGCCGCCGCGTTGTCGGTGCCTTCGTATGGGCGGCGGTAGCGGTCGACGCGCGGTGAGGCCAGATGCGTCTCGCCGCTTTCGAGCGGCAGCCCGGCGTCGATCCACGCGGCCGTGCCGCCGGTGAGCACCGAGATGTCGGCCGGAGCCGGCAGCAGCGCGCGGGCGTCGTCCGCCGCGAACCGCGCCAGCAGGCTCGACCCGCACGTGAACACATAGCGCTTGGCGGGCGGAATCGCCGCGAGCGCATCACGCAGCTGCGCACGCACGGCGAACCACGCACCCGGGATATGCCGTTTCACGTAGTTCGCGCTGGCCGTCACGTCGACGATCGCCAGCTCGCCGGGCGCGGCCTCCTTCAGCCAGCCTGCGAGCGTCGCGGGCGAGATGTCCGTCACGCTCGGGGTCGCCGGTACGTCGCGCGGCGGCTGGCCGCGCTCGTCGAACCGCGCCGTGCCGTCCTCCGGCTCGACCACCCGCACGTCCCAGCCCATCTGCGCGAGCCACGACGCGGTCATGTCGGCGCGCACGCCGTCATCGTCGGCGAGCACGATCCGCGCGCCGCGCACGGCCACGTGATGGTCGGTCTCCTGCACGAGCTGGCCACCCGGCGTGCTCAAAAAACCCGGCAAGTGGCCGGCTTCGTACTCCTCCGGCGTGCGCACGTCGAAGCGGTACAGCGTGCGGCCCGGCTCGTCGAGCGCCGCGACGTCCGCGAGCGCGATGCGCGGCACGCCCGCACGCTCGGCCACCGCGCGCGCCGCCCGGCGTGCGTCGGCACGCTGCGTCGCGTCGATGTCGTCCGGAAAGCTCCGCGCGGCGCCGCGTTCGAGCGTCTGGCCCGCGAGCGTCCAGCCGATCGTGCCGTTGCGCAGCGCGGCAACCGGATTCGGCAGCCCCGCGTTGACGAGCGACTGCGTGCCGATGATGCTGCGCGTGCGGCCCGCGCAGTTGACGATCACCTGCGTCGCCGGGTTCGGCGCGAGCGCGCGGACGCGCAGCACGAGCTCCGCGCCCGGCACGCTCGTCGACGTCGGGATGTTCATCGTCTGGTATTCGTCGAAACGGCGCGCGTCGACGATCACGACATCGGCCTTCGCATCGATCAGCGCCTGCACTTCCTGCGCGGACAGCGACGGCGTATGCCGCTCGGCCTCGACCCATTCGCCGAACGACTTGCTCGGCACGTTCACGTCGATGAACAGTTCGCCGCCCGCGGCGAGCCAGCCCGCCAGGCCGCCGTCGAGCAGCCGCACATCGGTGTAGCCGAGCTGCGCGAGCCTGGCGGCCGCGCGCGGCGCGAGATCCTCGCCGCCCGCTTCGCCGAACACGACGATCGGCGTGTCGCGGCGCGGAATGCGCGTCCACGCGTCGAGTTCGAGTTTGGACAGCGGAAAATTGGCGGCCCACAGCGGGTGGCCCTGCGCGTACGGATCTTCCTCGCGTACGTCGATCAGCGCGATCTCGTCGCGGGCAAGCAGGCGGGCGCGCACGTCCTGGTACGACGCGACGGGAAAGCGGGAAGTGGATTCGGCGGATTGCGTCACGGTGTCTCTGTGTTGATTGAATGCGTTGAAGTCGGTGAAGAAAGCGGAACGGATGAATCGTGGGCCTGCCGGCGCGTGCCGGCGACCGGCCGCGCCTGCGGGCGTTGCATCAGGCATCAGGCATTCGAATAACCCGACACGAACGGCTTCACGGTACCGTCGTCGAGGAACACCGCGCGCTCCACCTTGCCGATGTTCGCGCCGTACACGTGGATGCTGATCGATACCTGATCGTCGAACGCGTTGGTCACGCGATGGACGTCGCCGATGCGCGGCGACACCGCCTCGATTTCGCCGGGCTGCAGCCGCACGGCTTCTCCAGACGGCACCGGCCTGCCCGCTGCGTCGAACCCGTACGGCTGCGAGAACTCGCCGCCGCGCAGCATCCCGATCAGCCCCCACACCGTGTGGTTGTGGATCGGCGTCGTCTGGCCCGGCCCCCACACGAAGCTGACGACCGAGAACCGCTCGTCCGGGTCGAGATGCAGCAGGTACTGCCGATAGCGCGCGGGGTCGGGCTGCGCGAACGCGTCGGGCAACCAGTCGTCGTGTTCGACGAGCGCGGCGAGCAGCGCACCGCCCTCGTCGAGGATGCGCGCCTCGTTCGCGCCGGACGCGAGCAATGCACCCAGGCCATCGACGAACGGCCGCAGCGGCGTCTGATGCAACGAAAGCGTACTCATCGGCTGACTCCTCGAATATGATGCCGAATATGATGGATCGTCATGATGCACCCGAAAGACCATGCAGAACAAACATGAAAATTAGCGATATCGACGCTTTTGCAGCGGTCGTCCGCTGCCAGACCCTGAGCCAGGCCGCGGCCGAGCTCGGGATGACGCAGCCCGCGATCACGCGGCGCGTCCAGAATCTCGAGGAAGCGCTCGGCGTGACCCTGCTCGATCGCAACACCAAGCCGCCGCGCCCCACCGATATCGGCCGGCGGGTGTTCGAGCAGTGCCGCGCGATCCTGCGCGAAGTCGATGCGCTGCGCGAGCTGACGGCCGGCGAGCAGCCGCCTGCCGGCGAATTCCGGATCGGGCTCACGCAGGGCCTCGGCGAGCTGATGCTGCCCGCGCTGATCGCCGAACTCGCCGCGCAGTGGCCCGCGCTCGCGACGCAGGTCACGACCGCGTGGGGCGGCATGCTCGTCGAGCGCGTCGCCCGCCGCGAACTCGATGCGGCGCTCGTGTTCCTCGCACGCGAAATGGTGCTGCCGGCGCAGGTCGAAGGCGAACGGCTGCTGGCCACGCGGCTCGTCGCGGTCGGCCGCAAGGGTGACTGGCCGCGCCGCAGCTACCGGCTCGCCGATTGCCACGCGCATGGCTGGGTGCTCAATCCGGACGGCTGTGGTTTTCGCGCGGGCTTGCGGCGCGCGCTCGACGCGCAGGGCCTGCCGATGCCGGTCACGCTCGACACCTACGGCCGCGACCTGCAGTTGCAGAGCGTCGCGAACGGCTTCGGCATCGGGCTGATGCCGCTGCCGCTCGTCGAAGGCAGCCCGCTGCGCGATGCGCTCGACATCGTGCCGCTCGCCGATTTCAAGCCGCAGATCGATCTGTGGCTGCTGCGCCGGCACGATGCGGCCCGTTTCGACGCGCCGCTCGCCGCCGTTGCCGCGCATGCGCGCACGGCGTTCGCGTTGCCGGAGCAGGCGCACGGCAAGGCGGCTGCCCGACCGGGCCATCGGGCGGCGCCGGCATCCCGCCGCCCGATCGGCGACCGCGCCCGCCCTGCTCCCGTCACGCATCGCCGCGGCCGCGTTCGGTCTCGTTGACCGGCGCCCCGCTCGTCTCCGTCTCGCCCGCCGGTGCGCGCTTCGTCTCGCTCCGGTTCGCCGCTTCCAGTGCCGCACGCCCCGCCGCCACCGCGATCGCATCGTCCTGCGGCGTATGCACGCGGCTGCACAGCACGTCGCGATAGTGGCGTTCGAGCGGATTGGCGCGACTCAGCCCGTGATTGCCCGACAGCTTCAACGCCTGTTCGACCACGCGGATCGCGTGCTCGGTCACGGTCCGCTTGACGAGGCCGCTCGTCGTGACCGTCGGGGCATGGCCCGCGTCGGTGCGCGCGATGTGATCGTCGAGCAGCACACGGTTCGCATGCAGCCAGCCCTCGATTTCGCCGACCGCTTCCTGCACGCGCGGCAGCGTCGCAAGCGGCGCGCCCAGCCCGCTCGGCGCACGCGTCGTGGCGAACCCGACCAGCCAGTCGCGCGACGCACGCGCCACCGCGTCGTACAGGCTGCCGAGCAGCGCGACCATCCACGCCTGCTGGTCGGCCTGCGCGTCTGCATCCGCATGGGTCGCCGCCGACACCGCCCATGCGTCCGGCGCGCGCACGTCGACCGCGTGATCGGCCGGCAGCCGCACGTCGTCGAACACGACCTCATGGCTGCCTGACGCACGCAGGCCGAGGTGATTCCAGCTTTCGATCACGCGGATGCGATCGCCGTCCGCATCGCGGTCGCGCGGCACGAGAAACACGCCGACCCGCGGCGCCGGCTCATCGGTGCGCGCCCACACGGCCAGCCAGCGCAGCGCCGGAATCCCGGTGCTGTACAGCTTGTGGCCGGACAATCGCCAGCCGTCGCCGTCGCGCCGTGCAATGGTTTCCGGCAGGCCGCCGCGCGACGGCGAACCGAGCGCGGGCTCGACGCGCAGCGCGTTGATCAGCGCGCCTTGGGTAACCGCGCTGTCGAACACCGCCCGCCGGACCTGCGCCGGCCAGCGGTTGTCGGCGCGGCCGAGCGCGCGATGTTGCAGGTACGTCATCGTCAGCACCAGCGCGGTCGCCGGATCGGCCCGTGCGACGGCGGCCACGATCCGGCTTGCCTGCGCAAGCGTCGCACCGGCGCCGCCATGCTCGCGCGGCACGACCTGCGCGATCAGCCCGGCACGATGCAGCCGCGCGAAGTTCTCGTGAGGAAAGCGGCCGTCAACGTCGTTGCGGGCCGCATCGGCGGCCAGCTCCGGCGCGAGGCGGTCGAGCAGCGCGGCAATGCGGGCGCCGTCGGCGTCGGCATCGTCGGTGGACAGGAGACGCAGCGAACGCGGCTGCGCCGACGGCGAGGTAGCGGCAAGGCTGGCGGACATCGAGACGGATTCCCTGGGCAATACGCAAAGTAATACGGACAGGCGGCAATAGCGGCAATCGATCGCCACGCGGCGCGGTTTCCGATGAAGCCGGCGATCCGGAACGCACGGCGCCGGATTCGCTGGCGCCCGCGCGCCCGATCTTTCGTGAGCCCACAGCGTATGCGCAGCGCACCCCCGCCCAAACCATGCAAATCTGATATTCAATTCGGGATTGATTATTTCCGTTTCGCATGATCCCGGCGTTAACCTGCGCTCCATTCCTGCCCCGGCCACGCGCCGGGTCGCCCCTGCCACCGGAGACCAAGATGAGCGTCGAATTCATCGGCATGATCCAGAGCCAGAAGCAGTCGGAGATCCATCCGGCATCCGGCCCCGTGGTCGATCCCGACTACGTGCGCGACTTTGCGCGCGCCCACGAGACGGCCGGCTTCGACCGGATTCTCGTGCCGCATCACTCGACCGGCCCGTCGGCGACGCTGACGATCGCGTTCGCGGCCGCCGCGACCGAGCGCATCCATTTCATGCTCGCGCATCGCCCGGGCTTCACCGCGCCGACGCTCGCCGCGCGGCAGATCGCGACGCTCGACCAGTTCAGCCGCGGCCGGCTCGCCGTGCACTTCATCTCCGGCGGCTCGGACAGCGAACAGCAGCGCGACGGCGACTTCCTCGACCACGACGCGCGCTATGCGCGCACCGACGAATACCTCGGCATCCTGCGACGGATCTGGACCGAAGCGCAGCCGTTCGATCACGACGGCACGCACTACCGGTTCAAGCAGGGCTTTTCGGAAGTGAAGCCGTTCCAGCAGCCGCATGTGCCGATCTATTTCGGCGGCGCATCGGAAGCGGCGCTCGAAGTGGCCGGCAAGCACGCGGACGTCTACGCGCTGTGGGGCGAATCGCTCGACCAGGTACGCGACCTGACGACACGCGTGCGCGCCGAAGCCGCGAAGCACGGCCGCCAGGTGCGCTTCTCCGTGTCGTTCCGCCCGATCCTCGCCGCGACCGAGGACGAAGCGTGGGCGCGCGCGCATCGCATCCTCGACGAAACGCGCCGGCTGCGCGAAGCGGCCGGCCTCGGCGCCGGCGGCCCGCAGCAGAGCGAAGGCGCGCGCCGCCTGCTCGCCGCGGCCGAACGCGGCTCGCGGGTCGACAAGCGGCTGTGGACCGAGATCGCGAAGCTCACCGGCGCGCGCTCGAATTCGACGGCGCTCGTCGGCACGCCCGAACAGGTCGCCGACGCACTGCTCGACTACTACGACCTCGGCGTCACGACGTTCCTGATCCGCGGCTTCGATCCGCTGGAAGACGCGATCGACTACGGCCGCGAACTGATTCCGCGCGTGCGCAGCGCCGTCGCCGCCCGCGACGCGGCCCGCCGCGCGGCCTGAGCCCAACGGACCTAACGGAGTCATCCACCATCATGTCCGCCGTCCTTGCTTCGCCCGTCCCTACCGCATCGGGCCTCGAACTCGCCGAAGCGCCGCGCCAGCATTTCTGGTTCGATCCGCCGGCACCGCGCACCGACGTCGCCGCCGAGCGCCGTCACCGTCAGGAACGGCTCGCGGGCGCATTCCGCCTGTTCGCCCGCTTCGGCTTCTCGCAGGGGCTCGCCGGCCACATCACCGCACGCGACCCCGAGCTGCCCGACCACTTCTGGGTGAATCCGCTCGGCGTGCATTTCTCGCAGATCAAGGTGTCCGACCTGCTGCTCGTCAACGCGCGCGGCGAGACCGCGATCGGCACGCGGCCGCTGAACAAGGCCGCGTTCGCGATCCACGCGGCGATCCACGAAGCGCATCCGCACATCGTCGCCGCCGCGCATACGCATTCGACGTACGGCAAGGCGTGGTCGACGCTCGGCCGCCTGCTCGATCCGCTCACGCAGGACGCCTGCGTGTTCTACGAAGACCACGCGCTGTTCGACGACTTCACGGGGATGGTCGTCGACACGAGCGAAGGCGCGCGGATCGCGGAGGCGCTCGCGAAGCCGGACGGCACCACGCACAAGGGCGCGATCCTGAAGAACCACGGAATCCTGAGCGCCGGCCCGACGGTCGAAGCCGCCGCATGGTGGTACATCGCGCTAGACAACGCCGCGCACACGCAGTTGCTGGCCGAGGCGGCCGGCACGCCGCAACCGATCGATCACGCGACCGCACGCCACACGCACGGCCAGATCGGCGGCCCCGAGGGCGCGTTGCACGCATTCGACAGCCTGTTCGCACGCGTCGTCGCCGACGAACCCGACCTGCTCGACTGAGCGCCTTTCCGCACGACCGGAGACCAGCCCCCATGACCCTAACCACCGCACCCGCGCCCACTGACGCGCACGACAAAAAACGCCGCAAGCTGCTGCGCGCCGCCGGCGCCGTTGCGCTCGCCGCGCCCGCGATCACGCTGGGCCGCAAGGCCTGGTCCGCGCCGCCGCTGAAGAAGCTCACGTTCGCGTGGAACCAGAACGCGTTCTGCCTGACGCCGATCGTCGTCGCACAGGAGCGCGGCTTCTTCGAGAAGAACGGCCTGAAGGTCGATCTGATCAACTACAGCGGCTCGACCGACCAGTTGCTCGAATCGATCGCGACCGGCAAGGCCGATGCGGCGGTCGGGATGATCCACCGCTGGCTGAAGCCGCTCGAAGCCGGCTTCGACGTAAAGATCATCGGCAGCTCGCATGGCGGCTGCGTGCGGCTCGTCGGCGCGAAGGCGGCCGGCGTGACGACGTTGCAGGCGCTGAAGGGCAAGACGGTCGGCGTCAGCGACCTGGCCGCGCCCGGCAAGCATTTCTTCTCGATCTTGCTCGCGAAGAACGGGATCGATCCCGAGCGCGACATCACATGGCGGCAGTATCCGGCCGACCTGCTCGGCGTGGCGGTCGACAAGGGCGAGATCCACGCGATTGCCGACGGCGACCCGAATCTCTATCTGCTCGAAAAACGCAGCAACGGTGCGTACACCGAACTGGCGACGAACCTGTCCGGCGAATACGCGCGCAAGGTGTGCTGCGTGATCGGCGCACGCGGCGACCTCGTGCGCAACGACCGGCCGTCGGCCGCCGCACTCGCGCGCTCGATCGTGCAGGCCACCGAGTTCACGCACGACAACCCGAACGAAGCCGCGAAGGTGTTCGCGAAGTATTCGCCGAAGATCAACCCCGAGGACCTGCGCAAGCTTTACGCGACGCTCACCTACAACCACCACCCGACCAACGTCGACCTGCAGCAGGAAATCGCGTTCTACGCGGACGACTTCCGCCGCATCAGCGTGCTGAAGAAGAGCACCGACCCGCAGCGCTTCGCGCAGCAGGTCTATGCGAACGTGCTGGGGTGACGTGATGTCGACGATCGAACACGCGCCCGCCGCACGCTCCGCGTCCGCCCCTTCCGGCGGCAGTGCCGCCGCATCCGCGCCCGCGTCGCGCGTCGCGTGCGTCGCCTGCGAGGCCACGTTGGCCGCCGAAGCCCGCCGCGCACGCACCGCCGATCGGCATCGCCGCCGCGCTCGCCTGGGGCGCGCTCGGCGCCCTCACGCAACTGTGGCCGAACCGCGTCGTCGGCTTCAGCGACTGGGCGTACACCGGCGAATTCGCCGTCGGCGCGTGGACGATCGCCGCGCTGTTGCTCGTCGCCGCGACGCTCGGCCATCTCGCTCCCGCGACGCGTAAGCGGCTCGCGCGCGTGCGCCCGGCCGGCCCGTGGCTCGTCGCGCTGCCGCTCGTGCTCGCCGCGTGGGAAATCGTCACCGCGAAAACCGGCTGGCTGCCGACCCCGTTCTTCGCGCCGCCGCAGGCGCTGATCGAGGTCTACGTCGACGACTGGCCGCGCTTGCTCGGCAGCGCCGGCAACACGCTGAAGCTGCTCGCGCTCGGCTTTGCGTACGGCGTCGCGGTCGGTTTCGCGGTCGGCGTGTCGATCGGCTGGTCGCGCCGGATCGGCTACTGGGTGCATCCGGTGCTGCGCGTGCTCGGCCCCGTGCCCGCCACCGCGCTGCTGCCGCTCACGTTCTACTTCTTCCCGTCGAGCTATTCGGCGGCCGCGTTCCTGATCGCGCTCGCTACCGGCTTCCCGGTCGCGGTGCTCACGTGGTCGGGCGTCGCGAGCGTCAACAAGCAGTATTACGACGTCGCGCGCACGCTCGGCGCGAACGCGCGCTTCCTCGTGCTGCGCGTCGCGATTCCGGCCGCGCTGCCGCACGTGTTCGTCGGCATCTTCATGGGGCTGAGCGCATCGTTCACGGTGCTGGTCGTCGCCGAGATGATGGGCGTCAAGTCGGGGCTCGGCTGGTACCTGAGCTGGGCGCAGGGCTGGGCATCGTACGTGAACATGTATGCGGCGCTGATCGTGATGGCGCTGCTGTTTTCCGGGCTGATCGCGCTGCTGTTCGCGGTGCGCGACCGCGTGCTCGCCTGGCAGAAAGGAACCGTCAAATGGTGAGCGCCGCCGTACTCGAATCGTCCGTTGCATCGTCCGTTGCCGCTGCGCCCGCCGTCACGGCGCCGCGCGGCGCGCGCATCGACATCCGCCGCGTGAGCCATGCGTTCGACGGCCCCGGCGGCGCGCTGCCGGTGCTCGACGACGTCACGCTGTCGGTCGCGGCCGGCGAATTCGTCGCGCTGCTCGGCCCGAGCGGCTGCGGGAAGTCGACGCTGCTGCGCCTCGTCGCGGGCCTCGACGCCGCGCGGCACGGCACGATCGCGCAGGACGGCGTGCCGATCGAGCAACCGGATCCGTCGCGCATCGTCGTGTTCCAGGACCCGACGCTGTACCCGTGGCGACGCGTGCGTGCGAACGTCGCGCTCGGCCTCGAGGCGTGCGGCGTGGCGCGCACCGCGCAGCATCGCGTCGACGATGCGCTCGCGCGCGTCGGGCTGCAGGAATTCGCGAACGTGTTCCCGCATCAGTTGTCCGGCGGGATGGCGCAGCGTGTCGCGCTCGCCCGCGCGCTCGTCAACGATCCGCGCCTGCTGATTCTCGACGAGCCGCTCGGCAAGCTCGATTCGCTCACGCGGCTCACGATGCAGGCCGAGCTCACCGCACTGTGGCAACGCGATGGCTTCTCCGCGCTGCTCGTCACGCACGATGTCGAGGAAGCGCTGTTCCTCGCGCAGCGCGTGATCGTGTTCGGGCCGCGCCCCGCACGGATCATCGCCGAATTGCACGTCGACCTGCCCTACCCGCGCCATCGCGGCGACCCGCGCCTCGCCGAACTGCGTCACGACGCGTTGCGGCACCTCGGGCTCGATGCGAGCTGGTAGATGCGCGGTGCCGTTCGACGAACGGCCGCCAGGCGGCCGGAACATAACCGATGAACGCGCCGACGTTCGCCGACTGGGCACTCGTGTTTCTGCAGGGGCTGTACCGCGCGCAAATCGCGCTGGCGCGCGTGCTGCATGCGATCGGGCTGACGGGCGACGCCGATGGTCAAGCCGCGTGGCCGTGGGCGCATCGCATCGCGCTCGAAACGCTGCGCATCGACGCGGCACTCACGCGGCAGCTCGCGTTCGCCGTGGCGGCGACGGCGCTGGCCGTCGTGCTCGCGTGCGTCGCGCTCGCTTCGCGCAAATGGCGTGTCGCATCCGCGCTCGCCGCGCTGGCCGTTGCGTGGTTCGCACCGTGGCCACCGTCTTCGCTGTGGCTCTCGCCCGCCGTGCCGACGAGTTTCCAGCGCGACCCCGCGCCGTTTTCGGTGTCGAACGTGATGCGCGGCGCACACCTGTATGCGCAACACTGCGCGGCGTGCCACGGCGCGGACGGACGCGGCGAAGGGCCGCTCGCGGCCACACTACCGCGCTGGCCGCCGACCTTCGCCGGCGCGCTGCTCGCCCGACGTCTCGACGGCGAACTGTTCTGGCGCGTGCGCCACGGCACGCGCGACGAACACGGCGCGCCGACGATGCCCGGCTTCGCCGCAGCACTCGGCCCCGGGACACATGGGCCGTGCTCGACTACCTGAAAGCGCTCGCCGCGGGCAGCGGCGCGCAGGCGGAAGGCGCGTGGCCCGTGCCCGTCCCGCTGCCGGCGCTCGACGTGCGCTGCGGCGCAGCCGCGCCCGAGCCGCTCGAGCGCTGGCGCGAAGGCCAGCGTGTGCGCATCGTCGCACTCGCGCCGGGCGCGACGCCGCCGCCGGAGGATCCGCGCTGGCAAACCTTGCTCGTCACGGCACGCGGCGCGCCTGTTGCACAGCTTGCCGGCACCGCGCGAGCCGATTGCGTCGCATCGACGCCCGATGCGTGGCGCGCATTCGCGACGATCGCGGGCGTGGCGCCCGACGCGCTCGGCGGCACGCAGCTCCTCGCCGATCGGCGCGGCTGGCTGCGGGCGCGCGCGTTGCCGGGCAGCGGCGGGTGGTCGGAGGCCGACCTGCTGTGCCGCTCGGACACCACCGCACGACCGGCCGCACCGGCAGCGACCGGCGATCCGCTGACCGCGCTGCTGCTGCGGGTCGACACCGAACCCGTGCGCGATGTGCAGGCCGGGCTTGCGCATTGAATGAATCCCTGAACTTCTCTTCCAACCGAGCTTCACGATGAATCCGACCCGACGCCATTTCCTCGCACAAGCGAGCGCCCTCGCCACGATCGCCACGGCCCCGGCTGCCCTGCGCGCGCAATCGGGCACGCGGCCGCTGCTGCGCGCCGGCGACCAGAAAGGCGGCCTGCGCGCGCTGCTCGAAGCGGCCGGTGAGCTGAACGGCCTTGCGTACGACATCGCGTGGACCGAGTTCCCGGCCGCCGCGCCGCTCGCCGAAGCGCTGAACGCGGCCGCCGTCGACTGCGGGCCGATCGGCGATGCACCGGTGATCTTCGCGCTCGCATCGGGCGCACGCATCAAGGTGATCGGCGTGAACCGTTCCGACCCGTACGGCACGGCCGTGCTCGTGCGGCCCGATGCGGTGCTGAAGAGCGCGACCGACCTGAAGGGCAAGCGCATCGGCACCACGCGCGGCTCGATCGGCCATTTCGTCACGCTGAAGGCGCTCGATGCGGCCGGCCTGCCGCCCGACGCCGTGTCGTTCCGCTTCCTGCCGCCGGCCGACACGATGCTTGCGCTCGCAACCGGTTCGATCGACGCGTGGGCGACCTGGGAACCCTATACCGCGCTCGCCGAAACGAGCGGCCGCGCGCGCGTGCTCGTCAATGGCCGCGGGCTGTGGTCGGGCCTCAGCTACCTCGCGGCAACCGACGCGGCAATCGCGTCCAAGCGCGACGTCCTGCACGATTTCCTGCGGCGTGTCGTGCGTGCTCAGGCATGGTCGTACCAGCATGCCGATGCGTATTCCGCTGCGCTCGCGCGCATCATCGGCATTCCGCCGGCGGCCGCGAAGCTGCAGTTCGAGCGCCGCAACACGCGCTGGCTGCCGATCGACGCGACGGTCATCGCCGAACAACAGCGCACGGCCGATTTCTATCTGAAAGCGGGACTGTTGCGCCAGCCGCTCGACGTGCGCACAACGTTCGACTCCGGCTTCCCGCTCGCCTGACCGGCCGCGCGACGGCGCGCAGCCGCCCAAACGGTTTCGGCATGATCTGGCACAATCGCAGTCTCGCCATTCGCCTTCAGCCAGCGTCATGCCAGCCATCGCCGAACTCTTCGTCTATCCGATCAAATCCTGTGCCGGCATCGCGCTGTCGCGCGCGCAACTGCTCGAAACGGGCCTCGCGTACGACCGCCACTGGCTGATCACGGATCCGCAAGGACAGATGCTCACGCAGCGCACGCATCCGCGTCTCGCGCTGATCCGCCCGACGCTCGAGCACGATGCGCTCGTGCTGAACGCGCCGGGCATGCCGGAAATCCGCACGCCGCTCGACGGCGATGCGACGCCCGCCAACCCGAAGATGGCCGCGACCGTATGGCGCGACACCGTCGACGCGATCGACACGGGCGCTGAAACGGCCGCATGGTTCACCGAATTCCTCGGCTTGCCGACGAAGCTCGCGCGCTTCGGCGCCGACGCCCGCCGCGGCTGCGACCGCGATTGGACCAGCGACATCGATACGCATACGCAGTTCGCGGATGCGTATCCGCTGCTCGTGATCGGCCAGGCGTCGCTCGACGACCTGAACGTGCGGCTCACGGCGAAAGGCGCGCCGGCGATTCCGATGAACCGCTTCCGGCCGAACATCGTCGTGTCGGATCTCGACGCGTACGAAGAGGATTTCGTCGAGCACCTCGACGCCCGCGGTGAGACGCCGGTGCGGCTGCGCCTCGTGAAGCTGTGCACGCGCTGCCCGATGCCGACGATCGACCAGGTGAGCGGCGCGCCGAATCCGCAATGGCCGCACGAGCCGACCGACACGATGCAGACCTATCGCGCGAACCCGAACTACGGCGGTGCGCTGACGTTCGGCATCAATGCGATCGTTGTCGAAGGCGCGGGCACGTGGCTCGAAGTCGGCCAGTGGCTGGAAGCGGAGATCGGGTTCGGCGATTGAGCCGGGCGCGCGGAACCGCTCTCCCCCTTCACTCGCGGGAAGCCGCTACTCACGGCCAGCCGCTTCCCGCATCGCTGATTGCCATCACGCGGCGCGCGGCGCTGCGTCGTTCGCCGCCGACAGCCGGATCGTCACGACCAGCCCGCCACCGGCCGCATCCGAAAGCGTCACGCTGCCCTGATGCACGCGCGCGATCTCGCGCACGATCGACAGCCCGAGCCCGGTCCCTTCGACCGTCTGCGTCTTGCTGCCGCGATGGAAGCGCTCGAACACCGCATCCCGTTCGTCCGCCGGAATGCCCGGCCCGTTGTCGATGACGTCGAGCCGCGCGTGCTCGCCATCGCGCGACACGCGCACGGTAATCACCGCGCGATCGCCCGCATAACGGATCGCGTTGTCGATCAGGTTGCCGATCATCTCGCCGAGCAGGTCGGACTGCCCGTGCACGTCGATATCGGCCTCATGCTCGAAACCGAGATCGATGTCGCGCGCGCGGGCGACCGGCGACCAGTCGAGCGTCACGCTGCGCGCGAGACGATGCAGCGCGACCGGCTTGTGCGCGACCGCATGGCCGCTGTCCGAATCGAGCCGCGACAGCGACAGCAGTTGTTGGACGATCTTCGCAGCCTGCCGCACCGCACCGTTCGCACGCCGCAGGTGCCCGTTCGCGCGTGGCTGCTCGTCGGGCCGCAACGCGAGCTCGACGCCGGCCTGCACGGCCGCGAGCGGCGTCTTCAGTTGATGGGCCGCATCGGCGAAGAAGCGGCGCCGCGCGACCTGCATCCGCTGCGTGCGGCCGATGTACTGGTTGATCGACTCGACGAGCGGCGCGAGTTCGCTCGGCACCGCGCCGGTATCGAGCGGCGTCGTATCGTCCTCGCTGCGCGCAGCGACCGTCGCCGACAGCCGGCTCAGCGGCCGCAGCCCGCGCCCGACGCCGAGCCACACGATGCCGAGCGCCAGCACGACGAGCAATCCTTCCTGCAGCAGCGAGCCCACCAGGATCTCGCGCGCGAGCGCCTGGCGCGCCTCGATCGTCTCGCCGACCATCACCCACACGATGCGCGACTGCGCGGTCGGCACGTCGTGCACCGGGATGCGCAGCGCGGCCATCCGCAACTGCTCGCCGCGATAGACGACGTCGTAGTAACGCGTGACGAACAGCGCGCCGTCGCCCGCGTCGCGCCCTTGCGGCAGCGGCAGGTCCGGGTAGCCGGTGATCGTGTGGGCGTTGTCCTCGCGGATCAGGTAGTAGATCTTGCCGCCGTCGCTCGACTCGAGCATTTCGAGCGCGAGATACGGCAGGTCGACCTCGATCTCGCCGTCGTTGAGCCGCACGCCTTCGCGGATCGACTTCAGCGACGACGACAGCGTGCGGTCGAACGCGACGTGCGCGGCGCTCATCGCGCGCTGGTACGTGAGCCACGAGTCGAGCGCCAGCAGGCCGAGCAGCGGCAGCAGCAGCCACAACGCGACCTGGGCGCGCAGGTTCGGGCGGGTCACTCGGCCCCCCGCCAGGCCGCCCGACGGGACACCGCGGCGCATGCACCGCGCGCCTCTCCGCGCCCGCGCGGTCGGCCGTGAACGGCATGCGTGTCGTCGGCGGGCCGCGACCGTGTCGATCCAGCGTAGCGCGTCAACGCGTACACCGGTTCCGTGCAGAGCTCGTGAGCGCAGCGGCGGCTCATTCCGCCGTCTCCGCCTTCGCTTCCAGCAGATAACCGAGCCCGCGCAGCGTGACGATCGCGACGCCCGTGTTCTCGAGCTTCTTGCGCAGCCGGTACACGTAGATCTCGATCGCATCGGCATTGACCGACTCGTCGAGCCCGAAGATCTTCTCCGACAGCGTTTCCTTGTTGATCGCGCGGCCGTTGCGCAGGATCAGCACCTCGAGCACCGAGCGCTCACGCGGCGTGAGCGACAGCGGCTCGCCCGCGAGATGGAAGCTGCGGTCGATACTGTCGTACGAAAGCGGCCCGCACTCGACCCGCGAATGCTCGTGGCCGAGGCTGCGGCGGATCAGCGCGCGGGCGCGCGCCTCCAGTTCGGTCAGTTCGAACGGCTTCGCCAGATAGTCGTCGGCGCCGAGATCGAGCCCTTTCACGCGATCATCGACCGATCCGTGCGCGGTCAGGATCAGCACCGGCACCGGATTGCGGCGCGCGCGCAGCCGCCGCAGCACCTCCAGGCCGTCGAGCTTCGGCAGCCCGAGATCGAGGATCACCAGCGCGTAATCCTGTGTGCGCAGCACGTGATCGGCCGCCTCACCGTCCGCCATGTGATCGACCGCGAAGCGCGCCGCGCTCAGCGCGTCGTTCAGCGACTGGGCGAGGTTCGGATTGTCTTCGACGAGCAGCACACGCATGGGGATTCCGGTAAGGTCAGCGACAGGCCGCTACATTACATGATCCTTTCCATCGCGACGCCTCGCGGAAACACGGGTTGCGCCGCCCGCGCAGGCGCGCGTCGGCCGGGCCGTCGACCGATCGCTCAACGCTCGGCGGCAGGCCGGTTCGGCGTCGCGAAGCGCGAACCGTCGCCTGTGCGCCGCCGCTCGCGCAGGCCGACCGCCACCACCAGGAACGCGACGCTCGCACCGGCCGTGACGACGATCATCGGGCGCGCAGTGCCGTCCGACAGCCACGCCAGCACGCCGCCGCACGCGGCCGTGATCGCCATCTGGATAAAGAAGAACAGCCCGGACGCCGTCCCGGCGATCGTCGTGTACGGCTGCATCACCGCGAACTGGCAGGCCGGAATGGCGATCCCGACGGCGATCATCACGAAGAACATCGGGACGACCAGCGCCGCCACCGACGTCGGCGCGATCGCGCCGCCGATCCACAACACGATGGCGCTGGCCAGATTGACGCCCGCCGCCGCAGCGATGACCGAATCGGCCTTCCAGCGGGTGCCCGTCCGTGCGAACAGGTTCGAGCCGATCAGGTAGCCGAGCACGGTCAGGCCGAAGATGGCCGCATACACCGGGCCCGATACACCGCGTTGCCGCTGGAACAGCGTCGACGATTCCGCGATGAACGGGTAATACGTGCAGTACGCGAAACTGATGGCGAGCGAGTAGCGCAGGAAACTGCGTTCGCGCAGCAGGCCAGCGTACGTACGCAGGAGGCCCCTGCCCCGCGCCGGCCGTGCGTCGCGTTCGCGGGTCTCCGGCAGGTAGCGCAGCACCATCGCCGTGGCGACCAGACCTCCCGCCGCCAGCAAACCGAACACGCCGCGCCAGCCGAGCCCCTCGGCCACCGCGCTGCCGGCCAGCGGCGCAAGCACCGGCGACAGCGCCATGCCGGCCGAGATCCGGCCGAGCATCGTGGCCTGCATCGCGGTCGGGAAACGCTCGCGCACGATTACCCGCCCGATCACCGTTCCGCTGCAGCCGCCCAACGCCTGGAAGATGCGCGCGGCGACGATCGCCGTCACGCTGGTCGACCACGCGCACGCAACGCTCGCGACCACGTAGAGGCACAGGCCGCCGAGCAGGACGGGACGGCGGCCGTAACGGTCGGACAACGGCCCCGACACCAGCATCGACAGCGCGTAGCCGACCATGTAGAGCGTCAGCGTGAGTTGCAACTGGGCGTCGGTGCCGTGCAGCGCGTCCGCCATCGCCGGCAGCGACGGCAGGTACGCATCGATCGTGACGCGCGGCAGGCACACGACGAGCATCAACAGGAACAGCCAGCCCCACTGGGGTAATGAACGCGTTTTCATGCGGTGAGCCCGTCTCCGGTCGGATTGATGTGGTCGACAGCAATCTAGGATCAAAGTGATATAAGCTGAAGCGCCATTAAATCCATAATCGACTAGACCACTATGCCGCGAGGCAAAACCGCGATTCCGCTTGACCTGCCGTGCCCGGCGGGGCTGTCCATGGGCAGTCCGCAATCGAAACAGGAGTGCATCGCCGACGCGCTGCGCGACGCGATCCTGAAGCGCCTGCTGCCCGGCGACAGCCCGTTGCCGTCCAGCCGCACGCTCGCCGCGCGCTGGGGCGTCGCCCGGGGGACCGTCGAAGCGGCGTACGACCGGCTGTGCTCCGAGGGCTACATCGCCCGCACGCAAGGGTCCGGATCGAGGGTATGCGCGGTGGTGCCGGACAGCTATCTGCGCGCGGCCACGCAATCGCGCGACACCAACGGCCTTCCCCCTTCCGGCGCACGCCCCGCGCCGGTACGCCCGACCGACGACGCCGTGCCGGAACAGGGCGTGCGTCCGGGCGTCCCGTTCGTCGCGCGGCTTGCCGATCCCGGCCTGCTGCCGATGCAGCAATGGAAGAAGGCGCTCGGAGCCAGCCTGCTGGCCGCGACCGCGAACGACCTCGGGGCCACGCCGGCGCAAGGCGTCGAGAGCCTGCGCAATGAAATCGCCGCGTACCTGCGGGAATACCGCGGCATCCCGTGCGACGCCGGCGACATCTTCATCACGACCGGCATCCGGCATTCGATCGATCTCGTCGCGCGCACGCTGCTCACGCCCGGCTCGACGGTGCTGATGGAGGATCCCGGCTATGTGTCGGCATGGCAGATCTTCACGATCGCGGGCGCGACCGTGCTCGACGTGCCGGTCGATCGCGAAGGCATCGACACGGCGTCGCTGGAGCCGCATCCCGATGCACGCGCGGCCTACGTGACGCCGGCCCATCAGGCGCCGCTGGGTGTGACGATGTCGGTGTCGCGACGGCTCGAACTGCTCGACTGGGCGCAGCGCACCGGCGCATGGATCATCGAGGACGACTACGACGGCGAATTCAGCTACCAGACCGCCCCGCTGCCCGCGCTGAAATCGCTCGATGCGTGCGACCGCGTGATCTACTGCGGCTCGTTCAACAAGACGCTGTTCTCGGGGCTGCGCATCGGCTTCATGGTCGTGCCGGCGGAATTGCGGCCGGCGCTGTCGGCCGTGTGGCATGCGACCGCGCGCTCGGTCGGCGTGGCGCCCCAGCTGGCGCTGGCCCGCTTCATCGGCCACGGCGATTTCGCGAAGCACCTGCGCGCCGCGCGTCACGCGTACCGCCAGCGGCGCGACATCGTGCTCGATCAGTTGGCGAAACACGCGGGCGGACGGTACACGGTGTCCGGTGAGCACGCGGGCTTTCATTTCGTGCTGTGGCTGCCGCCCGGGATGGACGACGCGACTTATGTCGCGAGGGCCCGGGCGGACGGTATCGAATTGCAGCCGATCCGCGGATTCTGTCGAAGCGCCCGGTGCGAAGCGGGTGTCGTCGTCGGGTATTCGGCGCTGACGGCCGCGCACGCGCGCCTCGGCGGCCGGCTGCTCGGCAAGCTGCTCGCGCAACCCGCCTGACCGCCCCCGCACGCTTGCCGCGCCCGCCGGCAACCCCGCTTCCCGCCCTTTCCGGATCGCGCCGAGCGCTGCAAAGCGCGCGGCCGCCGCTTCGACCTCGGGAAATCCATGACACGAACGACACGATTGTGAACACAAATGAAAGCGGGTTGAAAGTTCCCCGCAATTAACATCCGCTCCACTCGAACAACACCTAGACGTAACTGGAGGAAGACATGCCGTTTGCACCGAAGCACCTCGCCGCCGCGCTGGCGGTCGTTCTGGGCACTGCCGCCGGCAGCGCCGCCGCGCAGGTTCCGGCCGGGTATCCGGGGAGCTACCAGGGCGTGATCGACGCCGCGAAGAAGGAAGGCAAGCTGATCGTCTACTCGACGACCGACACGGGCCTCGTGCGCCCGCTGATCAAGGACTTCGAAAGCCTGTACGGCGTGAAGGTCGAGTACAACGACATGAACAGCACCGAGCTGTACAACCGCTACATCAGCGAGAACGCGGCGAGCAGCACCAGCGCCGACGTGCTGTGGAGCTCGGCGATGGACCTGCAGGTCAAGCTCGTCAACGACGGCCTGATGGCGTCGTACGATTCCCCCGAAAGCGCGAACCTGCCGCAATGGGCGCAATACCAGAAGCAGGCGTACGGCACGACGTTCGAGCCGCTCGCGATCGTCTACAACAAGCGCCTGATCCCCGAGAACGAAGTGCCGAAGACGCGCGCCGAGCTGATCAAGCTGCTCGCGTCGCAACCGGACAAGTTCAAGGGCAAGCTCACGACGTACGACGTCGAGAAATCCGGCGTCGGCTTCAACGCGCTGACGCAGGACGCGCACCTGAACGAGAAGGTCACGTGGGAACTCGTGAAGGCGATCGGCGCGACCGGCCCGAAGCTGCAGTCGAGCACGGGCGCGATGATGGAGCGCATCTCGTCGGGCGAGAACCTGATCGGCTACAACATCTTCGGATCGTACGCGTACGCGAAGGCCAAGAAGGACAAGTCGATCGGCTACGTGTTTCCGAGGGACTACACGCAGGTCGTGAGCCGCCTCGCCACCATCTCGAAGAAGGCGAAGAATCCGAATGCCGCGAAGCTGTGGGTCGACTACCTGCTGTCGAAACGCGGCCAGACGCTGATCGCGAACCAGGCCAACCTGTATGCGATCCGCACGGACGTGACCGGCGAAACGTCGGCTGCGGGCCTCACGAAGGAACTCGGAGATTCGCTGAAGCCGATCCAGATCGGCACCGGCCTGCTCGTCTATCTGGACCAGTCGAAGCGGCTCGCGTTCCTGAAGCAATGGCAGCAGGCGATCAAGGGCTGATTCGCTGAATCGCTGATCCGCTGATCGGCTTCGGCCGGCCAATGGCCGCCCGCCACGTCGCGCGGGCGGCCCCTTCCCCATACCGACTTCCTAGAGGCGGCCATCCGGATGGCCGCAGGGGCGAACTCATGCTTTCAACCAGCACACGCGGCACGGCACCGGCCGTTCCGCCCGCCACCGGCCCGCGCGGCGCGATTCCCGCGCTGCCGGTCAGCAGCCTGCAGCCGCTCGCCGGCATGCTGCGCTGGATCGTCGTCGCGGTACTGACCATCGCGGTCGCGCTGCCGCTCGGCTTCATCCTGTTCCAGAGCCTGCTGTCCGCGCCGTTCTTCGATGCGAACAAGACGCTCGGCATCGAGGGCTTCCGTTTCGTCTTCAGCGATCCCGATTTCTGGTCGGCCGTGAAGAACTCGTTCATCATCGCCGGCGGGATGCTGTTCATCTCGATCCCGCTCGGCGGCATCCTCGCGTTCCTGATGGTGCGCACCGACCTGCCCGGCCGCCGCTGGCTCGAACCGCTGCTGCTCACGCCGGTGTTCGTGTCGCCGATGGTGCTCGCGTTCGGCTACGTGGTCGCGGCCGGCCCGGTCGGCTTCTACTCGGTGTGGTTCAGGGAACTGTTCGGGGTGCAGAACGTACCATGGAACGTGTACTCGGTCTTCGCGATCACGGTGATCGTCGGCCTCACGCACGTGCCGCACGTGTACCTGTACTCGTCGGCCGCGCTGCGCAACCTCGGCTCGGACGTCGAGGAAGCCGCGCGCGTGACGGGCGCCCGCCCGTTCCGCGTCGCGCTCGACGTGAGCCTGCCGATGACCATGCCCGCGCTGCTGTTCGCCGGCGTGCTGGTGTTCTTCCTCGGCTTCGAGGTGTTCGGGCTGCCGCTCGTGCTCGGCGACCCGGAAGGCCACCTCGTGCTCGCGACCTACCTGTACAAGCTGACGAACAAGCTCGGCGTGCCGTCGTATCACTTGATGGCCGCGGTCGCCGTGTGCATCGTCGCGATCACGTTCCCGCTCGTGCTGCTGCAGCGCCGCCTGCTGAAGACGGCCAACCGCTTCGTCACCGTGAAGGGCAAGGCCGGCCGCGCGACGGTGCTGCCGCTCGGCGTGTGGCGCTGGGTGGCGCTCGCGATCGTCGCACTGTGGCTGATGCTGACCGTGATCGTGCCGATCTCCGGCATCGTGCTGCGCGCGTTCGTGACCAACTGGGGCGAAGGCGTCGCGCTCGCCGAAGTGCTGACGCTGGCGAACTTCATCGAGCTGTTCGAGCAGGACAACCTGGTGCGCGCGATCGTCAACACGCTCGGCATCGGCGTGATCGGCGGCGCGCTCGCGATCGGCTTCTACTCGCTCGTCGCGTTCGCCGGCCACCGCCGCCCCGACTGGGCGACGAAGCTGCTCGACTACCTCGTGCTGCTGCCGCGCGCGGTGCCCGGCCTGCTCGCCGGCCTCGCGTTCCTGTGGATCTTCCTGTTCGTCCCGGGCCTGCGCGAGTTGAAGAACTCGATGTGGAGCATCTGGATCGCGTACACGGTCGTGTGGCTCGCATACGGGATGCGGCTCATCCAGAGCGCGCTGCTGCAGGTCGGCCCCGAGCTCGAGGAAGCCGGCCGCAGCGTCGGCGCCACGCGCAGCCGCGTGTCGCTCGACGTGACGCTGCCGCTCGTGCGCTTCGGCCTGCTTGCCGCGTGGCTGCTGATCTTCATGATCTTCGAGCGCGAATACTCGACGGCCGTCTACCTGCTGTCGCCCGGCACCGAAGTGATCGGCGCGCTGCTCGTGTCGCTGTGGGCGACCGGCGCCGTCGACCAGGTTGCCGCGCTTTCTGTCATCAACATCGCGATGGTCGGCGCCGGTCTCGGCGTGGCCCTGCGCTTCGGAGTGAAACTTCATGGATAAGCTCATCGTCGACGATCTGCACCTCAGCTACGGCGCCAATCCGATCCTCAAGGGCGTGTCGTTCGAACTGAAGGCCGGCGAAGTCGTGTGCCTGCTCGGTGCGTCGGGCAGCGGCAAGACCACGCTGCTGCGCGCGGTGGCCGGACTCGAACAGCCGTCCGACGGCCGCATCCAGCTCGACGACCGCGTGTTCTTCGACGGCGCGAACCGCGTCGACCTGCCCGTCGAGCAGCGCTCGCTCGGGCTCGTGTTCCAGTCGTACGCGCTGTGGCCGCACCGCACCGTCGCCGACAACGTCGGTTACGGGCTGAAGCTGCGCCGCGTCGCACCGGCCGAGCAGAAGCGCCGCGTGCAGAGTGCGCTCGACCAGCTCGGCCTCGGCCATCTCGCGGAGCGCTTTCCGCACCAGCTGTCGGGCGGCCAGCAGCAGCGCGTCGCGATTGCGCGCGCGCTCGTCTACAACCCGCCGGTGATCCTGCTCGACGAGCCGCTGTCGAACCTCGACGCGAAGCTGCGCGAGGAAGCGCGGGCATGGCTGCGCGAGCTGATCGTGTCGCTCGGGCTGTCGGCCCTGTGCGTGACGCACGACCAGACCGAGGCGATGGCGATGTCCGACCGCATCCTGCTGCTGCGCAACGGCCGCATCGAACAGGAAGGCACGCCGGCCGAACTGTACGGCGCGCCGCGCTCGCTGTACACGGCCGAATTCATGGGCAGCAACAACCGGATCGATGCTCGCGTCGCAGCCGTACACGGCGAGCGCGTCACGCTCGCCGGCGACGGCTGGGAACTGCAGGCGCTCGCCCGCGACACCTTCGCGCCGGGCCAGGACGCGCAGGCCGTGATCCGCCTCGAGCGCGTGCAGGTCGCCGACGGCCCGGGCGCGAACCGGCTGCAGGCCGATCTCGTCACGTCGATGTATCTCGGCGACCGCTGGGAATACCTGTTCCATTGCGGCGAAATGCGCCTGCGCGCGTTCGGCCATGTGCCGCGCACGGCCGGCAAGCACTGGATCGAATTCCCGGCCAACGACTGCTGGGCGTTCGCGAAAGCGGGCTGACCCGATCGCGGCGGCTCGCGCGCCGCCGCGCAGGCAGTCAGGCGCGCATCCGTTTGCAACTCGCATCGGCGGACGCTTCATGGCGCCCGCCGATGGCGCGCCACATACACGTTTTCTGCTTCACCCCGCCTAAAACAACCACGGAGACACCGTCAAAATGAAGTCACGCGCAGAACGTTCCATTCGAACAGTAGTCCTCACCGGTTCGGCTGCGGCCGCCTGCCTCGCCGCGCCTGTCGCACACGCGCAGTCGTCGGTCACGATCTACGGGATCATGGACGCCGGCATCGAATTCGCGAACCATGCGGCGCCGGAGGGCGGCAATTCCGTCAAGCTCAAGTCGGGCAACAAGAACACGTCGCGCTGGGGCTTGCGCGGCGTCGAGGATCTCGGCGGCGGGCTGAAGGCCGTGTTCCGGCTCGAAAGCGGGATCGACCTCGCGAACGGCGCGTCCGACGACGGCCCGGACTCGATCTTCGCGCGCCGCGCGACGGTCGGCCTGAAAGGCAAATGGGGCGAAGTGACGCTCGGCCGCAACTTCACCGTCACGTACGACTACATGATGCCGTTCGACCCGATGGGTTATTCGCAAAACTATTCATGGGCATCGTCGTCGATGGCGACCGGCGGGCGCAAGGACGGCATCTTCTCGCGTTCATCCAACGCCGTACGCTACGACGGCGAATTCAGCGGCTTCAAGTTCGGCGCGCTGTACGGCTTCGGCAACGTGCCCGGCAGCGTGAAGACCAGTTCCAAGTATGATTTCGCGCTCGGCTACGAAACCGGCCCGTTCGCCGCCGTCGTCACGTTCGACCGGCAGAACGGCGCCGCCGACAGCGTCACGCCGGCCGATACCGTCAACTATATCCAGGGCATCCATGCCGGCCTGAGCTACGACTTCGGCAACCTGAAGACGATGGCCGGCTACCGCAACTACAAGCGCACGCATCGTACGAGCGCCGCGAACCAGTTGAGCGACATGTATTGGGTCGGCGGCTCATACCAGTTCACGCCGACGTTCTCGTTGATCGGCGCCGTGTATCACCAGAACATCAAGGGCGGCACGGATGCCGATCCGACGCTCGTGTCGATGCGCGCGCAATACGCGCTGTCGAAGCGCACGGTGCTGTACGCAGCCGGCGCATTCGCGATCGGAAAGCATGGGCAGAAGGTCGGTGTGTCGCGCGACGTCAATGGATACGGCACCACGCAGGTCGGGGTGACGGCGGGGATTCAGCAGCGGTTCTGAGGCTGACGAAGGGCGGCGGCGCACGCGTTGCGTGCCGCGTCTCCGGCTCGCTCGCGACGGGCCGCCCTGCACTGGGTTGTTGCACGAAGCGTGCTCGCCGGCCCATCGGAATCCTGAAGAGAAACGCTTGCGCAAACGGTGCCCGCCGTGCGTTCGGCCACGCGGTGCGCCGCCGCTTCCTCATCTGCCCTCGCCCATCGTGAACACCAACCGCACGACGCTGTTCGCATCGCCCCAATGTTCACCGACCGCCGACAGCGGCACCGTGCGCGTGTCGATCGTGAGGCCAGCCTCCCCGGCCGCGTCGAATACGCCTCGCACCGAGGCCAGCAGGCGCGGCATCGACACACTGCCGAGGCCGCTACCCATCAGCTCGATCGCGGTCGCCCGCAACACCGCGCCCGGCAGCAGCACGTCCGCACCGCCGATCGAGCCGATCTGCACGAAACGCAGCCGCCGGCCATCGGGGGTCGCCTTCGCGGCGGCAACCAGTAGCGTCTGCGCGCTGCTCCCCCACAGATAGTCGAGCACGACATCCACGCCGGCGCGGAAATGCGGCTCGAGCGCACGCGCCAGATGCACATCGTCCTGCTGCAACGACACGACGGCATCCGCGCCCGCGCTCAGCAGCGCCTGCAGCGCCGCCGCGTTGCGGCCCGTCGCGATCACTATCGCGGCACCGAGATGCTTCGCGATCCGAACCGCCAGCCGCCCCGACGTACCCGTCGCGCCGTTGACGAGCACCGTCTCGCCCGCGACGAGCCGCGCACGCTCCGTCAGCGCGGCCCACGACGACATCCCGGGAATCGCGATCGCCGCGGCCGTCACGTCGTCGAGCCCGTCGGGCAGCGGCACGCACCGCGTATCGGGCACGATCGTGCGCTCGGCCATCGCACCGAACGGTGCGGGTGCGCCGAAGAAATAGACGCGCTGCCCGTCGTCGAAGCGGCCGACGCCGTCGACGCCGACGACGAACGGATAACGCCCGTCCGACGAGTAATGCGTGCCGGACGCCCGCCCCTGCGCGATCCGGCTCAGCGCGGACGCCGTCACGTCGATCAGGCGGTGGCCCGGCATCGCGCGCGGCGCGTCGAATTCCATATGGACGGGACGCGCGCCGGCGCCCGTCACGACTGCTGCTTTCATGGTGACTCCTTGAATCGGGGGTCTCGGTCGACGATCGCGACGCGCGTCATCGCGCATCGAGCCATGCACGCAGCGCGGGATCGCGTACGTCCAGCACGTCGAACAGGCCTAGGGCACGCAACGCGGGCAATGCATCGATCGTGTCGGCTTCCGCGCGCGCCCGGTCGGCGGGCGCGGCGTTCGGGTCGGTCAGCACCCGCGCATTGACCAGGAACGCGCCGACGGTCCCCTTGCGGATCGTCGTTCCGTCGGTTTCGATCCGGTCGGCATGGTCGGGAAGCATCTGTTCGGCTCGCATCGTGTCGTACTCCGGTTGTCATCGATGGACGCAGTGTAGGCATGCGAATCCGGCCGATCTCCGGTATAACAGCCATTCGATACCGATATCCGGCCATGTCCGATCCGCTCCTGCCCGCCCGATTCGTCACGTCCGACGACGGCCCGTTCGTCGTCGCAGCCGTCCTGTCGCAACGCGACCCACGCGTGACGCCACCCCACTCGCATGCGCGTGGCCAGCTCGTCGGCGCGCTGAGCGGGCTGCTGACGATCGGTCTCGACGACCAGGACTGGGTCGTGCCGGCGATCCACGCGATCTGGATTCCGCCGCATTGCCGGCATTCGCTGCACTCGTTCGGGCCGATTTCCGGCTGGTCGGCGTTCGTCGCCGAAGCACGCTGCGCGGCGCTGCCGGATACGCCGCGTGCGATCCGCACGACGCCGCTGCTGCGCGAGGCCGTGCAGCGCGCGGCGAGTTGGGATGGTGCGGCACTGGATGCCGCGCAGGCGCGGATCGCCGATGTGATTCTCGATGAAATTGCGTCGTCGGAAGTCGAGGCGCTTGGGCTGGTACGGCCGCAGGACCCGCGGCTGATGAGGATTACCGATGCACTTGCCGCGGACCTCGCGGACAACCGGCGGCTGGAGGAATGGGCCGAATGGGCGGGCATCAGCGCGCGGACGATGAGCCGCCGCTTCGTCGCGGAAACGGGGCTGACGTTCGCGCAGTGGCGTCAGCAGGCCAGGCTGCTGCGCGCCCTGGAGCGCATTGCCGACGGCGTGCCGGTGACGACGATCGCGCTCGATCTCGGGTACGACAACGTGAGCGCGTTCATCGACATGTTCCGGCGCGCGTTGGGGACGACGCCGGGGAGGTATATGGAAACAGGGCGCCGTGGAGAAGAATAAGCGAGGCGACCTGCAGAGGTGAAACCGTCGTGCGGAAGGCTGGCGCCCGGTAGACGGAAAACGCCAGCCGCCGCCATTGGGTCAATACGTCCCGTCGCCCTTCTTCAAGGCCGTGCCACCGTTCCCCTTGAACTGCGCGGCCAACCGCTCCGCACTCCTCGCCAGCAGCGTCGTATCGACACCGACCGCGACGAACAACGCCCCCGCTTCCAGATAGCGACGCGCGGCCGCCTCGTCTGCGCTCAGAATGCCCGGCGCCTTGCCGGCCGCCTTGATCGACCGAATCGCGCCGTCGATCGCGGCCTGCACGTCCGGATGCCCCGGATTGCCGAGATGCCCGAGATCAGCAGCGAGATCCGCCGGCCCGATGAACACGCCGTCCACCCCTTCGACCCGCGCAATCGCATCGATCGCCTCGAGCCCCGCCCGCGTCTCGACCTGCACGAGCACGGCCATTTCGTCGTTCGCACGATGCAGGTAGTCACCGACGCGATTCCACCGCGACGCACGCGCGAGCGCACTGCCCACGCCACGAATCCCATGCGGCGGATAACGCGTCGCCGCCACCGCCGCGCGCGCCTCGTCGGCGCTCTGCACCATCGGCACCAGCAACGTCTGCGCGCCGAGGTCGAGCACCTGCTTGACGATCACCGGATCGTTCCACGGCACGCGCACGACCGGATGCGACGGATACGGCGCGATCGCCTGCAGTTGCGCGAGGATCGTCGGCACCGTGTTCGGCGCATGCTCGCCGTCGATCAGCAGCCAGTCGAAACCGGCGCCCGCGACCACCTCTGCGCTGTACGGATTCGCGAGCCCGAGCCACAGCCCGACCTGCGCGTCGCCACGCGCGAGCGCGGTCTTGAAGACATTCGAAGGAATCTGCATCGTTCGCTTACCTCATTCGAAGTAGCACTGGATCGTCCCGAGCGGGCCGTAGTCGACGCTGAACGTATCGCCCGGGCGTGCCGCGCACGGCCGCGTGAACGAGCCGCCGAGCACGATCTGCCCGGGCTCCAGTGCGACATCGAAGCGCGCCAGCCGGTTCGCGAGCCACGCGACGCCGTTCGCCGGATGGTTCAACACACCGGCCGCGACGCCCGTTTCCTCGACCACGCCGTTGCGCGACATGATCGCCGCGACCCAGCGCAGGTCGACGTCCTGCGGCTTCACGGGCCGCCCGCCGATCACGACGCCCGCGTTCGCCGCATTGTCGGCGATCGTGTCGAACACCTTGCGCGGCCGTTTCGTGTCGGGGTCGATCGACTGGCTGCGCGCGTCGATGATCTCGAGCGCCGGCACCACGTAGTCGACCGCGTCGTACACGTCGAAGATCGTGCAGTCCGGGCCGGTCAACCGCTTGCCGAGCACGAACGCGAGCTCAACCTCGACGCGCGGCACGATGAAGCGGCCGGTGGGAATCGTGCCGCCGTCGGCGAAGAACATGTCGTCGAGCAGTGCGCCGTAGTCGGGCTCGTCGATCTGCGACGTGTTCTGCATCGCCTTCGACGTCAGGCCGATCTTGTGGCCCTTCAGCGTGCGGCCTTCCGCGAGCTTGAGGGCGACCCACGTGCGCTGGATCGCATACGCGTCGTCGATCGTGATGTCGGGGTGGTCGAGCGAGATCTGGCGGATCTGCGTGCGCTCGCGCTCGGCGTCGTGCAGACGCCGCGCAAGCTGGTCGATGATGGCGGGTTCGAGCATGGTCGGATCGGGAATGGGGTTCAGCCTGCCCGCTTGTAGCGGGCATGGATGTTGTTGTGCTTGTACGAGCCGCTTTCGCTGAACTCGGTCAGTTCCATCGACAGCGCCAGGTAGCGTTTCGCATAAAGTGCCGCGAAATGCGCCTTGATTGCGTCGAACAGTGCGTCGCACGCGGCCTTTTTCTGCTCGTCGGTACGGCCCGAGCCGATCTTGAGCGTCACGTGGACGAACGCGTCGTCCTCCGTGCCGTCGGCCACGCAATAGTCCTGCAGCTCGATCGCGCGCGAGCGGATGCCGCCCGTCGGGAACACGCCGCCCTGCGCGATCAGCGTGGCATTGATCGTGCGCAGCAGCGCGGGAATGCGCGCGTCGTCGCGAATGTTCGCGGTGTACTCGACGACGATATGGGGCATGGCTGGTCTCCTGTCGAAGGCGTGGCGCAGCGTTCAGGACAACGGAAAGATCGCATTGATCTGCCCGGTGCCCGAACTTGCAAAGTAGTCGGTGACGATCTCGACAGGCTTGTCGTAGCGATCCCAGCCGAGCAAGCCGAGCAGCATCGCCGTGTCGTGCATCCCGCCTTCGCCGTGGCAATGCGTGTTGTACTCGGGCAGCATCGCGCAGAAGGTCTTGAAATCGCCCTGCTTCCACAGCTCGACCACGCGCAGGTCGACCTGCCGGAAGAATTCGCGGCTGATCTCGTGAATCGATTCCTCGGGGCTGCCGTTGTCGTTGAAACGATGCGACAACGAACCGCTCGCGAGAAACGCGACGTTCGAATCGCTCTTCTCGATCGCTTCGAGCAGCGCCTCGCCGAAGCGCCGGCTTTCGTCGAGCTGATGCCACATGCACCAGCCGGCGATCGACACGACCTTGAAGTGCTGGTCGGCGTTCATGTAGCGCATCGGCACGAGCGTGCCGTATTCGAGTTCGAGGCTGTCGATCTCGTGCGCGCGGGTCGCGATCCCGCGCTCGGTGGCCGTCTCGGCGATCAGCCGGCCGAGCGCCGGGTTGCCCGGATAGGCGTACTGCATGTCGCGGATGAAATGCGGCAGCTCGTTGCTCGTATACGTGCCCGAGAATTGCGCATTGCAGTTCACGTGATAGCCGGCGTTGACGAGCCAGTGCACGTCCGACACGACGATCGTGTCGACGCCGAGCGCGCGGCAGCGCTCGCCGATCAGTCGATGGCCGCGGATCGCCGCTTCGCGGCAGCCGTGATGCCTGCCGGGCAATTCCGACAGGTACATCGACGGCACGTGCGTGATCTTCGCGGCGAGGGACAGTTTGCCCATCGTTCAAGTCTCCTGTCGGTTGGAGTTAGCGCTTTAGCGCTTACTCCAACCCCATGCTTCGCGGTCGGTTGGAGTTAGCGCTTTAGCGCTTACTCCAACCCCATGCTCGGCCGGCGTGCCGGCCAAAGAATCATTCGCGCTGCCGGACGCCCCGCGCCCGTCACACGCCCCAGCGCGGAATGTGGTGCGAACCCATCGAGATGCACACGTTCTTGATCTCCGCGAACACCTCGAAACTGTACTCGCCGCCCTCGCGCCCGGTACCCGATTCCTTCACGCCGCCGAACGGCTGGCGCAGGTCGCGCACGTTCTGGCTGTTCACGAACACCATCCCGGCCTCGATGCCGCGCGCGAGACGATGCACCTTGCCGACATCCTGCGTCCAGATGTACGAAGCCAGCCCGTACGACGTGTCGTTCGCGAGCCGCAGCCCTTCTTCCTCGTCTTCGAACGGAATCAGGCACGCGACCGGCCCGAAGATCTCTTCCTGCGCGACGCGCATCCGGTTGTCGACGTCGGCCAGCACGGTCGGCCGCACGAAGTTGCCGTTGCGCAGATGGTCGGGCAGGCCCGCCGGCTTGTCCGCGCCGCCCGCGACCACGCGCGCGCCTTCCTGCTCGCCGATGCGGATATAGCCCGTCACCTTCTCCCAGTGCTGGCGCGTGATCATCGCGCCGAGGTTCGTGGCCGGATCGGACGGATCGCCGACCACCAGATTGTTCGCGCGGCGCGCGAATTCCTGCACGAAACGGTCGTAGATCGTGCGCTGCACGAAGATCCGCGAGCCGGCCGTGCAGCGTTCGCCGTTGATCGAGAAAATCGTGAACAGCGACGCATCGAGCGCGCGGTCGAAATCGGCATCGTCGAAGATCAGCACCGGCGACTTGCCGCCAAGCTCCATCGAATACTTCTTGAGACCGGCACGCTCCATGATCCGCTTGCCGGTCACCGTGCCGCCCGTGAACGACACCGCACGCACGTCCGGATGGCGCACGAGGGCATCGCCGGCCGTCGCGCCATAGCCCTGCACCACGTTGAGCACGCCCGGCGGAATGCCGGCTTCGAGCGCGAGGCGGCCGAGCTGGTCGGCCGTCAGCGGCGACAGTTCCGACATCTTCAGCACGGCCGTGTTGCCGAGCGCGAGACACGGCGCCGTCTTCCAGGTCGCGGTCATGAACGGCACGTTCCACGGCGACACCAGCGCACACACGCCAACCGGCTGGTACAGCGTGTAGTTCAGCATCTGGTCGTCGACCGGATAGGTGCGGCCGTTCATCTGCACGCACACTTCCGCGAAGAAGTTGAAGTTCTCGGACGCGCGCGGAATCAGCTGCTTGCTCGTCTGCGCGATCGGCAGACCGGTGTCCTGCGTCTCCAGCGCCGCGAGCATCGGCACGTTCTTCTCGATCAGCTCGCCGAGCTTGCGCATCAGCTTCGCGCGCTCCTTGGCGGGCGTGCCCGCCCATTTCGGGAACGCTTCCTTCGCGGCGCGCACGGCCGCATCGACTTCGGCCTCGCCGCCCGATGCGACGTCGGTGATGACTTCGCCCGTCGCGGGATTCAGCGTCGTGAACCTCTCGCGGCTCTCGACTTCCCGGCCGTCGATCCAGTGCTTGATGGTCATGCTCTCTCCTTGGGCGACGGGCTCAGCCGGCGCGATAGTAGTCTGCTTCGCCGACGATCGTGTTCACGAGCCGGCCAATCCCTTCGATCTCGGTCACGACCTCGTCGCCCGGCTTCGTGTCCGCCAGCCCCTCGGGCGTGCCGGTCAGGATCAGGTCGCCCGGCGAGAGCGTCATGAAGCCGCTGATGTGTTCGATCAACGCCGGCACGTCGAAGATCATGTCGCGCGTGCTGCCGCGCTGCGTCTCCTGGCCGTTCACCGTCGTGCGCAGTGTCAGGTCGCCCGCATCGCCGATCTCGTCGCGGCTCACGAACCACGGCCCGAGCGGCGTGCAGGTGTCGCGGTTCTTCACGCGCAGGTTCGGGCGGTAGTAGTTCTCGAGATAGTCGCGGATCGCGTAGTCGTTCGCGACCGTATAGCCGGCCACGTAGTCGAGCGCCTGCGCGCGGCTCACGTTGCGCGCGGGCCGGCCGATCACGACGGCCAGCTCGCACTCGTAATGCATGTGGGTGGCATCCGCCGGGCGCACCGTGCGCGACCGGTGGCCGATGAACGTGTTCGGCCCCTTCAGGAAGATCAGCGGCTCGCTCGGTGCCTTGAACGCGAGTTCCTTCGCGTGGTCGGCGTAGTTGAGCCCGAGCGCGAACGTCGTGCGCGGCGCGACGGGCGGCAGCCATTCGACGCCCTCTTCCGCGACGACGCGCCCCGTATCGAGGCGGATCGCACCGTCGCCGGCCGGTTCGGCCGCATGCAATGCGCCGTTGTAGATCACGCGCGCCGTCTTCATCGTGCCTCCTCCGCCATCAGCGTGTGCCGCAGCGTGCCGATGCCCGCCGCGGCGATCTCGATCGTGCTGCCCGCGCGGGCGCGCGGCGCGCCGCCGGCAACGCCGAGCAGCAGGACATCGCCCGCGTCGAACGACATGAAGGCCGTCACGTCGGCGATCAGCTCGCGCACCGGGCGAATCAGCGTGGCCGTCGAAGCGGACACGGCCACCTCGCCGTCGATCCGCACGGTCAGGCCGATCGCGTCGACGTCGTCGAGCGCGGCAACCGGCACGATGGCCGGGCCCAACGGGCAGAAACCGTCGCGGCACTTGAAGCGCACGGCCGGGCGGTAGTAGTCGGGATGCGGTACCGACACATCGCTTGCGAGCGTGAAGCCGTGCACATGGTCGAGCGCCCGTTCGGCCGGTACGCGCGTCGCGCGGCGGGCGAACACGACGGCCACCGACGCGCCGATCTCCAGCGCGTCGACGCCGGCCGGCACGACGACGGCCGCGCCGTCGCTCGCGTGCGTGTTGGCGGGCTTGATGTACAGGATCGGCGCCTGCGGCGGGCGGCCGTAAGGCGGTGCGTTCACGGCATCGCCGAGCGCGTCGAGCGCCGCGCGCTCGTTGAGCAGCGCACCGTAGACGGTGCCGATGGCGACCGGCAACGGCGGCGCCGCGGCGGTCGTGCAAGACAGCTCCATGCGTCATTCCCCTGCCGCGCGTCGCGGCGCATCGTCAATAGTTAATATCTTAAGTAAACAATCGAACGCTGGCAACCTCGATTACCCTGATAGGCGAAATTCACTACCCGCGGCTGTTAAGATTGATGCGTCCCCGTCCTCTGCTCTCCCCGATGAACCGTACGCTCGACCACCGCAACCTGGCCATGCTGCTGCTCGAGGCCCGCGAAACGCTGATGGGTCTGTTTCGTCCCATTCTCAAGGAATTCGCGCTGACCGAACAGCAATGGCGGATCATCCGCGTGCTCGACGGCGAACCGGCGCAGGCGCTCGAGGCGGGACAGATCGCACGGCGCTGCTGCATCCTGAGCCCGAGCCTCACGGGTGTGCTGGAACGGATGGAGCGCGACGGCCTGATCACGCGCACGCGCGCGCAGGAAGATCAGCGCCGGCTGTTGGTCAGCCTGACGCCGCAAAGCAGGAAACTGGTCACGGAAATCGGTCCGCGGATCGACGAGCAGTACCGGCAGCTCGAATCGCGATTCGGCCAGGACGGCCTCGAAGACATCTATCGCGCGCTCGACCGGCTCATCGAGCTCGGCGGCAACACGTGAAAACGGCGCCCATTCCTGCCAGCTGCGGGAACGGGCGCCGGTGCAGTGCGGGCGATCAGTGCACCGCGCCGCGCATCAGTTCGGTCACGGCCACGCCACGCGACGTGCGCATGCACTCCTCCACGTAATCGATGAACGGCAACGGCTCGAAATCGATTTCGTCGCGCACGCGGCGGTTGTCGAACACGCGATCGACCGTCGCGAATTCCCCGCAGCGCTGCAGTGCCCGGCCGATCACGCGTTCGAGTGCCGGATCGGTCCGCCCGAGCACATCGCGCACCACGAGCGGCAACTCGGCCGGCGCACACGCGGCGTAGCGCGGCGCGCCCGTCATCCCCGCCGCCTCGTCCATCGCCCGCACGATCTGCGCGACCTGCGGCGCCTCGTCGCCGGCCGACACGTGATACAGGTCGTGCGCGAGCGTCGGCTTGACGGCCAGCAGCATCGTCGCACGCGCCACGTCGTCCACCGACACGATGTCGATGCGCGTCATCGGCCGCGCGGTGAAGCGGCGCGCGGCATGCGCGAGCCGGAACATCCAGAACGAATTCGGCGCGGGCCGCGTGCCGAGCACCGTGTGGCCGACCACATGCGACGGCCGCACCACGACGAGCGGCAACCCGAGCGCCCGCAGCCGCTGCTCGGTCTCGGCCTTCGCATGCAGGTAGTCCGCCGCGAGCACCGCACCCGGCAAGCCTTCGTCGTCGCGCGCGACGTCGTTCGCCGCGTCGGCCGCGGCTTGCTCCTGCACGATCCCGCCGCGGCCTGCATGCGCATAGGCCGTGCCGACGTACACGAAGCGTTGCAGGCGCGGCGCCCGGGCGAATCGTTCGGCGAAGCGCACCGCATCGGCGATGTCGGCCCGCAGGTGCGCGCCGTCGGCCGGCGACGCATGGCCTGCGCAATGAATCACGTGCGTCGCGGCGGCGAGGCGCGGCGCGTCGGCGCCCTGCCACACGTCGCCGAGCGCACCGACGATCACGTTCGCATCGGTCAGGCGCGATGCCCAGTACGGCGCCAGCCCCGCGCGCAGCGCCGCTTCGCGCAGCCGCGCGACGGCGTGGCCGCGATCCTGCGCGCGCACGACACAGACGATGCGGTCGAGCAGCCCCGCATTGACGAGCGCCGTCAGTACGGTACTGCCGATGAAGCCGGTTGCGCCGGTCAGCACCAGCCGCCCGACGTTCGCCGCCGCGACCGGTGCGCTGGCCGGCGACACGAGGCTCGTCCGCCAGTTGAGCGACAACGCGGTTTTCCAGATCAGCACGATAGTCTCCTTCGAAGAGTCGGCCGGGCGGCGCGACGCCCGCGGTTGCGGGCTGCGCACGGCTCACCGGCCGGGCCGGGGCCTGACGCGCGCCCCGGCAGTCCCGATCGGGCGTGCGGCCCGCGATCGCGTCGATCGCGTCTCTGGCACGAGGCGGCGGCAGCCGCCGAGGACGGGCGTCCGCGGCACTGGATCGGGAAGATCCCAGTGTGGGGCCCGACCGCAGGCAAGTCTGTCCCGAAAGTTTCGTGAAAGTGTGCCGATTTGTATGGGATTGTCGGAGTGTGTCGTACCGGGCGCACCGTCAACATGCCGCAGCATCCGGTCGGCCCGCGTTCCGACGGTGCGGTCCCGCCCCGGTCGCCCCGGTTTCCCCCGGTGGGTCATGCGCGACAGATCGACGCGCCTCGCGGCCATGTCGTCCCATGTCTCGATGATCGGCCCTCCTCTCATCGGCACCGCGATCGCCGCTGCGCGCGTGTTTGCGGGTGCTCCGTCGGCATGACCATGAATCGTCAGACGTCGTTCCATCTGAAACCGCAATGAACTCAATTCGGATTTATTGCGGATTATCACTTGCGTTTCACACCAGTCTATCTAGACTGATCAAGTCAAAACGGTCGAATGTGTCATTTTTTTAGGAGACGATCACAATGCGCCTCACCATTCGGATTAATGGCAGCGAGTCGGCAACCCGGCAAGCCTTCGCGGTACTGTGGGTCGATACCGACGAGGGCCTGTGGTCGCGCGAGGCACATCAAGGCCTGGATCTTCCGACCTGGGGCAAGGTCCGCGACGTCGAGGGCGCAATGGCGCTCTGCGCGGCCGACGGCGGGAATGCCGTGTGCCAGTTGAAGGGTCTGTCGTTCGGTGCGACCCAGCGCGAACAGGGCCCTGCGGTGCTCGCCGGCAATCACCCCGGCGCGTGGCGACTGCAGGCTGTCGATCGCTGCACGAGCGAGCCGGAATACCGGGAATTCATTTCCGTCGCCCGATAGAAATTACCGATGTAATTCGTCTGCGGTTTTCGGGTTTATTCCGGTTTCAATGATATTCATTTCGATATTCAGCATTAACGACGCCCCAATGCGGGGCGTTTTTCATTTTCCGGTTTAAAGAAATAATCGCGTGCCGGTCAATTGATCGCACACCGGGAAGGATCAGTATCGATCCGTACCTGAAATCGTGCGCCCCCCCGATCTGCACGTCACGAATCCCCGAGTCTCATCGTCTGCTGCTTCGGCGAAATGTCGCTTCCGCCGCACCATTCCCTTCCCGTTTTCCACCCCGTGTCAGCGCGCCGATACCCGCTTTTTCTCGGGGCCGGAACATACTTTCCCCACACGGCGTTTACTCATTTATTACAATCGCATTATCCAGACTGACTCACCGCCCTCGGGCGGCCCGACCCGGCCATTGCATGAGCGTGAAAAAGAAGACCCACCCCGCCGATCCGTACGCGGCCGCGACCAAGAATCCGATGCTTGCATCGCGCCTGCCGATGTGGCGCTCGAAGCTGATCGTGATCCTCGTGTTCCTCGCGTTCGCCGCGCTGATCGGCCGCGCCTTCTGGGTGCAGGTCGCGAACAAGGAGTTCTACGTCGGCCAGGGCCAGAAGCGCTACCAGCGCACGATCGAGCTCGACGCGACGCGCGGGCGCATCGTCGATCGTAACGGCGCGATGCTTGCCGTCAGCCTGTCGACCTATGAAATCTGGGCGAACCCGAAACAGGTCGCCGACACCGACTACCCGCAGATCTCGAAGCTGCTCGACATGCCGCTCGCCGAGGTCAAGCGGCGCCTCGGCAACGACAAGACGTTCGTGCTGCTCAAGCGGCAGGTCGACGCGGACACCGCGGGCAAGCTCGACAAGCTCGCGATCGACGGCATCACGCAGATCGCCGATTCGAAGCGTTTCTACCCGGAAGGCGAATCGGCCGCGCACGTGGTCGGATTCACGAACGTCGAGGACAAGGGGCAGGAAGGCGTCGAGCTCGCGGCGAATGCGCGCCTGGTGGGCACGTCCGGGCAGCGCGAGGTGATCCGCGACCGGCTCGGCCGCATCGTGTCGGACACGCGCCCGCTCGTCCCGGCGCAGCACGGCGCGACGATCGAACTGACGATCGACCGCCGCATCCAGCAGCTCGCGTTCAGCCAGCTCAAGGCGGCCGTGGTCGAGAACAACGCGGTGGCCGGCAGCGTCGTGGTGCTCGACGCGCAGAACGGCGAGATCCTCGCGCTCGCGAACTACCCGACCTTCGACCCGAACGACCGCGCGCGCCTCACCGGCCAGCAGTTGCGCAACCGCGCGGTGATCGACACGTTCGAGCCGGGCTCGACGATCAAGCCGCTCGTCGTCGCGCTGTCGATCGACGAGCGCAAGGTCACGCCGAACACGATCATCAACACGTCGCCGGGCACCTACAAGATCGGCCCGGCCGTGATCCACGACACGTCGAATCACGGGTCGCTGACGGTGTCGCAGGCGCTGCAGAAGTCGAGCAACGTCGCGCTCGCGAAGCTCGCCTTGAACCTGCCCGCCGAAACGATCTGGAACAAATACCAGGAATACGGGATCGGCCGTGCGCCGGAACTGACGTTCCCGGGCGTCGCGTCGGGCCGGCTGCGCGGCTACAAGCGCTGGCGGCCGATCGAGCAGGCGACGATGGCGTACGGCTACGGCCTGTCGATGTCGCTGCTGCAGATCGCGCAGACCTACACGGCCTATGCCGGCGACGGCACGCTGCACCCGGTGTCGCTGCTGAAGAACGGCACCGACCAGCAGACGATCGACGCGCATCGCGGCCACCGCGTGACGTCGCCGCAAACGGCCGCGGCGATCCGCTCGATGCTCGAGATGGCGGTCGGCGAAGGCGGCACGGGGCGCCGCGCGCGCGTCGACGGCTACCGGATCGGCGGCAAGACGGGTACCGCGCGCAAGCAGGTCGGCGCGACCTACGCGAAGGGCAAGTACCGCGCGCTGTTCGCCGGGATGGCGCCGATGAGCAACCCGCGCCTGATCGTCGCGGTGATGATCGACGAGCCGCGCGGCAAGGGCTATTACGGCGGCACCGTGGCCGGCCCGGTATTCGCGTCGGTCACCAGCGGCTCGCTGCAGTTGCTCGGCGTGCCGCCCGACGCGCCGGTCGAGCCCGAGAAGACACCGCCGGCAAAGGCCGTTGCGCCGCAAAGGACGGTGGCTGCACCGAAAGCGGCGGCGACGCCGGCAAAAACGGCCGCTGCGCCGAAAAGCACTGTACCGCTGAAGACTGCCGCGCCGTCAAGAGCGACGGCGCAGGCAAACACGGCGGCGGGGTGATCGGCTCAGCCCGCGCGACGCGCCGCCGTCCCGGCGCGCGCGTCACGCTCCAACGGCCTCGTCGCCGCCTCAGACTTCCCCGTCATCGGGCACCGTCACTCTTCTCAGGAACGCCGCGCATCATTTGAGCGTTCCCGCCGCCGCCTCCTGCCATTTTTCGCGCGGCGGCCCGCCCGAGCCGCCGCGCCCTGCCCGGCGCGCGGCGCGATGCCGCGCGCCGTCAATGCGCAGCCGTCGCAGCCGGCTTCGTCATCCTGCCGAGCACGTGCTCGGTCATTCCGCGCGCCAGTTCGGACTCGCCCATGAACACGGTGCCGATACCCTCGCTCGACAATAGCGCGGCCTCGTCGCCGCTGTTCGTGCACAGCACGACCTCGAGCGCCGGGTTCAAGGTGCGAGAGATCTCGACGATCTGCCGCACGTCGAACACGTCGGGCAGCGTGACGACCAGCATCCCGGCGCGGGCGATATGCGCCTGCACGAGCACGATCGGCTCGATCGCATCGCCCGACACGGCCGCGACACCTTCCGCACGCAGTTTCTCGACGAGCTCGCGATTCTGCTCGACGACGACATACGCGATGCCGCGCTCGTCCAGCGCGTGCGCGATTCGCGTACCGACCTTGCCGTAGCCGACGATCACGACCTGCCCGGTCAGGTGCGTCTGCGGCGTCGACATCGGCAGCGCGGCGAGCGGATCGTCGCGGGCCTCGAGCTTGCGCGCGAACGCCGAATGCTTGCGGATCCACGCGAGCGCCGGATCGATCATCGCGAACAGCAGCGTGTTCATCGCGATCGAGATCAGCGCGACGGCCAGAATCAGGCTCTGCCCCTCGGCCGACAGCAGCCCAAGCGCACGGCCGAGGCCGGCGAGGATGAACGAGAACTCGCCGATCTGCGCGAGACCCGCACCCACCGTCAGCGCGGTATTCAGCGGATAGCGGAACGCGATCACGAGCGCGACTGCCGCGAGCGTCTTGCCGATCACCACGATCGCCGCGACCTCGATCACGTGCAGCGGCTCCGCGAGCAGGATCTTCGGGTCGAAGAGCATCCCGACCGAAATGAAGAACAGCACCGAGAACGCATCGCGCAGCGGCAGCGTCTCGTCGGCCGCGCGCCGGCTGAATTCCGACTCGCGCATCATCATCCCGGCGAAGAACGCGCCGAGCGCGAACGACACGTCGAACAGCTTTGCCGCGCCGAACGCGATACCGACCGCGGCCGCGATCATGCACAGCGTGAACAGCTCGCGCGAGCCCGTGCGCGCGACGAGCCACAGAATGCGCGGAAACACGCGCTTGCCGACCACCAGCATCAATGCGATGAACGCCGCGACCTTCAGCATCGTGACGCCGAGCGTGCCCCACACGCTGCCGCCGGCCGCATGCGCGTCGCCGGGCGGAGTGCCGCCGAGCAGCCCCGCGACGGGCGGCAGCAGCACCAGCACGAGCACCATCACGAGATCCTCGACGACGAGCCAGCCGACCGCGATGCGCCCGTTGACCGTCTCGACGAGCCCGCGCCCTTCGAGCGCGCGCAGCAGCACGACCGTGCTCGCGACCGACAGCGCGAGCCCGAACACGAGCGCCGCCCCGACGCTCCAGCCCCAGGTGAGCGCGAGCCCGCCGCCGAGCAGCGTGGCCACCGTAATCTGGACGATCGCGCCCGGCAGCGCGATCTTGCGCACCGCGAGGAGATCGCCGAGCGAGAAATGCAGGCCGACGCCGAACATCAGCAGCATCACGCCGACTTCGGCGAGCTGCTGCGCGAGCGACAGGTCGCCGACGAAGCCGGGCGTGCCGGGGCCGATCACGATCCCGGCGAGCAGATAGCCGACGAGCGGCGGCATTTTCAACAGCGACGCGAAATAACCGAAAACCATCGCGAGACCGAAACCGGCCGCGAGCAACGCAATCAGGCTGACGTCATGAGGCATCCCCCCTCCCGAAGTTCTTGTAACTATTTAGTAAGGTTCAAGAACGAAAGGATAAGGGATGAGGCGGAAAAATGGCGCGCCGCCGCGAAAAATTCACGCGGTGGCGCGCCTTTGCGGGGTGCAACCCCGGTGAATTGAAAGGGCGCCGCGCGGATGCGGCGGCGCCTTGATGTACATCGGACAGGCGGGACTGGCGCCCCGCCGCCCCGTCAGCGCGACGCTTGCGGGAACCGCGCACCCGGCGGCGGTTCGGGCCGGGTCGACGGCACGCTCTTGCGCACCTTCGCGACCTGCGCGGCCGTCACGGCAGCCCCCGTGTTGCCCCAGCTCGTGCGCACGAAGTTCGACACGTCCGCGACTTCCTGGTCCGACAGGCGCCAGCCGAACGGCGGCATCGTGAACGTCGACGGCGCGGTGCGCGTGCCCTGCAGCGCGCTGCCTTCCAGCACCACGTGGATCAGCGAGGTCGGATCGTCGCCCTGCACGACCGGGTTGCCGGCAAGCGCCGGGAACACGCGCGTGTAGCCGTGGCCGTCGCTGCGGTGGCAGGCCATGCAGTTGTCGCGATAGACGGCCGCGCCCGGCTTGCTCGCGTCGCCGATCTGCAACGCCTTCGCGGCGGCCGCGTCGTACACGTGCGGCTGTTCGCCCTGCACGCGCGGCGGCAGCGTCTTCAGGTAGCGCGCGATCGCATTCAGGTCGTCGTCGGTCATGTGCTGCATGCTGTGGCCGACCACGTCCGTCATCCCGCCGAACGCGGCCGTGCGCAGCGTGCGGCCCGTCTTCAGGAACTGCACGATCTCGGTTTCCGTCCACGTGCCGAGGCCCGTGCGCGGCTCGCCGCGCAGGCTCGTCGGCACCCAGCCGTCGATCGCCGCGCCGCCGGCCAGGAAGTCCGGGCCGTCCGCGTCGGTCAGCCCACGCTCCTGCATCGTCGGCGCCCGCGGCGTATGGCACGCGCCGCAGTGGCCGAGCCCCTGCACGAGATACGCACCGCGCGCGACCACCGGATCGGTGTACGGCGCAGCATCGAACGGCTTCGGTGTCGGCGCGAACATCTTGCGCCAGATCCCGAGCGGCCAGCGCATCGACAGCGGCCACACGATGTCGACCGCGCGGTTCTCGTGCTCGACGGGCGCGACGCCGTGCATGAAGTATGCGTACAGCGCCTTCATGTCGTCGTCGGTCAGGCGCGCGTAGGACGGAAACGGCATGGCCGGATACATCGTGTCGCCGTTCTTGCGCACGCCTTCGCGCACCGCGCGCGTGAAGTCCTCGACCGTCCAGCCGCCCAGGCCCGTCTTCGGATCCGGCGTGATGTTCGTCGAGTAGATCCCGCCGATCGGCGTGTCGAATTTCAGGCCGCCGGCGAACGGCTTGCCGCCGCTCGCGGTGTGGCACGCGATGCAGTCGCCCGCCCGCGCGAGGTACTCGCCGCGCTTGATCAGGGCCGCGTCGGCGGATTGGGCCGCGGGTGCCGCCGCCGGGCCGGAAGCCGCCGCGGGTGCTGCCGGCTGTGCGAACGCCGCCGAGCCCGCGAAGCCGAGCGCGGCCCGGGCCGCACCGGCCGCCAGCGCGCGCGACATCCGGCGCGCGACGTTGTGGTTCATCGTCCTCTTCATACTGTCACCAGCGGGGCGGGATTTTTCAGGTATTGCTCGCGGATCGCACGTGCCGACCAGTAGGCCAGCGCCGCGATGATCCCGGTCGGGTTGTAGCCGATGCCCTGCGGCAGCGCCGATGCGCCCATCACGAACACGTTGTGCACGTCCCAGCACTGCAGGTAGCGGTTCAGCACGCTCGTCTTCGGGTCGGTGCCCATGATCGCGCCGCCGACGAGGTGAGTCGTCTGGTACGCGCGCGAATCGAAGTGCTTGCCGAATTCGCGCGTCGATACGCTGATCGCCTTCGGCCCCATCGCCTCCGCGATCTTCTTCATCTGCCCGGTCACGTACTGCGCCATCTTGATGTCGTTGTCCTTCCAGTCGAAGGTCATCCGCAACAGCGGCTGGCCGTACGAATCGCGATAGGTCGGATCGAGGTCGAGATACACGTCGCGGTACGACATGTTGGTGCCGTGCGCGTCCATCGAGATCGTGTGCGCGTAGTTGTCCTTGACGGCCTTCTTCCACGCCGAGCCCCACTGCGGCGTACCGGGCGGCGTCGCGATGCCGCTGATCGGCTTCACGCCGGCCTGGTTCACCCACAGCGGCGAGCCGCCGACGAAGCCGAGCGGGCCGTGGTCGAAGTTGTCCGCGTTGAAATCGTCCACCGCGACGCCGTTGCCGCCCGCCCCGATGAACGGATTCGTGTAGGTGTCCTTGTCGAAGAACGCCTTGATCGTCGACAGGTTCTGGTACGCGAAATTGCGGCCCACGACGCCTTCGCCGGAGATCGGGTCGTACGGTTTGCCGATGCCCGACAGCAGCAGCAGGTGCACGTTGTGGTACTGGAACGCGGCCACGATCACGAGATCGGCCGGCTGGTGCACTTCACGCCCTGCCGGGTCGACGTAGGTCACGCCCGTCGCGCGCTTCTTCGTATCGTCGAGGTCGACCCGCAGCACGTGGCACTTCGAGCGCAGCTCGAAGTTCGGCGCCTGCTTCAGCGCGGGCAGGATGTTCAGGTTCGGCGACGCCTTCGAGTACATGTAGCACGCGTAGCCGCTGCAGTAGCCGCAGAAGTTGCACGGGCCCATCTGCACGCCGTACGGGTTCGTGTACGGGCCCGACGTGTTCGCCGACGGCAGCCGGTACGGATGCAGGCCGAGCGACTTGGCGGCGTCGGAGAAGCGCTGCGCCGAATAGGTGTTGAGCTGCGCGGGCAGCGGGAAGTTGTCGCTGCGGTTCGCTTCGAACACGTTGCCGTCGCCGACCACCTTGCCGCCGACCTTGTACGCCTGCCCCGACGTGCCGAACACCTTTTCGGCGAAGTCGAAATGCGGCTCGAGCTCCTCGTAGGTCACGCCGGTGTCCTGGATCGTCATCCCTTCGGGGATGAACTTCCTGCCGTAGCGCTCTTCATAGTGGCTGCGCAGGCGCAGCTCTTCCGGCGTGATCCGGAAATGCACGCCCGACCAGTGCAGCCCCGCGCCGCCGACGCCTTCGCCCGGCAGGAACGCGGCGAGCTGCCGGTACGGCAGCGCGGTGTCCTGCAGGCCGTGGCGGATCGACACGGTCGTCTTCGACAGGTCGAGGAACAGCTTCTTGCGGATGTTGTAGGTCAGCTCGTCGATCGTGTTCGGATACGCGCCGTCCGGATAGGTGTCGCGATACTCGCCGCGCTCGAGCGCAACGACGTTCAGGCCCGCTTCGGTCAGTTCCTTCGCGAGAATCGCGCCGGTCCAGCCGAAGCCGACGATCACCGCATCGACATGCGGCTTTTTCTCTGCGGCCATCAGCTGCGCTCCCCGTTGATCGAGACGGGGCCGTACGGATACGACTTGCCGTTCTGGTTGACGAAATCCATGAAGTCCGCGCGCGCGCCCGGAAAGCCGATCATCTTCCACGCGGCCATGTCGTGATTGCCGCCATGCACCGGGTCGCAGAAGTAGCCTTCGCGCGTGTTCTGCAGCAACTGACCGAAGAACACGCCGGGCGGCACGTCGTCGATCTGTGCGCCGCCCTTTTCCAGCGCGCCGAGCACGGTGTCGCGCGTCGGTGCGTCGAGATCCGCGAACGCCTTGCCGTGGGTCTTCTCGCAATAACGGTTGACCGCCGCGATGCCGAGCCGGTAGATGTCGCGCGGCACCAGCTTCAGCTGGTAGCCGAGCTCGGGCACGCCTTGCTGGAATGGCCCCTGCATGTACCAGGTGGCGCCGTGCGCATACGGCGTCTCCATCTGGCGGTCGATGAATTCGGGCACGCCCGATTCGAGCGCGCCGGGACCTTCGGCGTCGGCCGGAATCAGCCGGTCGACGGCCGCCTGGACGAACGCCCACTCCTTCGCATCGAAAAAGGTCGGCTTGTACGGAGCGCGTTCGGCGTTGGCCGATGCGCCGGGCGCGTTGCCGGTCGTCGCGGAAGGCGACGACGAACGCAGGTCGCAGCCGGCGACCGACGCGATCGGCACGAGCGCGACCGACGTGCGCAGGAAACGGCGGCGCGAGTTGGGTTTGTCAGGTGGCGTGGACATGGTCGGATGTTGATCGTTGGGGATCGGGGCCCGGACGCGCGCACTCCGCATGCGGCATGCCCGGCATGGCAGCCATGCCGCATGCGGCTGGCCGTCCTGTTCTTTCGTCTGTTGCGAACAACCTCGCTGCAGGCGCCGCCCGTGCCATGCACGGCAGCGCGCTTCATGCAGCCGCGCATCGCGCCAATTCGGGTTGCGCTGCACGGATCGGCTTCTTTGCGAGCCTTATCGTCTGACAAATGCCAGCATCTGCCGGCATCTGCCCTTCATCGCTCATGACCCTCATTCAACTTAGACGCCGCGTTTGCCGACAGCAAGCGCGACGTGCACGACCCTCTTTCGGGTCCGGCGACAAAGTGCCGCGAATTATATATGGAACCGGTTCCATTAAGTGTCGCATCAATGCAATTCAATGCCTCGAAAATCGCAACAATTGAAAAATCCGGGAGTCGGAATCGACAAGGATCGCGTGATGACCGACTGATGCGGGCGTCAGGTAGACGATTGCGGTGTGGCAAGTCGCGCCGACGGATGTCTCTTTCCAGCTACACGGGGTACCCGGGAGCGCCTGTTTGCATGGCGCTCTGGTAGCCTCCGCCTCTCATGAAACCACACAAGAAAAATGAACTGCCGGCGACCGACGCGACCGGCATCAGCCGATATCTCAGCTACGTGCTGCGCCACGCGCCGCAGTCGATCGGGCTGCAACTCGACCCGGAAGGCTGGGCTCACGTCGACGAACTGATCGCCGGTGCCGCTCGCCAGGGGCACCACCTCGATCGTGCGACGCTCGAAACCGTCTGCGCAACCAACGACAAGCAGCGCTTCGCCCTCTCCGACGACGGCCGTCGCATCCGTGCGGTACAAGGCCATTCGACACCGGTCGTGCAGCGCCGCTATCCGGTCGCGCAGCCGCCCGAGCGCCTCTATCACGGCACTGCGACACGCTTCCTGGATTCGATTCGAGCGCAAGGGCTGAAACCTGGTGCCCGTCATCACGTGCATCTGTCGCCGGACATCCGCACGGCGCTGGCTGTCGGCACGCGCTACGGCGTGCCCGTGATACTCGAGGTCGATGCGCGGCGCATGCATCGGCAAGGCCACACGTTCTTCGTCGCGGAAAACGGCGTATGGCTGACCGACACCGTGCCGGCGGAATTCCTCGTAGAGATGGACGGCCCCGCGCGCTGAGACGCGCGCTCACCACGGCCAGAACATCGACGCGATGGACAGCGCCAGCGCCGCGCAGAGCGGCGAGTAACACAGCGTGTCCATGCGCGCGAAACGCGACCCGCGAATCCGCTTGAAGAAGCCGACGTATCGGAAATCGCCGACGGCACGCACCGCGAAGATCAGTGCGAACGCAACGACCGCGAACGAGATCGTACCGGGATACGTGTTCGGCCCCAGCCAGCCGGCACGCGCGGCAACCACGCACGCGCCGCCCAGCAACGCCACCGCGATCGCGAGCGTGCCGACGGCGGTCGGCCGCAATAGCGGCTCGCCGTCCTGCTCCGGAATGGCGGCCCCCTTGCCGCGCCGCCCGCCCAACGCCCAGTAGACGTGAACGAGCGCGATTGCGCAAAGCGTCGGCACGCTGAAATACGCTCCGGTCATGTCGGTCAATGCCCTCGTGTCTTTGTCTCGTCGTCTCGATGTGTTGGCGGCAGAGTGCCGGCGCGCGGCCCCTATCCGCGCCACACGTGACGATACCGAAACCCGGCACCACGTGCATTGCGACCTCCGGTCGCAATCCGCCACCCGCGACGGCGCATGTTGCGATGCAGTGCGCGCGCCAGTGCACGCGGTCCGGCCGCTTGACTTCCCTCCGCGCGCTACTACGCTGTTACTCCAGTACTGCCGTCGATACGCCCCCTGCGCGATCGGCCGCACGTGCAATCGGTCGCCGCATGCGCACCTGCACGACAACGATAACGAAGGCCATGGAGGCGACTCATGCTGATCGGTGTGCCGAAAGAGATCAAGAACCACGAATATCGCGTAGGCCTCACGCCGGCCGGCGCGCGCGAGCTGACACGGCACGGCCATCGCGTACTGGTGCAGCGCGGCGCGGGCACGGCGATCGGCCTGCTCGACAACGACTACACGGCCGCGGGTGCATCGCTCTGCGACGGCGCCGACGAAGTCTTCGCGCGCGCCGACATGATCGTCAAGGTCAAGGAGCCGCAGCCGGCGGAATGCGCGATGCTGCGACGCGGCCAGATTCTCTACACGTACCTGCATCTCGCGCCCGATCCCGACCAGGCGGCCGCACTCGTGAAGTCCGGCGCCGTCTGCATCGCGTACGAAACCGTGACGGGCCCGGGCGGCGGCCTGCCGCTGCTCGCGCCGATGAGCGAGGTGGCCGGGCGCATGTCGATCCAGGTCGCGGCGACCCACCTCGAAAGCCCGCGCGGCGGGCGTGGCCTGCTGATGGCCGGGGTGCCCGGCGTACCGGCCGCGCATGTCGTCGTGCTCGGCGCGGGCGTGGTGGGCACCGGCGCGCTGCAGATGGCAGTCGGCCTCGGCGCGCGCGTCACCGTGCTCGATACCAACGTGAACCGGCTGCGCCAGCTCGACCTCGTCTTCGCCAACCGGATCACGACCGTCTGCTCGAATGCACACACGATCGACGAAGCCGTGCGCGACGCCGACGTCGTGATCGGCGCCGTGCTCGTGCCGGGCGCATCGGCGCCGCGGCTCGTCACGCGCGACATGATCGCGACGATGCGCACGGGAGCGGTCGTCGTCGACGTCGCGATCGACCAGGGCGGATGCTTCGAGACGTCGCACGCCACGACGCACGCGGCCCCCACCTTCGTCGTGGACGGCGTCGTGCACTATTGCGTCGCGAACATGCCCGGCGCCGTCGCGCGCACGTCGACCTTCGCGCTGAACAACGCGACGCTCACCCATGCGCTCGCGCTCGCCGACAAGGGCTGGAAGCAGGCAATGACCGACGATCCGCATCTGCGCGCGGGCCTGAACGTGTGCGACGGACACATCACGTACGAAGCCGTCGCGCTGGCGCTTGGCCTGCCCTATGTGCCGGCGGCCGGTGTACTGGCATGACGTGACCGCATTCATGACCTGCCAGCAACTGACGGCACGCGCCGCCGGCTGCGTTCACGCGCCCTTCGCGCCGCCGCTACGCTTTGACGAGCCGCCCGCTCCCATCGTGCGTGCAAGCAGCGGCCTCAATTGCGCGAGCGTGCGCGTGTTCAGCACGTCGGGCCGCGTGAGCCAGCCGCGGCGCGCCTGATCGACGCCGTACGCAAGATTGTCGAGTTCGTCCGCGCTGCGCGCATCGGAGCCGATCGCCACCGGCACGCCGGCCTTCGCGGCTTCGCGGCACCAGACGTCCGGCAGGTCGAGCCGCCGCGGCTGCGCATCGAGTTCGACGAAGCAACCGCGCGCCGCGGCATGCGCGATCACGCGCGGCACGTCGAGTTCGCAGGCATCGCGCTCGCCGAGCACGCGGCCCGTCGGGTGCGCGAGAATCGTGAAATGCGGATGGTCCATCGCGCGCAGCATGCGCGCGGTCTGTGCGTCGCGCGACAGGTCGAAGCCGTCGCGTACCGCACCGACCACGAGGTCGAGCCGGCCGAGCATCGCGTCGGGCACATCGAGGCTGCCGTCCTCGCGAATGCCCGCCTCCACGCCCTTGAGCAGCACGAACCCGTCGAATGACGCGTTGAGGCGATCGATCTCGTCGAGCTGCCGGGAAAGCCAGTCGAAGCCGCCGCGGCCACCGCCGGCATGCGGCGCCCGGTCGGTGATGGCCAGGTACGCGAACCCGCGTGCTCGTGCCGCATCGGCCATCGCACGCAGGCTGTCGCGGCCGGCCGACGCGTCGGTATGCGCATGCAGATCGCCGTGCACGTGCTTGCGCTCGACCAGCGCCGGCAGCGTGCCCGCGCGCGCGGCGTCGATCTCGCCGCGATCCTCGCGCAACTCGGGCGGCACGTCGTGCAACCCGATCGCCGCATAGACCGATGTCTCGGTCGCGCCGGCAATCCGTTCGTCGCCGCGAAACACGCCGTACTCGTTGATCTTCAGCCCGCCGGCCTGCGCGATCCTGCGCAACGCGATGTTGTGCGCCTTCGATCCGGTGAAGTAGACGAGCGCCGCGCCGAACGCATCGGCATCGACCACGCGCAGATCGACCTGCAATCCGCTGGCGAGCACGACGCTCGACTTCGTCCTGCCGTGCGCAAGCACGCGCGCCACCTCGCCATAACCGACGAACGCTTCGGCGACGGCGCCTGGATCACGTGCGGTGACGAGGATGTCGAGATCGCCGACCGTCTCGCGGCGGCGGCGGAAACTGCCGGCCGGCACGGCCTTGCCGACGCCCGCAATCGCACGCAGGCGTTCGAGCAGCGGCAGCAGCGAGTGCGCCGCATCCGGCAGCAGGAAGCGTTGAGGTTCGCGCTTCAGCCGGTCGTCGATCGCTTCGAGCAGATGCGCTTCGGTTTTCGCGCCGAAGCCCGGCAACTCGCGCACGTGCCCGCTCTTCGCGGCCGCGCGAAGCTGCTCGAGCGAATCGACGTGCAGCGCGTCATGGAGCGCCTTCACACGCTTCGCGCCGAGCCCCGGCACGTCGAGCAGCTCGACGATCGCGCCAGGCAGCGCGTGACGCAGCGTTTGCTGCAGTTCGCAGGTGCCGGTCGCCGCGATCTCGCGCAGCTTCGACGCGAGATCGGGCCCGATCGACGGAATCTTCCCGAGATCGTCGCCGTTCGCGATCATCTTCGGGATATCGCGCCCGTAGTCGCCAATCGTCCGTGCTGCGTTGCGATAGGCACGCACCCGGAACGGATTGGCGCCCTGGATCTCGAGCATGTCGGCAATCTCGGTGAACACGGCCGCACACTCGGCGTTGTGGATCGGCATGATCGGCGTGGCTCCCTTCCACGTGGATGGCGCCGCGCGCGTGCGCGACGGCGTCTGCCCGCCCGGCGCCGCATGGTGACGCCGCCGGACGCCCGTTCATATCGTACGCCGGCCGCGCCGCGTGTGCAGCGTCGTGATGGAGACGGTGTCGGCGTCAGAGGGAGGCGCGCGGCGTCGTGGCGTATTGCCGCTCGTAGATCGACTGGCAATGCGTGCAGCGTTCGGCGGCCGGGCGCGCCAGCAGGCGCTCGTAGCCGACCGAGCCGTCGCAGTCGATGCACTCGCCGTAGCTGCCGTCGCGCATCCGCTGCTGGGCGCGGCCGATCGCGCGCAGCTCGGTCAGTTTCATGCCGATCAACGCATGATCGACGTCGACGAACAGATCCGCATTGGCCTCGTCACCCTCGTCCGGCGCCGCGCCGGCGAGGTCTGCATAGGACTCCGACGCGCGCTGGTCTTCGCTGGTGCGGATCTCCGCACGCAACGTCTGCTCGCTCTCGTTCAGCCGCTGTTTCAGCGTCTGCCGTTGTTGTGGGTCGAGCGCCATGGCCGTCTCTCCTGTTCCGGGTTGCGCGCGGAGCATTGCGGCGCGCAGTGTCGCGACGGTGCGCGGCGGGCCGGCGTCACCGCCTGCCACCGTGTCCGGATGTGCGCCCGGCAGCACGAAGTGCCGGATGCATTCGACGCAGGATAAACCCATTGAACGTGCGTGTGTTGACCGGAATCAGCGTGCACTGCAGCGCTCGGCCTACGCGCGCCGGAACTGGGGACGGACGCGAAATCGCGACGTCGTCGAATGCGGTTATCGCAGGCGCCGCCGGGATCGCTCGCCCCGCGAGCACCATTGCCTCATCACGCGTCAAGCATCGGCACGGACGATGTCGAGCAACATGCGCGCCGAGCGCTGCCAGCTGTATCGCTGCGCGTGCTCGCGGCCCAGCGTGCGCAACCGTGCCCGCAGTTCGGGATCGTCCATCACGCGGGCGATCGCCGCGGCGATATCCGGCGGTGAATACGCATCGCAGAACAGCGCTGCACCGCCGCAGACTTCCGGAAGCGCCCCTTCGTGCGACACGACGACCGGGCAGCCACACCGCATCGCCTCGAGCGGCGGCAGCCCGAATCCTTCGTACAGCGACGGAAACACGAAGCAGCCCGCATGCTCGTACAACGCTTTCAGCTCGCCGTCGGTCACGTAACCGGCCCATGTGACGTACGGATCGTCTTCGCGCAGGCCGGCCGCCCGTGCACCGAAGATCTTCGCATTGGCGCCCCCCGCGATCACGAAACGCAACGTCGGGTGCGACTCGCGCATCAGCGCCACCGCGGCCAGTGCGCGCACGAGATTCTTGCCGGGTGCGAGGGACCCGACGAACAATACGTAGCGGTCCGTCTCGAGATTCAGGCGCGACAGCACGCCAGGATCGGCATCGATGCGGTCGATATGATCGACCGCCCCCGGCACGACCGACAGGCGCGCGGGCGGCACGCCAAGCCGCGCGGCCAGCCGCGTCCGCGAAAAATGCGAGATCGTCACGATATGGCGCGCGCGCCGCTTCATGATCGAGAACGCGAAGCGGTACCAGAGTCGGAACGCCATCGAATAGCCGGCCGGCAGGTCGAAAATCGCCGCGTCATAAATCACCAGCAGTTGATCGTGCTTCACCAGCGGGCCAATGTTGCATAGGCTCAGCAAGGTCCGGCCACGCGTCATGCGCGGCAGCGTCCATTGCTCCCACAGCGCGCCGTGCCGGCGCCCGGACGTCAGTGATCGCGCGCCGGCCGGCATGGCCGCCGGATCGTGATCGGACGGCACGACGAGCGACGGCGCCTCGTCGGCGCTCGCGATGCGCGCGAGTTCGGCCGTCAGTTCGTATGCCACGCGCTGAACGCCCGTCATGCGCTGCGCGGTGAATTTCCCGTTGATCGCGAGCCGGCACGGCCGCGCGGTATACGCGGCCGTGCCGGCGCCCCGCTCCGCGCGCGCTTCCTGCAGTACCGGTGCGCTTCGCTCTCGAATCGACGTTGACATGATCGTGACCATTCCGATGGCTGCGGCGCCTTCGCGCCGCCGGACATCCCGTTACGCGGGATGCTGCTGTGCCGTCAGTGTGTTCGCCACCTGCGCTCCGGTCAGTACGTTCGATCGCACAACGCACCGCTTCCAGGATGATTCGTCATCCTCAGAAAGCATTGCGACCGATGAAACCCCGCACGACCGTCAACAGGATGATCTTCATGTCGAACCAGAAGCTCCAGTTCTGCATGTAGAACAGATCGAACTTCACGCGCGCTTCCATCGCCTCGACCTTGCGCGTCTCGCCGCGATAGCCGTTTACCTGCGCCCACCCGGTGATGCCCGGCCGTACGCGGTAGCGGTACATGTAGCAATCGATCAATTGCCGGTACAAGTCGTCGTGTTCGATCGCATGGGGGCGTGGGCCGACGACCGACATCTGCCCGAACAGCACGTTGAAGAACTGCGGCAGCTCGTCGAGCGACGTACGCCGCAGGAACGCACCGACGCGCGTGATCCGCGAATCGTTCCGCGACGCCTGTCGCAAGACGCCCGGTTGCACACGATGCACGCGCATCGTCCGGAACTTCAGAATGTCGAACTCCCGGCCGTCGACGCCCTTGCGGCGCTGCCTGAACAGCACGGGCCCCGGCGACGACAGCTTGACCGCGATCGCCAGCATCGACAGCAGCGGCAGCAACGGAATCAGCACGCCGAATGCGAACAGCCGGTCGAACGCGAACTTCGCCCACAGCTCCGGCGCCGAGCGCGGCGTGGTCGCGAGGTTGATGGCCGGCATGCCGAGCACGTCGGTCGCCGAGCGATCGACCACCGCCATCTGCCGCACGTCGGGCAACAAACGCAGTTCCACGAACTCGTCGCGCAACTCGCGCACGATGCGCTGGATCCGCCACTCGTGCGACATCGGCAGCGTGAGCCAGACCTCGTCGATCTCGCCGCCGCGAATCAGGTCGCGCAGCACGTTCCAGTCGTCGATCACCGGCACGCCGCCGATGCCGCCGGAGGCAGCCTGTGCGTCGTCGTCGAATACGCACGCCGCCACGAAAAGCCCGTGCGGCGCCAGTTGCATCCGCTCGACCGCGACACGCCCGTACGCCGTTGCGCCGACCACCGCGACGCGGCGCTGCCGCGCGCGCGGGTCGTCACGCGTCAGCGCGAGCGCCAGCAGCGCGGCACGGCCGAGCAGCAATGCGGCGTCGCCGGCCAGCACCGTGCGCACGATCCAGTGTGTCGTGATCGTGCCGCCGCGGTTCATGATCCACATCGCGGCGACTACCGTCAGCACGCTCGCGCAGACGAGCGCCACCATCGTCTGCGTCAGCGCATGCGTGCCGCCTTGCGGCGCCACGCTGCCACGCACGGTGCGCAGGTAGCGCGGCAGCAAGGCCACGGTCAGCACGCACAGCAGCGCGATCGCGCCGCGCTGCGCGTCGGACAACTCGCGCCACGCGAGGCCCGATGCCGCCTGCGCGGCAAGCGCGCCTGCCAGCACGAGCACGGTGTCGGTAACTGCGATCACAGAATGCCGCATCGAATTCGTCCCGCCGGACTTCGATTGCATCGTCACGCACCATGTGCCGGGAACCCGCGATGCGCGTCCGGCATGCGGGGCCGACCCGGTGTCGGCCTCGCCGTCCCGCGCGTGCCGAGCAGCCTGCGATAGTCCGCGCGAATCAGGTTGTAGCATTCACACGCGTGATGTTCGAGGCCGTCGCGGTCGAGCACCGTGATGCGGCCGCGACGCTGCCGGATCAGCCCGGCTTCCTGCAGGTTGCCCGCCGCTTCCGTCACGCCTTCGCGCCGCACGCCGAGCATGTTCGCGATCGTCTGCTGCGTGACGGCCAGTTCGTCGCCGTCGATGCGGTCATGCGCAAGCAGCAGCCAGCGGCTGAGCTGCTCGCTGACCGAGTGATGACGGTTGCACAGCGCGCTGCGCGAGATCTGCGCCATCGCCGCCTGGCAGTAGTTGAGCAGCAGCCGGTAGGTTGCCGGCGAGCGCTCGAATTCGGCGCGCATCACGCAGCTCGGCACGCGATAGGCCATCCCGCCGATACGGACCTCGACCCGGTGCGACGCCGCGGCGCCACCGACCAGCGTCGCGAGCCCGACCACGCCCTCGCGGCCGACCTGCGCCACCTCGACCATCGCACCGTCCTCCATCAGGTGCTGCACCGACATCATCGACGTCGTCGGGAAATGCACGTGGCGCATCGGCTCGCCGACCCGGTCGAGCATCCCGGCCTTGATCCTGACCAGTTCGAGATGCGGTGCGATGGTGCGGATGCTGTCCTCGGGGAGGGCATCGAGGATGGCGTTCGCCGAATAGCTCGAGTGAAGATGAAGCATGTCTGTATCCCTTTTATTGTCCGCGCCGCCTGCAGCCGCGTGCACGAAACTCGTTATCGCGATGCGCGCCCGGACTGATCGTGGTTGCGGCCCACAACCCTGATTCCGACCGACCGTCGGCTTATCGCCGCCGGATCGAGTCGACTGTTCCGTTTCAACACGCCAGCCCGAATAAGCGATTTACGTGCCAATACATGCCCATCCTTAATATATGAATCACGCCTGATTTAGATCGACCGAATAACCGGCCCAAAAACAAAAAAAGCGTCTCATTTTCGGACACTCTTCCCGGTGGCGGACACTGCATGCGATTTGACTGATCAATTCACCTGCGTCGCACCGAGGCAGCCGCACCGGTGCTGCACGGCTTGTCGCTCATATACTTACAGTCGATTTTCAATTGTTTCCATGATGTGCCGGATAACATTCCGTGACGGCTGCACGCCTCACACGGTTGTTTGAAACTGTCTCAAATCTGAATCGACGCACTAATTTCCGCCTCTGTCATCCACCGCACAATTCCCATGCAAACCATTGATTATTTGAGACATTCTTGCGAGCACCATTTATTTGTCAAACAATGTTCAATACCCACCGAGCACTTTCCCCGTGCGATGCGCGCTGCCACCCGATTGATTCGCGGCCGACATGGAATGAATGCCCGAAGTTGCATTCAACTTCCGGATGATTAATTTCACGAAAATGAATCATTAAATCCGGATGACGTTTGCACCCGCCAAAATCGTCAAACTTTGTGAAATGACGCAATGTGCAATTGAACGATTTCAATGGCGTGCTAGCCTTTTCGCCAGTATCGTCACTCCATTTTTGACGAACACAAGTCCGCACGATCGTGCGAATTTCCCATTCCCGGGATATCGCCGAGACGACGCGTGACCGCCACCTACGAGGATGCGCCGTGACTCACCAGGCCCCTGACGCCGTCGCGTACGCGAACGGCATGATCGAGCTTTCCCACAGCTTCGATGCAAACCGCTTTCTCGCGGCCATCGACCGCGACGAGCTCGCGACGCTGGTTCCCCATCTTCAACTCGTCCACCTGAAATCCGGGCAAGTGCTCTGCGAGCCCGGCGAAATGCTCACCGCCGTCTACCTGCCCGTCACGACCGCGATTTCGCTGCAGTACGTGTCGTCCGGCGGCATGACGCTGGAAGTCGCCGAGATCGGCAGCGAGAGCGTGGTGTGCGACGACGTGATCGGCGGCAGCGGCCGGATGCCCTGCCGTGCCGTGGCCTGCCGCGACGGTTTCGTCTACCGGCTCGACCGGCGCGTGTTTGCCGCCGCGTTCGATGCATCGCCGGTGATCCGCCATCTCGTGTTCGTCTGCGTGCGGCTGCTGATGGCGCAGGTCTCGCAGATCACGTTCTGCAGCCGTCATCACGTGCTCAAACATCAGTTATGCAGATGGTTCCTGCTCGCGTACGACCGGACCCGCAGCATCGAGATCCAGGTGACGCACAGCATGCTGGCGCAGATGCTCGGCGTGCGGCGCGAAACGGTTACCGACGCCGCCGGCGAAATCCAGAAGCTGGGCCTGATCCGGCAGTACCGGAGTTCGATCGAGCTCGCCGACCTCGACGGCCTCGAGAAAATGTCGTGCGGCTGCCGCGCGATCGTGCGCGACGAGATGAAGCGCATCCTGTCGGCCGATTCGGGTGTGCCGGCCGCGTCGCGGGCCTGATCGGCGTGCCGCATCGGGACGGGGCGCCGCCGCGCGTGCCGTCCGCTGCCTGCCGGGTCAGTTGTTTGTAGGGTGGCGAACAGAACGCCGCGTCTGCCAATGGTCTACTGATGCCGGACTGCCGGGGGGACGTCAGCGCGTGTCGCGCGTCTGCCCGAGCGGACGACACCACGCACGCCGGAGCAGCACGTGAAAAACGAAATCAAAACCATCCTGAAGCACGTCGCCCATCTCGAAGCCGCGATCGATTCGATCGGCGACGGGGACGACCTCTACGAAGCCGGCCTTTCGTCACTCGACACGATCCAGCTGATGCTCGCGATCGAGAAGCAATTCAACATCGAGATTCCCGACGAGATGCTGAACCGCAACCTGTTCCGCAGCATCGACGCGCTCGCGGACACGATCACCACGCTGCAACGCACCGAGCATTCGGCATGAGCGCGCTGCTTCCCGAACTCGCGGCCGACAGCGATGCGCGTCGGCTCGACGAGGCCGCGCATGCCGTCGCGCAGATCGCCGCGCAGCACGCGGACGCGGTCGATCGCGACGCGCGCTGCCCCGTCGAGGCGATCGAGGCGATGCGCGCGCGCCGCCTGCTCGGCGCGATGGTGCCGACCCATCTCGGCGGTGTGGGGGCGTCGCTGGAAGACATCGCGTCGGCCTGCTCGATTCTCGGCCAGGCCTGCGCATCGTCGGCGATGGTGTTCGCGATGCATCAGATCCAGGTCGCCTGCATCGTCGATCACGCCGCCGACCAGGGCTGGCACAAGCTGTTCCTGCAACAGCTCGTGCGCCACCAGTGGCTGCTCGCATCGGCCACGTCGGAAGACGGCGTCGGCGGCAACCTGCGCGCGAGCCAGTGCGCGCTCGAAACCAGCGGCGGCGAATTCCGGCTGCGCAAATCTGCGCCGACGATCTCGTATGGCGACTATGCAGACGGCATTCTCGCGACCGCACGACGCGATGCGGACGCGCCGGCTTCCGAGCAGGTGCTCGTCACGCTGCTGCGCGACGGCTACACGCTCACGCGCCGCGGCGAATGGGACACGCTCGGGATGCGCGGCACCTGCAGCAACGGCTTCGAGCTCGATGCGCATGGCGCCGCCGTCCAGTGCCTGCCGGTACCGTTCGCGAAGATCGCGGAGGAAACGATGGTGCCGGTGTCGCACATCCTGTGGGCTGCGGTATGGATCGGTGTGGCCGGCGACGCGTTCCACCGCGCGCACCAGTTCTTCCGCGCCCAGGCCCGCCAGACCGACGGCGCACCGTCGCCCGCGTCGCGGCGCATCGCCGAATCGCTCGCGCTGATGCAGGCGATGCAGGCCCGCGTCGACAACGTGTTGCGCCTTCACGCGAACCCGGCGTCCCGCTCGTGGTCGGCCGGCATGGCCCGGGCCGCCGAGATCAACACGCTGAAGACCTACGTGTCGACGACCGCGCTGGAAGTCGCGCACCAGGCCATGATGATCTGCGGGATGGCCGGCTACAAGCAAGGCACGCCGTTCAGCATCGGCCGCCACATTCGCGACCTGCATGCGGCGCCGCTGATGATCAGCAACGACCGCATTGCCGTCAACACCTCGAACCTGCTGCTCGCGCTGCGTCCTGCGACGCTGGAGAAACATACGTGAACGATCGCCTTGCCGTGCCCTCCGCCGCCTCCGCTCCCGCCGATGCACCGATCGACCGCGCGGGCGTCAACCCGCTGCGCGACGAACTGATCGACGCGGGCCTGCTGGTCTCGACCGGCATCCAGGGCCTGTTCGGCCGCAGCGAACGGTTCGAGCGCGTCGTGGAGGCGCTCGACGCGTTCGTCACGCGCATCGGCGCCGACCAGCAGGCCGAAGTGCTGCGCTTCCCGCCGGCGATGAGCCGCACCGAGTTCGAGCGCAGCGAATACATGAAGAGCTTCCCGCAGCTCGCGGGCAGCGTGCATGCGTTCTGCGGCGACGAACACCAGCACCAGCGCGTACTGCAGTGCCTCGATCGCGGCGACGACTGGACGGAAAGCCAGAAGCCGACCTACGTCGTGATGACGCCCGCCGCGTGCTACCCGGTCTACCCGGTCGTCGCACGCGCGGGTGCGCTGCCGGCCGACGGCCGGATCGTCGACGTCTTCTCGTACTGCTTCCGCCACGAGCCGTCGCTCGACCCGACCCGCATGCAGCTGTTCCGGATGCGCGAGTACGTGCGGATCGGCACGCCCGAGCAGATCGTGTCGTTCCGCGAGACCTGGATCGAACGCGGCACGCGGATGATCGAGGCGCTGCGCCTGCCCAACGCGATCGACCTCGCGAACGACCCGTTCTTCGGGCGCGGCGGCAAGATCGTCGCGAACAGCCAGCGCGAGCAGAACCTGAAGTTCGAGCTGCTGATCCCGATCGAGCACGACGATCGCCAGACCGCTTGCTTGAGCTTCAACTACCACATGGACCATTTCGGGCTGCTGTGGGACATCCGCACCGCGACGGGCGACGTCGCGCACACGGGCTGCGTCGGCTTCGGCCTCGAACGGCTCACGCTCGCACTGTTCCGCCATCACGGCTTCGACATCGACGCATGGCCGCGCGAAGTCCGCGACGTGCTGTGGGGCACGCCATGAGATTCGTGTCCCGCGACGGCGAAGACGCGTCGTTCGAGGATGTGCGCCACCGCGCGCGCCACTACCGCCCGCATCCGCTGCATAGCCAGGAGATGGTCTGGAAACAGACCAACTGCTACGTCGACATGTGGCTCGAGGTGCTCCGGTGGTGGGGCTTCAATCCGTACGCGGCGCTGCCGTTTACGATTGCGCTCGATTTCGAGGGCGACCAGTTCACGTTCTTCAAGTTTCCGCACGACGAACTCGAGCGGCTGTACGGCATCGTCGTGCAGGAACACTCGATCTACGAACCGCTCGACCAGCACATCGAGACGCAGGTTGCGCGCGGCCACCTGATGATCGTCGAGGTCGACGCGTGGTTCCTGCCCGATACGCGCGGCAGCAGCTACCGCACGCAGCACACGAAGACGACGATCGGCATCGATGCGATCGACCGCGCGAAACGCCAGATCGGCTACTTCCACAACAGCGGGTATTACGTGGCCGAGGATTTCGACTACAACGGGCTCGTCGGCGGCAACTCGCCGATGACGCTGCCGCCTTACGTGGAATGCGCGAAGCGGCGGTTTGCGCCGCTCGACGAGCGCGAGCTGTGCGAAACGTCGCTCGCCGCGCTGCAGCGCCACCTGCGGCGCCTGCCGGTCGTCAACCCGATCGCCGCGTTCCGGCGGCAGTTGCAGACCGATGCGCGGACGCTCGCCGATTCGCCGCTCGAGCATTTCCATGCGTACTCGTTCAACTCGGTGCGGCAGCTCGGCGCGAATTTCGAGCTGTTCGGCCATTACGCGCGCTGGCTGCAGGCCAGCGGCTGCGTCGGGCCGTTCGCCGAGATCCGTGCCGCATGCGACCGCATCGCGTCCGAAGCGATGGTGCTCGAATTCCGGCTCGCACGCGCGTGCGCGCGCGGCAAGGAGGAGCGCGGCGACTCGACGCTCGAAGCGATCGAGGCCGCCTATACGGATGTGGTAGCGTGCGCGCGGCAGATCGCGTTGCCGCTGCGGCACATGAAGCCCGTGCGCAGCGACACGGCGGCACCCGTGCCGGCCATGCGGTGACGCGCACGCGTGCCCTGCCCGCGTGGTCGATGCTGCCGACGGCCGCGGGCGCTGCGCGGGAACCGCGCGACCTCCCGGCCGCCGGCGACGGCTGGATTCCGGCGACCGTGCCCGGCACGGTCGCGCAGTCGCTCGCGCTCGCGGGCCGGCTCGACGAAGCCGCATCGCTCGACGAGCGCGACCACTGGTACCGGATCGAACTGCGCGGACACGGGCCGCGCGTGCTGCGTTTTCACGGCCTCGCGACGCTCGCGCAAGCGTGGCTCGACGACACGCCGATTCTCCGCTCCGACAGCATGTTCGTCGCACACGACGTTTCCGTGTCGCTCGACGGTACGCACCGGCTGACCGTCTGCTTCCGGGCGCTCGCCGCGCACCTGCGCGACACGCGCGCGCCGCGCCGCGCACGCTGGCGGACGCGGCTCGCGGAGCCGGCGGCGCTACGCACGGTCCGCACGTCGCTGTTCGGACACATGCCGGGCTGGTTTCCGCCGCATGTGCCGACCGGCCCGTGGCGGCCCGTGGACGTGCTCGATCCCGCTGACGGGCCCGTGCTCGTCGATTGCGACCTGCACGCGCGCATCGAAGGCGAGACGGGCTGGCTCGACGCGGAACTGACGTTCGCAGCGCCGCTGCCCGACGCGCTCGCCGCACGGCTGTCGTGCGGCAAGCACCACGCCACGCTCGAACGCGCCGGCCCCGACCGTCTGCGCGCGAGCGTCGCGGTGCCCAACGTGTGCCGCTGGTGGCCGCATACGCACGGCGAGCCGGTGCTGTACGACGTCGCACTGCATCTCGGCGACGCGTTGCGACCGCTCGGCGCAACCGGTTTCCGCACGATCGAAGTCGACGCCGGCGCCGACGGCAAGGGCTTCGGGCTGCGCATCAACGGCGTGCCCGTGTTCGCGCGCGGCGCATGCTGGAGCAGCGCCGCGCCGCGCACGCTGCACGCGGACGACGCCACCTACGCCCACCTGCTCGGGCTCGCGCGCGACGCCGGCTTCAACATGATCCGCGTCGGCGGCACGATGACCTACGAGGCCGATGCCTTTCACGCGTGGTGCGACCGGCTCGGGCTGCTGGTCTGGCAGGATTTCATGTTCGCGAACTTCGACTATGCGCTCGACGATCCCGCATTCGCGGACAACGTCGATCGCGAAGTCCGTCAGTTCCTGTCGCGGCACAGCGCGTCGCCGTCGCTTGCCGTACTGTGCGGCGGCAGCGAGATCGCACAACAGGCCGCGATGTCCGGGCTCGGGCCGAAGCAGCGCTTCCTCGAGCTGACCGCCGACCGGCTGGCCGGCCACGCGGCCGCATGCCGGCCCGACGTCCCGTACGTGCCCGATTCGCCCGACGGCGGCGTGCTGCCGTTCGCCCCGCGCGAACGCGTGTCGCACTACTACGGCGTCGGTGCGTACCTGCGCCCGCTCGACGACGCGCGCCGCGCGGACGTGCGCTTCGCGAGCGAATGCCTCGCATTCTCGAACGTGCCGTGCGACGCGACGCTCGCCGAGCTCGGCTGGCCCGGCGTGCACGAGCCGCGCTGGAAGGCAGCCGTGCCGCGCGACCCCGGCACGTCGTGGGATTTCGAGGACGTTCGCGACCACTATCTGCAGACGCTCTACGACGTCGTGCCCGACCGGCTGCGGCGCGAGGATCCGGCGCGCTACTTCGAGCTGTCGCGCGCGGTGATCGCGGACCTGATGCGCGAAACGTTTTCCGAATGGCGGCGCACCGGCTCGCGCTGCGCCGGCGCGCTCGTCTGGCAGTTCCAGGACGTGATGCCGGGCGCCGGCTGGGGGCTGATCGACGCCGCGCACCGGCCGAAATCGGCGTGGCATGCGTTGCGCCAGGTCCTGCAGCCCGTGCAGGTGCTGCTGGTCGACGAAGGCTTGAACGGGCTCGACGTGCATGTCGTCAACGAGCGCCCCGCGCCGTTGTCGGCCGCACTCGAGCTGGTCGCGCTGCGCGACGGCCGCACGCCGGTCGCGCGTGCCGGTTGCCCGGTGCGGATCGCCGCGCACGACACGGTGCGGATCGGCTCGGCCGAGCTGCTCGGCCGGTTCTTCGACTGGACCTACGCGTACCGCTTCGGGACTTGCGAACACGACACCGTCTTCGCGACGCTGCGTGCCGACGACGGCACGCTGCTGTCGCAGGCGTTCCATTTCCCGTCCCGCACGCATCCGGCCGTGCTGGCGCGCCGTGAACTCGGGCTGGAAGCGTGCGTGTCGCGCACCGGTGACACGTGGCACGTCGACATCGATACACGGCACGTCGCGCGTCATGTGCAGATCGATGCACCGGGCTACGTGCCCCGCGACGACTGGTTCCATCTCGCGCCCGGCACGCCGGCGCGCGTCGCGCTCGTTCCGCTTGAAATGATCGGGAAGCATGCGGCCGCGACCGATGGGCCGCCGACCGTGGAAATTCGGGCCGTGAACGCCGCGCGCACGGTGCGCGCCACGCAGGCCGGTTGACGCAACGCTCGCGGCTTTCGGCAGCCGCGAGTGTCGCCTTGTCGAATGAATCTCAGTCGGACGAGCCCGTGCCGCGCGGCCGCTCGATCCCGTATGCCTCCATCCAGCGATACAACGTCGCGCGCGACACGCCGAGCTCGCGGGCCGACGCGGCGACGCGCCCGCGCGTGCGCAACAGGGCGGTTTCGATCGCCTCGCGTTCGATCGACTTGCGGATGTCGGCCACCGACGGTGACGCGGCATCGAGACAGTATTCGAGTTCGAGATCCTGCGCGGTAATCAGGCGCCCTTCCGTCATCACGACCGCGCGGCGCACGCGGTTGATCAGCTCGCGGACGTTGCCGGGCCAGTCGTGCTTGTAGAGTGCCGTGATCGCATCCGTCGAGAAGCCGCGCACGCGATGGCGCGCGTCGCCGCGGAAGCGTTCGAGCATGTGATGCGCGAGCAGCTCGATGTCCTTGCCGCGCGCGCGCAGCGGCGGCTGGTCGATGCGCATCACGCACAGACGGTGGAACAGGTCCGGCCGAAAACGCCCTTCCTCCATCGCTTCGCGCAAGTCGACGTGCGTCGCCGACACGATCCGGACATCGACCGGCACCGGATCGCTGCCGCCCAGGCGATGAATTGAACGCTCCTGCAGAAAGCGGAGCAGGCTCGCCTGGCTCTCGTGCGGCAGGTCGCCGATCTCGTCGAGCAGCAGCGTGCCGCCGTTCGCCGCTTCGACATAGCCGATCTTGCGCGCGTTCGCGCCGGTAAATGCGCCGCGCTCATAGCCGAACAGTTCGGATTGCAGCAGATGCGGCGGAATGGCGCCGCAGTTGACCGCGACGAACGGGCCGTTGCGGCGCTCAGAATGGCGATGGATCGCGACGGCAGTCAACTCCTTGCCCGTCCCTGTTTCGCCGAACACGAACACCGGTGCGTCGGTGCGCGCGAAGCGCCGCACCGTATCGAACAGCCGCAGCATCGCGCTGCAGGTGCCGACGATGCCTTTTTCCTCCGATTCGAGCCGTTCGCGGTCGCGCGCGAACAGGCACTCCATGCCGTACGCGTGGCCGACCGTATCGGCGATGCGCTGGTGCGAGGCGGGCAACGTGACGTAGTCGAAGCAATAGTCGCGCAACAGCGCGCGAACGTTCGGAGAAGCGGTCTGGCCGACATCGATGAGTGCGACCCAGACGACGTCGCGCATCGACGCGCAGGTCGACGCGATGCTGCCGATCGCGTCGGCATGGCCGCCGCTCAGGTCGAGGATGCCGCAGGTGATTTCGCCGGACGTGTCGCGCAACTCGCTCGCCTGCGCGACGATCGACACTTTCCAGTCGCGTCGCGCCAGTTCCTTCCGGAGCATGACGGACGGCGACTGCGTCCAGTAAATCAGCGGACGCTGCCCGTTACCACTCCCCGCGTCGGCGCTCTTATCGCGCGTTATTGGCATATTCATAACGAACCATCACTTTCTCCACTCCGCGAACCGTTCGCGTGCGCTGCGGCCGGCGGCGCATGGCCACCTTTCCGCGCTGCGTTTCCGCAGCCTTGGCGAATATCGAAACTGCACACGGCGAGAACCCCCGGAGGTCGAGCCGGATGTCATCCGGCCTCGTTGTCATCGAACTCAAAGGGAACGCGCGGCTGCGCGAGCCGCGACATTCCCGCTTTGACGCGACCCGCCGGCAGGCGGGGCACGTCGACAAACGGAGCATCCGTCCGAGCGTGCGTCGCGTCGTACACGACGATCGCGCCCGATACTGAACCGGATGGCGGCCAACCCACAAGCGGAATGACCGCCGCACTTCATCCGTTCGTGAATTTACACCTCGTTTCGAGATGGTCTTGTTACCAAAAGATAATCCTGAATCAGCCGGTTACGCAGCCGGTCGCCCCGCGCGATACACCTTTGGCTACCAAGATTTGATTCTCTCTCAACAATCGCGTCAATCAGTGCCAAATACTACATTTCCGCCAGATCGGCCCCCTCGATTGCGCGTGATTTTCACCGGAATCCTTTAAAAAGACCGGCACCACACGCCGCACGCCACATAATCGCGCGCGCTGCCGGCCGGCGGCGCCGTCCCGGCACGGCGCGCGGGCCGCCCGGCGGTTACACTCCGTAATCATCCCGCGCGATCGCCGCTCAGGTTCGCAGCGCCGTCTCGCCCTCCCGATCCCGCAGATCGCCCATGCCGTCCTCGATCGACGCATCGCCGTGCGGCGCGAAACCGGCGGGACCGGCCATCTCCTCCTGCAACGCGGCATAGCCATCCATCACGAAGCGCGTGAACGCGTCCCGAAAGCGCGCCGAGCTGAAGCGCTCGGCATTCGCGCGACACGCGTGCGGATCGATCGCCCCGCGCGGCAGCGCTTCGAATCGGGCAAGCGCATCGACCAGTGCATCGACCGTCTGCGCGCGGTAGAACAGGCCCGTTGCGCCGGTGCCGGGCCACGCCCGCACCGACTCGCGCACGCCGCCCTTCCCGTACGCGATCACGGGCGTGCCGCATGCCTGCGCCTCGACCGGCGAAATGCCGAAATCCTCTTCCGCGGCGAACACGAATGCGCGCGCACGCTGCAGGTGGTCGTGCAGCACGTCGAACGGCTGGTAACCGAGCAGCGTGACGTTGGGCCCGGCCAGCGCGCGGATCTTCTCCATCTCCGGCCCGTCGCCGATCACGACGAGGCGGCGTTCCGGCGTACGCGAGAACGCGTCGACGATCAGGTCGATCCGCTTGTACGGCACGAGCCGCGACGCGGTCAGGTAGAACGCCTCCTTGTCCGCGCGCGGCGACAGGTGGTCGACGTCGACCGGCGGATAGATCACGGTCGCATCGCGCCGGTAAGTCTTGCGGATGCGGCGCGCGATGAAGTGCGAATTGGCGGCCACGCGATCGACGCCGTTCGCCGAACGCGCATCCCAGTTGCGGATGTAATGCAGGAGCGCACGCGCGATGACCGATTTTGGCCCGCGTGCGAGGCCGGCCTCGTTCAGGTACTGGTGTTGCAGGTCCCACGCATAGCGCACCGGCGAATGCACGTAGCTGGCGTGGAACTGGTCCGGGCCGCTGAGCACGCCCTTCGCAACCGCATACGAGCTCGACAGCACGACATCGTACGCCGACAGGTCGAACTGTTCGATGGCCAGCGGAAACAACGGCAGGTAGCTGCGGTAGCGCGTGCGCGCGAACGGCAGCTTCTGGATGAAGGACGTGCGCACCGCGCGGCCGCGCAGGCAGTCCCGATCCTCGAGGAAATCGACGAGGCTGTAGACATCGGCCTGCGGAAAGCAGTCGATCATGTGCGCCAGCACGCGTTCGGCGCCGCCAGGCACGACCAGCCAGTCGTGAACGATCGCAATCTTCAAGTACCGCTCCCGATTCTCCATTGACGTTCGACAGGGATGGGCCGCGCAACGCGGCCACCTCGCCATGGCAATTATCGGAAAACACCGGCACCGCCGATGTGTGCTGGCGGACATTACGGCGCTGTCGGCAGATGACGCCTCGCCCGGGCGAACCCCGAGCATGGGTAAGCTTTCGAACAGACCGGCGCGCGCCGCATCCGCATCATGATCATTGCCGCTTCGCATCGGACGAACGTATCCGTGCGACATGGCGTGCTGAAGGTTTCACACGAGGACCGCATCATGGAATGGCATTGTTGTGAATTCGAACATCTGAGCGCCGTCGATCTCTATGCAATCCTGCGCGCACGCAACACCGTGCTGGTCGTCGAGGATGCGCATACCCATCTCGACATCGACGGCAAGGACGCGGGCGCATTGCACGTCTATGCAACCGTGCGCAACGGCGACGCGGTGGAAGTCGCGGCCTACGCACGGCTCCTGCCCGGCGACGACATCGATCCGGACGTCGTGATCGACAAGGTATTGACGAGCGAAGCGTGCCGCGACGGCGAAACGCTCGAGCACCTGCTCGAGCGTGCACTGACCGCCGCACTGGCCGCATGGCCGGACGCCGCGCTGCGCATGCACGTCCCTGCGCCGCGCCAGGCGTTCTACAAACGTTTCGGATTCCGCAAGGCGTACGGACCGTATCTCGAGCAGGGTGCACCGTTCGTCGGCATGATCCGGCCGGCCGACCGCGCCGCCGGCGCGCTGCGCCAACTGCTGTCCCGGACCGTTTCGTCGGCCCGGCCCAGGAACGAAGACGCGCGCACCGACGCACGCGTGCTCAACCGGCTGCCCGCCGATACCGGAGCCAATCGATGACACGCACCCTGCACCCGGTTCCCGCCCCCGACCTTCCACGCATCCTGCCGGTCATCCTCGCCGGCGGCTCCGGCACGCGCCTCTGGCCGCTGTCGCGCGAACAGTTTCCGAAGCAGTTGATCGAGCTGACCTCGAACGAATCGCCGTTGTCCGCGACGGCGCGCCGCCTGAACGGCATCGCGAACGCGGTGCTGGGCGACAAGCTGTTGCTGGTGTGCGGCGAACAGCATCGCATCATGAGCGCCGCGCAAGTGGTCGACCGTGCGGCGCCCGCTCGTATCCTGCTCGAACCCGCTGCGCGCAACACGGCACCGGCGCTCACGCTTGCCGCGCTCGACGCCAGCGTATTCGAGGACGACCCCGTGCTCGCGGTGATGCCGGCCGATCACGTGATCGCCGATGTCGGCGCGTTCCAGGATGCGATCGCGCGCGCGGCACGTTATGCGCAAGAAGGCGCGATCGTGACGCTCGGTGTGCTGCCGCGCCGCGCGGAAACGGGCTACGGCTATATCCGGGTCGGCGAGCCGCGGACGAGCCGCCACGGCGGACAAGGCGGTTATTCGATCGGACGCTTCGTCGAGAAACCCGACGCGGCGCTCGCCGAGCGCTACCTGCAGTCGGGCGACTACTGGTGGAACAGCGGCATTTTCGTCACACGCGCATCGGTCTGGCTCAAGGCGATTCACGCGCTGGCGCCCGAAATCCATGCGGCCTGCGAGTCGGCGTGGCGCGCGGGCGTCGCCGACGATCCGTTCTTCCGGATCGACGCCGCGGCGTTCGACGCCTGCCCGTCCGACTCGATCGACTATGCGGTCATGGAGCGCCTGGCCGACAGCAGCGAACTCGGCATCGAAGGCATCGTGGTGCCGCTTTCGGCCGGCTGGTCGGACGTCGGCACGTGGGATGCGATCTGGGAAATCATGCCGAAGGACGACCAGGGCAACGTCGCCCGCGGCCCGACCGTGTTCGAGGACACGCAGGACAGCCTCGTGCGTTCGGAAGGGCGTCTCGTCGCGTGCGTCGGCATGAAGGATGTCGTCGTGATCGAAACGCCCGACGCGGTGCTCGTCGCGAACAGGCACGACGTGCAGCGCGTGAAGAACATCGTCGCGCGCCTGAAGAGCGACCGGCGCCCGCAGGCGAGCGAACACCGCAAGGTGCAGCGTCCGTGGGGGCACTACGATTCGATCGATCTCGGCGAGCGGTTCCAGGTGAAGCGGATCGTCGTCGAACCGGGCAAGCGGCTGTCGCTGCAGATGCACTATCACCGCGCCGAGCACTGGATCGTCGTGCACGGCACCGCGAAGGTGACGCGCGGCAACGAGACCTTTCTGCTCAGCGAGAACGAGTCGACGTATATCGCCGTCGGTGAAGTCCATCGCCTCGAGAATCCCGGCCGCATTCCGCTCGAAATCATCGAAGTGCAATCGGGCAACTATCTCGGCGAAGACGATATCGTGCGCTTCGACGACCAGTACGGGCGCCCGGTCGTCGACGCGCTGCCGGAAACGCACGCGGCGCCGCACGTGCAAGTGGCAGAGGGAGACGTCGTGCGATAGTTGCGTGCTGCGCACGCCGGCGCGTGCATCGATACGTCAATCGATGCCGCGCCGCGGCGGACGCGCCTGCCTGAGCGCTTCGCGCACATGCGGCAACGCCGACGTATCGGCCCCGACCACGTCGATCGACGCCGGCTGCATGACCGCCACCCTGCACTGCTCGGCACTCGTGCCGCCCGAGGTACAGCCTCCGCCCCCACCCACCTGCACCGCCTCCCCGCCGATCGCGGACAACCGGTTATCCGCGATCCGGTACTGCGACACGTTTCCCCATACGCGAATGCCGGCAAACCGCGCGTGCGACACGCGGTTGCCGATTACGACCACGCGCGTCACCGAGCCCGACCACGTACTGACGTCGATCGCGGCCTGCTGTGTCAGCGGGCGCGGATCGGTCCGGCCGACCGCGGTCTGAATGGACGAAATCACGTTGTTCTCGACCCGAACGTCGGACGCGCCGTAGGTTCTGTAACTGTCTTCCTGCGCAACGAGGATCCCCGCACTGACCTGCACGTCATGCACGATGTTGTTCGAGATCGTCACCTCCGTGCCGCCGACCACCGTGATCCCGCGCCCCCACGTGTTGCCTTCGAGGGAGTTGCCGGTAACCAGCACGTTGCCGCTCAGCGCCCCGTCGGCCTGGTAGCTCACCACGGCGATCATGTCGTCGCCGGTACCACGCACGACATTGCCCTGGACCAGCACATTGCGCGTGCCGTGCGTCATGTGGATGCCGTCGGCGAGTGTCGAGCGCACCTGGTTGCCGACGATCGCGACGTCGGATCCGCCATACACGAATATGCCGGCGCTGGCACCGCCGTCGATGACGTTGTCGAGCACCTGCACGTCGTGCCCCGTCACCTCGACCTTGGTCGACTCGGGCGTGTCGAGACGCGTCGCGCCTGTTCCCCTGAGATGAAACCCGACGAGCGTCGTACCGTCGCCCCGCATCTCGATCGTCTGATTGCCGGGATCGGTCGCAACCAGCGTTGCGCCGAAACCCGACAGTACGACATGCCGCTGCCGTACGACCAACGAACGGCCGACAACGTACCGTCCGGGCGTGAACACCAATCGCTGGCCCGGCTGCAGCCCGTCCAGCGCGCGTTGCACCGCATCGGCCTGATCGGCTGAGCCCGGGGCGGGATGAATGTACGCATCCGGCATGTCCGCATGAATCGCACCCGGCGTGGGTACGCCGGATACGGCCTCGGTGAACCCCGGCCACACGAGCCCGCCAGCCACCATCATGCAGGCTGCACCCGCGCATGCACGAGACAGGTATTGCGATCCGCTCATATCGAATCTTTTCCATGGAACAAGCAGACACACATCGGGGAATCCGCCTGGCAAACGAATCAGCTGGTCGCGTCACCCGACGCGAACACACGACTTCCCCGACGCGACGTGAGCGTATGCGCCAACTTCACGAACGGTGCTTCACACAGCCGGTAGCCGACCCACGACAATGGAATCAACGGCACCAACGGTACGATCATGTAAAGACCGAGCGGCCATCCGACGATGTGGAAACGCTGACACAGCCAGAACGCCAGGAAAAGCGGAAGACTGTGCAGCAGGTAGATCGAATAACTGATCTTGCCGATCCATGAAAGCAGACGGATACGAAGTTTCAGCAAGGTTGCCAGCATCGCGAATGTCGCGATGCCGATCATGTATGCGAGCGAAATCGGCAGATGGAACGTGTTGTGGTTTCGCCAGTCCGTGATGGCCCCCGCCAGCGCAATGCCGACGACCGGTATCGTCACATAGGCAACCGCCGATCGGTAAGTCAGGGATAGTCGGGACAGCACACCGCTTCCGGCCGGCCTGATACGCAGCGGTTTCGAAGGATTGTCGTACGCCATGCGAAAGCAGGCGCCCCAGAACATGATGCCGAGGTGATACGGCAAGGTCTTGTACTGACTGAGAAGATGAGCCGGGAAGAGCCGAAATTCGAGGGGCAACACGAACAGTCCGCATAACCCGACCGTGACAAGACACAAATGGAGCATCCGGTGAAGCGCCCCGCACCAGAACAGAATCAGGCACACCCCGTAAAAATACAGCTCCGTTTCCAGCGTCCAGCCATGAGGCAGGATCAGGCTTTCCCCAAACGCAACCGGAATCATCGTCACGTTTGCCAGAAAGCCATGGATGTCCATTCTTTTATCGAACAGATACCAGTGAACAAAATATCCGGCAGGAAGCGCCAGCCAGTAGGCCGGATACAGCCGAAGGAATCGTCGAACGAGGAACCGCTTCGTGCCCACGCCGACTTCGCCATGCAGGCTGGTTGGAATCAGCATGCCGCTGATCGCAAAAAAAAGGACGACGCCGATTCGTCCGAAGTTCAGGGAACGTTGCAGGGTGTCGAGCACACGCTGCGAGCCGGCAAGGGCGACGAACCGTTCGGCATAGTGTGTCCAGATGACGAGTATCACCGCAATGGCACGCATTGCGTCGATATGGTCGAGCCGCTCCGAATGCTGCGCTTTTGACATGACTGGAATGATGAAGACATAAGCGTGACGAAAGCCCCGGAACTGCCTGGTCTGGTTTATTTGAGGTTTGAATGCTTCGCATCGACGCAATACCACCAGACGAGTGCGAGAAGCGCATAGAAAACCGTGCGCGAGCCGAACATCATCCAGTATTCACCTTGCTGAACGGCGAAGGTCGCATAGGAAAAGACCTTCGCCATCAGCCACAGCATCACGACCCGGCCGCGTATCGCCACCAGAATCTGCAGCGCACCGAGCGCGCCGTACACCAGGCCGGTCATCGCGACAAAGAGCGCTCCGCCGGCATAGCCGAACCAGTACACGGGCACGGCCATGTTCCCCATCGTGAACGTGACGTCGTCGAACATGTAGGCCCTGAGAATGCTCGGTTCGGTGTACGACTTCATCAAGTCGCGCAAGCCGCTCGGTTCGGAACCGTCGAAAAAGGTCGGCATGGTGAAGGAACCGAGCGAGTTCACGAAACGCCAGAATGCGTCCGTACCACCGAGCCTCGGCGCCGTGAACATCTGCGCATCGTTGTCGACCACATACCACGGCTGGCCCTGCAGCAGGAAGCGCGACGAGAGCATGTCGGCTACTTCGAGCCCCTGCCCCCTGTAGGAGTAGAAAATGGAAGCGGCACCGAGCAACAGCGCCAGCCCGGCACCGATACCCAGATAACGAACGACCGGCTTGCCGTTCATCGCATGAATCGAAATGAACGGGGCAAGCGAGCACAGCCCGATGTGCAGCACCGCCATGAACTGCTCGCCATGCATCACATTGAGCGCCAGGTCGACAGCCATCGTCAGGATCGCCGCCACCCGGATGCGCTTGTCGGAGCTGGTGGCGATCGTGCCCATCAGGAAACCCATGAAGGACTGATTGTTCAGGAACAGGTTGAACATCGTCCCGTTCGAGGAATCATTTCGCAGCGCATATCGATTGATGCCGGAAAACAACGAGAACCCTGACGTCAGGCCGGCAATCACGCCGATCGCGATAATCGTGGCCGCGAGGCCGAACCCCACCATGATGCTGATCGGTTGAGACGTAATCCGCGCCCTGATCGGCTCACGCACCGGGCGTTCGTCCAGAAATCGACCAAAGGCGACGAGCGCACAGACCAGAAAAATCACGTAGAACGTCAGGAGCCGGCTGAACGCCCCGGTCGCATCACCGACGACATCGGTTTCCGTCAGGTAGCCGCCGTCCTCCAGTCCCACACCCGCGAGGAATGCGGTCATTCCGATCGCCAGCACGTACAGCATCGACACGGCAAACACCGGGCGTGATCTCACCAGGCCGACGAGCCCCACTGTTGCCAGCAGAAATGTGCACAAGGCGCTCGATTTCGCCATGCCGAGCGCCGGCATCACCGCGTTGAACAGCAATGCAAGCGTGAATAGCGTCAATACGATCACGCCGGTTGCGGAGACGAAGCCTCCGTTGCCTCCCAATGTTCCCGTCGTCTTAGCCATCGTGCCGCAACCCGATATTCGATCCTTCCTTCACGCACCTGCACCATGCAGTTGCGAGCCGATAACAGAAGGTCCGGGAAAGGGCGAACCGCGTCCGGGAACGCATGGTCGCCCCGGGCGCGACGAACGATATTGCTCGCGCCGTATCCGTATCGACCTGACGTTTTCTTCCCGCCACAGCCCGATTACTCATCTGCCACGCTCCGCGCCGATCGACATCACGCGGCGTTTCTGAGCAGTTCCTTTCTGACTCGCTCCCATGCCCTGAACAAGAACGTATCGGACTGGACATGGCGAGGATTGGCCTGCGCCCGGGTTTCCCTTGCCTGCCGGGAAACGTTCGCGTAATGGCCGTAGCGAAACGGTGAAGGCTCGAAGCCATTGAACACCAGGCCATCCACATCCGCGCCGAACTTGTTCAGGTTCTCGATCGCCTCCGCCACGCCGGCGTAACCGACCGAACCTTGCCGCACGACCATCAACGTGATGTCGGCGAACCTCGACAACATGGCGACGTTTGCAGCCGGATGGGCCAACGGCGCATCCATGATGATCACGTCGTATGCGCCTCTCAGCGAAGCGAACAGCACCTCCAGCTTCTCGGTGCCGTACAGGTTCCGCGACGGCTTGCCCCCTTTTCCGGCAGGCAGCACGTCGAGATTGTCATGAACGCGAGAGATCGCCTTATCGAGATCGATCGAGCCGTGCAGTACTTCCGCCAAAGACTGCTCGTATTGCACCGGCAAGCATCGCTCGATGCTTGCCGGGCCTGCATTGGCACGCACGAGCAAGGTCTTGAAGCCGCTGTCCGCCAGCACGCAGGCAAGATTGGCGGAGATCGTCGACTTGCCCTGCCCCGCCTCGGGAGACGTAATCAGAACGGTCTTCGCGCCGCCGCCCCCAGGGATCATCTTGCAGTGCAACAGCAAGGCCAGATCTGCGATCGCTTCGGCGAATGGCGTATCAGGGTGCTCCCTCACGGCCATGAAAACCGGCCTGCCGTTCGAGTCGGCCTCGATCTGTTGCGGCGATGACGGGAGTACACCCAGCAGCGGAACCCCGACCATCGATTCCAGATGCTTCGGATCACGAACACGCCTGAAAAGCAACGCAAGGCCTTGTGCCACGGCAATGCCCAGTATCAGCCCGACCACTGCGCCCAATACGATCACGAGCATTCGATTCGGCCGAATCGGCTTGTCGCTCACATCGGCCTTGTCGATGATCGACGCATTGCCGACCGTGCCTGCCTTCGCAATCTGCAACTGCTGCGTGTTGTTCAGCAAGCCGACATACAGCTGGTTATTGACTTCGACGTCACGCGCCAAACGCAAATAGGTCTGCTGCTGCGACGGCAAGTGCGCCACCTTGCTTTTCAATTCGGCCGACTGCTGATCGAGCGTCTTCAGCTTGTTGACGACGGCCGCGATCTGGGGCTGTCCGGCAACATACTTGGATGACAGGTCCTGGTACTCGAGCTTGGCGTCGAGCCGCGCCTTGTCGACCAGCGCCAACTGGTCAATGAGCAGCCTGACATCGCCTTGCGAATCGATCGACCCTTGCGCGTTGCGGAACGTGTTCAGCGCCTGCTCTGCCTGCTCCAGCCGCGCCTTCACGGCCGGCAGTTGCGCATCGAGGAATGCCTGGCTGCGCTCGGCATCCTCTGAACGCCGTTTCGCGTTGACATCCAGATAAGCCGCGGCAATGGCGTTGAGCAGTCGTGCAGCAAACACGGGATCGGGATCCTCGAGATTGAGCTGCATGATGCCCGACTGGCGTTTCGTTTCCGCCCCGGTCAACTTGGTCAGGATGGCATCGAGTCGCACGGGCGTGGCAACCCGCCGTACCCGGAACTCCGTACCGGGGCGCGCCACGATTCGCGACACATCCACGCGATAGCCGTTACCTTCGCTGAGCTTGCCGATTACCCCCGTCAACACCTCTTGACCATCGCTGTCCTTCAACAGGAACCGGTCGCCTTCGAGATAATCGAACTCCAGCTTCTTGCCGAGTTGCGCATCCGGGACGTCGAATTTGCTGAATTCGACTCGTTCACCGCCCCACGCCCAGAACGGGGTGTTGAACAGCGGAATGACGAGACCATTCGCGTCTTTCGACAGGACCGAACCCAGAAAACCCGCCGCAAGCGGAATCCGGTTACTGACTGAAACTTCCGCCTGCGCGGCGGTTGCCTCGATCGCCTGGGTGACGACCGTGCGCGAGCGAGCGATATCGATTTCGCCGACCACGGCAGAATTCTGAATATCCAGGGCATTCGAAATCTCGGAGAGCGAACCCAGCGCGCTATGCTTGTTTTCCTGGACCTGTATCAGCGTATCAACCGAATAAATCGGCGTCGCTGAAATGGCATATACAAATGCCAACAACAGACACGCAAGAAAAACCGAAATAAATGCCCCTCGATAATAAAATACATTCTCGAGTAATTCGGTCAGTGTAAAGCGGGACGCGTCGCGGGAAATATTTCCCGCTCCGTCCCGGTACCCATCAGGCGAAGGTCGATCCAGTGCCATGCATAAACTCCCAAATTGCCGCCTTGCCAGGCTTCACGTGGCGGCACGTGCTCTCGGGCGAGCGTGCCGCGCGACGCGTACCAGGTCGCGCCACCCCGGGCGCCCTGCATCCGACCGCAGGTCGGCAAAAATTACGTCACTGAACCGCTGCGCCAAGGGCATCGATGATTCTGTTTGTCCCGACCACTATGCGATAAATGCCCGGCGCGCTAAGTGCGATGGCTTACATTAATAAGCACTGGCGATGCGAATCACTGGGTTGCCAACCTGTCTCGTGCTATGTTAAGTGCGCATTGCTTCCCTTTCGGGGAACGCATGACAATACGGTGGCTCGATGGCGCACTCAGACATATGACGTGAATACGTCCTTTCATATCATTCATCGCCTCACCTCGTTTTGACGATTCTTATCAAACACGGTGATACAGAACATTGACATCGGGGTGTCGAGATGAAAAATCTTCTAGCGTAGAAGGAACGGCGAGTTTTAAATTCATTTAAATTTCTTCTGAATATAGGCCTGTCCGGCCAGCAAATCGGCCGGTTTACCATGCTGAATGACGATATGAACAACCACCAGCTATTCGCTACGCGCGCGCTGAAAAAGAACGACCATGCGGTACGTCGGATGCGCGCTGCGTTCTCACTGGCGATGTCCACCCTGCTTTCGGCGTGTGCGTTCGCGCCCGGCCAGCACATGGCGGAGCCGGCCGCATTGCCGGTCACGACCGCCGACAATGGCGATGTAACCAGCGACATGAAGGTCGCGGTCAAGCAGATCGATCTGACGCTGATCAACCAGATTCACACGGAACAGAAGCACCTTCCCGCATCGTCGATCCCGAGCAACCTGCTCGGCAGGCCGAGTGCCTACAAGCTTGGCCCGGGCGACGTGTTGCAAATCACGGTTTGGGATCATCCCGAATTCGCCGCCGCTGTCGGCCAGCCGACGCAGAACACGAAGCCCTCCGACGCAGCGCCTGGTTTCGTCGTCGACAGCGACGGCAACGTGCAGTTTCCCTACGTGACGCGACCGATCCACGCGGCCGGAAAGACCGCGGCGCAGATCCAGCGGGAACTCGATGCCGAACTCCGGAAGGTATTTGTCAAACCGCAAGTGACCGTTCGAGTGGCATCGTTCCGTGCCGAGCAAGTGTATGTGGACGGCGAAGTACGCGCCCCCGGCTCGCAGACGATCAACGACATTCCAATGACGCTGGTCGAAGCGGTCAATCGTGCGGGCGGCTTTGCGCCGACCGCGGATCAGAGCCGCGTGACCGTCACGCGCAACGGCGAGATCTATCCGGTGAATGTCGCACAGATGATGAAGACCGGCAAAAGTCCCGCCGCCATCATGCTGCAGCCAGGCGACCTGTTGCATGTGGGTGCGCGCGACGACAATCCCGTCTATGTCATGGGTGAAGTGAACAAACCGCTGGCCGTGCCGCCCCTGCGCGATGGCTCGCTCACCTTGAGTGCGGCGCTTTCGGAGGCCGGGCAACTCAACCAGCAGACGTCGAACGCCCAGCAGGTTTTCGTGCTGCGCAAGGCCGCCGACAGCGAGCCGGTCATCTTTCACCTCGACCTGAAGTCGCCCGTCTCGATGCTGCTCGCGAATCAGTTTCCGCTCGCGTCGAAGGATATCGTGTACGTCGACAACACCGGCCTGGTTCGCGCAAGCCGCGTGCTGAACCTGCTGCTGCCGGCGATCAGCGCGGGGTTGACCGGGGCGCTTGTCACCAAGTAATCGGAATATCGGCAGGACGGCAACGGCGACGCCTGTCGACTCGCATCGCACCACGGCAGCAGCGTGGAAGGATGACCGATCCGACGCATCCCGCTGCCATCGCCGCCGACCCGGCAGCGCGAAAATCACATCAGCCCGAACGCGCCGACAGATTGAGCAGGCCGACCCGATCGCGACAGAGGACATACGCGAGCGCGACAGCGACGGCCGTTTCGGCGATCAACACCGCGATAGCCGCCCCGCGCTCGGCGAACAGCATCGCAAGCGGCGGCAGCAGCGTCACGTTCAACACCCCGGACGAGATCAGGATGATGCTGAACGCGCGCTTCATGCCCATCGGCAACATGGTTTGAACACCGAACAGATCCGTCATGCATGCCATGAACGGCACCAGCGCCAGGCAACGCAGTACGCCGACCGTCGGCGCAAACGAGCTGCCGTACAAGATTCGAACGACGAACGGCGCACAGGCGTAGATCGTTGCCGACATGGCCAGCACCAGCGCGCCCTGCAGCACGATCAGCTTTCGCAAGAACGCAAACGCGTCGTCCCGCGCGTGATGCATCAGGTACGTAATGTGCGGATAGGTTGCCGCCCTCAGCGGTTGAAGCAGACCGACTGCGGCCCGAATCAGCTTGTCACCCGCGGCAAAATAACCGGCGGCGACACTTCCCGAGACGATGCTCAGCAGAACGGTATTGGTCGAGGCGTAGAACGAGATCGACGTCGACGCCAGAAATACCTGCGAGCCGCCTTTCAGCGCGGCTGCGATGTCGGCGAACCGCACGCGGACGCGTTCGATCTCGTGACGGACGAAGAGGTACGCAAGCAACGTCACCCCGCAAAGCAACGGCACCGCGGTATTGATGGCAACCGCGTGCAGGAGATCGTCCGGCGTGCGCACCCACATGAAAAAGGCAATGACACTGAATGCACGGTAAACGACCACCGTGGCACTGTAGACGCTCAACTTCTGGATGCCCTGAAAGTACCAGCCTGGTGTAAGCGCGGCCCCCACCGCCATCCCGAACCCGATCAGCAGGGCCGTGCGCTCTGCCGCGAAATGCGGGATGACCAGGGTCAGGATGACGAGTACGGCGAAACCGACGACCGTGATCGACCATTGAGCGCACACCGTTGCCCAGAAAATTCGGGACCGCTCCATCCTGCCGTCCGCCAGTGCGACACGCGGCGTCGCTGTCAGGTCGAAGCTGTAGTTGGCAAGATTGATGAAATACGTCGTCACCGCCAGCACGAACGACAACCGTCCGTATTGCAGGGGGCCGAGCACGCGCGTCAGCAGGGGCAACGTGACGAGCGGCACGACGTACGTCGAGATTTGCAGCGCGAACAACAACGCAAAATTTTTTCGGACAGCGGTCATCGTACTTTCTGGGCTGGGAGTAAACGGTGTGCCGCGACTGTCAATGTGTCCACGTTCGCGGTACATCCCTACCGATGCCGAGTACGGCACACAGCGACGACGCGTAGCATTCGACCGAGTAGCGCGACCAGTCGTAGTGACGATTTTCGCTATCGAGGTGCGCGCGCAGTTCGGCGAGCGCGTGTGCGAAGCCTTCGGACGTGTGCCGATAGAGAATCTTGTTGCCGATCTCGTCACCGAAGGTCGACAGGCTCCCGATGTCATGCACGAGCGCCGGCAGCCCGAGCATCGCCGCCTCGACGATCACGAGCGGGGCATTTTCCACCCAGATCGACGGCAACACGAGGGCATCGTGCCCGGGTAGCGCGGCAAACAACGCTGCATGATCCACGCGCCCAGCGAAACGCAACCGTCCCGACTCGACGAGCGCCGCGTAACGTTTCTCCAGGTCGGCCCGCTCCGCTCCATCGCCATAGACCGTCAGCGACGCAATCGCATCGCCGGCCGATTCGCTCATGAGCGCGAGAAACCGACCGAGGCCCTTGTCCGCGTCCACACGACCGACGAACGCCAGATCGAGGCGATCGCCCCGGGCGGGTTTCGGCGGATGGGGAACCAGCGTCGAGTCGATCGGGTTCGGTACCAGGGTGGCGCGTGTTCGGCCACACTGCGCAATGAGGTCGCGCATGAACGGACTCGGACAGAGGATCTCGTCAAACAGGCCAAGCGGATCGAAAAGCGCGTTGACCGCATGCCAATGCACCTTCTTCGCGACATCGTGAAGGAAGCCGCGCGGGCTCGCCGTAAGAACGACGCGCCGGATGCGATGCAGCTGGTCGATCGACAACGGTTGGGCGCGTCCGCGCGGATAGACAAGCAGGCTCGGGTTGTAGAACAACAAATGGTAATCGTGCGCGGTCATGAACAGTCCGCATCGCGAGCGCCGCTTGTAGCGCGCGAGCACGGGCAGAATCGCGCTCGACAGCAGGTTGTGGTAGTTGTGCATGAGGATTCGCTGCGGGCGAAATCGCTCGAGCAGCGTGAGGAGCGCACGCGCGGTGGAACGCGACCATGCACGCGCGCGCCCGCTGTTCTCGACATCGGGCAATGCACGCTCGTCGAAGGTTTCGACCACCACGCCTTGGCAGGCACGAAGCACGTCGACGGACACTCGATACACTTCCTCGGCGCCCCCCTTGCGAACGAAATCGTTGATCACCAGCACGCGCATCACGATCGACCCCGGCGGTCGCGTTGTCGCGCGGACGATGCCACGTCATCGCCTGCATGACCGGGCCAGATTGTCGCGCGCTCGTTTCGCGAACCGGCGTCATCCCGTGTCGCATGCGCAAGATCGAGCGTCACCCGCTGGCGGTGACGCCTATCCCACTTTCGATGTACCCGACACGCTCGCTTCATTGTCATTCCTGGACGGAGCCGCGATGGCGCTTGCCAACAGGCAAGCCCATGAAAATTCGACAGCGTCAGAATAAGGTGACCGAAGCGGCGGATCTGTACGTCCGGTTACGTTAGCGGGAGACTTTGGCAAAAACCGCCACCGGCCGACTCGCCGGTGCCGCGCTCCCGCGACACCTGCACGGGAGGGACGCCGCGATCGCCGCCCGGCCGGGCCGGCGTGCGACGTCTGTGCGAACGTCATGAAGGCGCGTGCTCCGGTTGCGCGGGTACCGCGAATTCGGCCGGCGCGTACCAGCCGGCAAGCAGCTCGGCGCAACGGGTGACGACGTACTGCGCCGCGGCGTTGCCGTGCAACGAATGGTCGAGCCCGTCCCGCATGTCGACGGATACGTTCGGCCAATGCGCGAACGCGCGGGATGCGGGGCCGAAATGCCGGACGAGCGCGTCGACGCCCGTATCGAATGTGCCGTAGATGAGATGGGTACGGATGCCGCCGGCCGACATGTGATGCAGCAATCCCCGAGGCGTCTCGTGACCCGGCCGCCAGCCGAAATGCTCGCCGACACGCTTGACGGGCACGGTCATGGCGCCCGTGGCCAGACGAAACGCGGCACGCAGTACCGGCCGCGGGTCGCGCCCTTCGAGCAGCAGCCGACGCAGCTTGTGGCGGCTGCGCAGCGATGCCCAATAGCCGCGCATCGAGTTTGTCTGGTTATTGACGGCATTCGCGAGCGTTTCTCCGCGTGGCCAGATGAAAACCGGCAGATTGACCGCAATCACGCCGGCGAAGTGCTCGCGCGCGGCGGCATGAAGCGACGCGTACGCGCCAGAGCAAATCCCGAACGCAACGATCTCGCGATGCCCCTGCGCCTTCAGCCAGTCCGCTGCGGATGCGATATCGACGATCACCTGATCCGAATACGGGATGTCCGACTGATCGTCTCTCGCACGCGGGCCGCTGTCGCCGATGCCGCTCGAATCGATACGCAGGCTGCTGATACCCGATGCCGCGAGCGACCGCGCAAGCCGCACCGCAAACCGACCGTCGGCGACATGCGGATTGGCCGCCGTATTGGTAATCAACAGGGTCGGCGCGGCAGCGCGTCGGATGCTGCCGGCCGGTTCGCACAGCACGCCGACCAAGCGCCCTGGCCCCACGGAGATCATCCGTTCGATACTGCCCTCCCCGGTCAGCGTCACGGCCGACCCGGCATCCCGCACGGAAACGCGACCAGCCGTATCGGAACCGTCGTCGATCCAGTTCGCAACAGTGTCGAGCAATCCGTCGGGTAGCCGCGACCACACCGGCTCCCTCATGAGGCCGCCCCAATCGGGGCAGGTCCGGACATCGACCGAAACACTGCGTGCCTGCAGCGCGTCCGACAGGGCGGAAGCGTCGCCGTACGGCGTATCGACGAGCAACGCGTGCGCCGGCAATGTCTGAAATCGTCCCGCGGATTCGCACAGGTTGATGCCTCGGAGCGACGCGACGAGATCATCGGGATACGCATGCCCCAGTACATGGAGAGGCTGTTCCTCTCGAACCGCATCCCGCACGGCCGGCGGCACGTTCTCGAGCCAGCGTTGCGCGACGAGAGAAAGCTCGCGCAGGTAGCCGCGGCCACGCACTACTGGCGCCAGCGCGACGAAGCGCGTGAACCCGGGGATGCCGTCCGCGGCGAGAAGCGCCAAGGCGGCACCGGCGCGCACGCCGACGAGCGTCAGCGTGTCCGACACGACACGCTCGCGCAATGCATCGACGGCATGCCGAACGCTCGCGAGCATGTGTTCGAAACGGTCTGCGTCGTGTTCGTCGCCCAGCGAGTCGCCGCTCGCCGGATAGTGGAATCGCAGCACCGGAAAGCCGCGATCGGCGAGATGCTCGGCGAGCGCGCGCACGAGTTTGTGAAGCCAGAGCGCCTCGTGACCGAGCGGCTCGCAAATCACGATGCCATGCGGGCGACTCCCTGGGTGAAACCAGCCGACGCATCCGTTGAACTGAATGGGCGTCATGATCCGGTCCTTGCGCTGTGCGCCTGATGGCCCGATGCGCTGCCGAATACCTGACGCATGCCGCGAAGCAGGCATCCAGATACCGGAAACGCCTGCGCGTGCGTGCGTGCGAACTTCAACTTGCGGCCGAAACGAGGGTGCCTGTACGCTCGGCCGCATAAAGCAAATCGGGAACGACTGACGTTGCGACGATGCGAGCCGATTCCCCGTAACCGGCCCCGTCCTTGCGTATCGATTTGGGTTCCCACGAAAACGCCTGTATGTGAAAACACCCGCATGCCCGACCGGGGCCGGCGAGTGCCTGTCGAGGATCGCCTGACCGGCAAGCGCCTCTGGGTTGAAATTGGTCTTGGTAATTTTTTGGTCGGATGACGTTACATTTCCGTTCCCTACCCCCGAATCAACTCGGCACACCGGATATGGCGTGCCCGTTCGAATATCGACGATTAGGCCACTCAATCCCGACAGATTTCGTACGTCACATTACATTTTCACAACGCGCCTTCCGGACTTGCGACGCCACGGCCACGCAAGGCTCGCCGCCGATCGCGCACGGACGCCCCTACCGACCGCTCCGCACGGGTGAACCATGCCGACGTACCCCGCCGACGTGTAGACCTGCACTCGACTGCCGGGCCCGCGGCGCCTCGCACGGATTCGCCGCGCACCCAACGCCGCCCATGTGACCAAGCGCGTCATCTGGATTCTTCGTCCGTCGGTCAAGGCAAGCGTTGCCGGACGGGGCACTTCGCCCGGCACGAACACCTTCGCGTCGCTTGCTGCATGTCCGCGCACCGGCGCCCTGGTCAGACAACGCGCACGGCAATACTCGATTGAACACCGTCCGGCACTGCAGATATGTGAGCAACCTTACTCAACACATCACATGAAAGTGGGCCCGCGTTGCTTGACTCGGCGCAACCGCCATTTCCCCAGCCCCGGAATCAAAGCTGCATTCACGACGAACAGTGGGCGCAATGACCGAAGCACGATTGGATGCGCACGCAACGAAACGGGACGCACGCATCACCACATGACTGCCGTACAAAAACGCTTTCCGCCAGGTACTTCTTACCCGACCACACCCCGGCCATCGGGAACGATGACCGCCTTTCCACCTCGTAGCGCACCCGTGCCGAAGAAAGATCGGACATATCGGTAGAAACACCGATGCTGTAGTCAAACTACATTCATACCATTAGTCGCTGCAGAGAATCGCTACATCCGATTCGGCAGCGCCGGGCGGTCCGCGTCGCCGTCCTCGATGTTCGATCGGGCCCAACCGGCCGTAACGATTCCCCGCCTGGCTTGGCATGCCGACGCGCAACCACCCAGCATCGCCAGCCAATTGCGTCCGGTGCGAATCCATCGGACGTGCGCAGCTCCAGACATCATTCGAACAACCGGCAATACGATCATGGAGAGCAACATGCGGGACACACTCTGGCCGGCCGTCGTGCTGGCAGCGACCCTCTGCACCAGCGCCTACGCGGGCGACACCGATTTCAACGCGCAAGGCGACGCCACCGATGCGTTCGCGTCCGCCGCGGCGGTCCGGCGCGCTGACTCGCTCGTGCGCAAGATGACGCTCGACGAAAAACTTCAATTCATTCATTCGCAATACGAAATGTCGAAAGTGCCGGGCGGTGGCGCCGGCTACATCCAGGGCGTGCCGCGGCTCGGCATTCCCGACCTGAACATGGTCGATTCAGCGACGGGTTCCGGCAGCACGTCGCAGGCCAGCACGACGTTCCCTGCGACGATCGCCGTCGCTGCGAGCTGGGATCGCCGCCTGTCGTACGACTACGGCAAGCAGGTCGCGATCCAGTTGCGCGCGCAAGGCTTCGGCATGGGTCTCGGTGGCGGCACCAACCTCGCGCGCGAGCCGCGCGGCGGCCGCCTGTTCGAGTATCTCGGCGAGGATCCGCTGCTGGCCGGCGACCTGCTCGCCGAACGCACGCTCGCCACGCAGCGGCAGAAAGTCATCGCGACCATCAAGCACTACGCCGGCAACGAACAGGAGCACGGCCGGATGGGCGGCAACACGCAGATCGACGAGCGCACGCTGCGCGAGCTCTACCTGCTGCCGTTCGAGATCGCCGCGAAGCGCGGGCGGCCCGGCAGCGTGATGTGCAGCTACAACCGCCTGAACGGTGCGTATGCCTGCGAGAACCCTCACCTGCTGAACGACGTGCTGAAGAACGAATGGGGCTTCCAGGGCCAGGTGCAGTCCGACTGGGGCGCGACGCACAGCACCGCTGCCGCGATCAATGCCGGGCTCGACGAGGAAGAAGACGTCGGGTCGACCGTGTACCTCACACCGGCGGCCGTCAAGCAGGCCATCGCGAACGGCTCGGTGTCGACCGCGCGCCTCGACGACATGGTGCGACGCAAGCTCGCGGTGATGATCCGCGTCGGCGTGATGGACGATCCGGCCAGGGGCGGCGGCACGATCGATTTCGCGGCCGCGAACCGGTTCGCGCAGGCCGCTTCCGAGCAGTCGATCGTGCTGCTGAAGAACGACGGCAACCAGTTGCCGCTCGCCGCGTCGGCGCTGTCGCGCATCGCGGTGATCGGCGGCCATGCCGATACGGCCGTGCTGTCCGGCGGCGGCTCGGGCAACACGCGCGACCCCGTATCGGGATCGTTCGCGGGCTGCGGTGGCCTGACGTTCGGGTCATCGACAGGATGCAGCTGGTGGCGCAATCCGTGGCTGAAGGTCGACGTGCCGATCGTCGCGGCGATCCGCGCGCTCGCGCCGGCCGCTCAGGTCACGTTCGCGGGCAACACCGACCAGCAGTCGCCGTTCCGCGCGTACACGCAGCAGGAGATCGACCAGGCCGCCGCGCTCGCGGGCCGCTCGGACGTCGCGATCGTCGTGGTCACGCAGCCGGCCGGCGAGGATTTCGGTGATCTCCAGAGCCTGAGCCTCGCAAACCCGTCGAACCAGGATGCGCTCGTCGAAGCCGTCGCCCGCGCGAATCCGCACACGATCGTCGTGGTCCAGAGCGGCAACCCGGTGCTGATGCCGTGGAAGGACCAGGTCTCCGCGATCGTCGAGGCGTGGTATCCGGGCGAAGCCGGCGGCAAGGCGATCGCGAACGTGCTGTTCGGTGCGGTCAATCCGTCCGGCAAGCTGCCTGTCACGTTCCCCGCACGCGACCAGGATTCGCCGACCTGGGGGCAAAACGGTGCGTTCGACAACGATCCCGTCTATGCGGAAAAGCTGAACATGGGCTATCGCTGGTATGACGCGCACAACATCAAGCCGATGTTCGAGTTCGGCTATGGGCTGTCGTACACGCACTTCGCGTATTCGGGGCTGTCGGTGTCGAAGCAATGGGACGGTGCGCTGAGCGTCGCATTCACGGTGCGTAACGACGGGCGCGTCGCCGGCGCGGAAACGCCGCAGGTCTATCTGGGCGTGCCGTACAAGGACGAACCGCCGAAGCGCCTGGTCGGCTGGGAGAAGATCCGGCTGAATCCGGGCGAGACGCGGCGGGTGCGCGTGACCGTATCGCCGCGGATGCAGAGCGTGTGGGATACGTCGCGTAACGGCTGGCGCGTGGTGCCGGGCGGAACGGTGTACGTCGGCGCATCGTCGCGGGATATCCGGTTGCAGGGGAACTGAGCGGTAGTGAAGGAACGGAAGCGCCGCGCACATCGTGCCCGGCGCTTCCGTATTCACTCATCCGCAAACGCGCCCCTTACCGGAACAACAACGCCAGCAACGTCGCGAACGCGGCAATCGCGGCGATCCCCGCCGCCATCCCGGCCAGATGCGCGGCGACCACCAGGCCAGCCGGCAATCGCGCGGATGCCGGGCCGCAGGCCCCACCGGCCGGCCCGGCCCGCGATCGGACCGCCCCGCCGGCCATCACTCCCCACCCCCTTCAAGCGTATCGAGCAACGGCCGGGCCAGATGCAGCACCTGATACACCGTACCCGCGCCGCCGTCGTCCAGCTCGTGTTCCGATACGAGCGAGCGCGTCAGCCGCCAGCGCAGCGGATCAAGGCTGACGGCGGCCGCGACCGTACCCTGCCTCGCCGCCACGTCGCGATTGCGCTCGACCTCCCGCGCCAGCGTCGCATCGAGGTCGGCATCCGCCGGAATATCCACGGCTTCCAGCCGCACGAAGCGCCCCGCCGATGCGCTGCCCTTGCGCGCATCCAGCGCGACCTGCACGTCGATCGGCGCACGCCCGAAGCTGTCCGTCACGACCCGGAAGCGGCCGTCCGTGACGAACCGGGCGAACGCCTGCTCATTGCGCCACAGATAAAGCGATGCATAGCCGTTTTCCGTCGCACCGTAGCGGCCCGCCTCGCGCAGCAGGAACCCCTTGAACACGAGATCCGGCGTGTCGTCCCAGAGCCTGCCGCGCTCGCGCACGCGATTGCGGATGATGTCGAGGTCGTAGTCCGCCGGCAGGCGGTGCGCGTAGTACGCGGTCAGCATGATCGACTCCTGGAAACGGAAAGGGAGATTCCGAGCGGCTCGAGAACAGCGTAGAAGACCTTGAATCATTTGAAAAGTCGATGGCAGAATATTTCAATGATTCGATTTATAAATGGATGATTGCGCGATGAAAACGCTCGACATCGAAGCCGTGCAGGCGTTCGTACTGACTGCCGACCTCAAGAGCTTCACACGGGCCGCCGAGGCGATGGACACCACGCAGTCCGCGGTGAGCCTGAAGATCAAAAAGCTGGAGGACAGCCTCGGACGACGCCTGCTGGAACGCACGCCGCGGCAGGTTCGCTTGTCAGCCGACGGCACCGCGTTCCTCGAACCCGCGCGTGAGCTCGTGGCCGCTCACCAGGGCGCGGTCGGTGCATTCGGCGTCGGCCAGCGGCGGCTGGTGATCGGCGTGAGCCATCATGTCGTCGGCGCCGATCTTCCGATGCTGCTTCGGCGCATGAGCGAAGCGGAACCGGGGCTCGTGCTGGAGATCCGGGTGGCCGCCTCGCGCGATGTGCTCGATGCGTTCGACCGCGGCCAGCTCGACGCCGCCGTCGCGCTGCAGCACGACAGCCGGCGGCTCGACGGCGAAACCCTCCTGTCGGAGTCGTTCGGCTGGATGGCTGCGACCGATTTCGAGTACCATCCGCCGCAACCGCTGCGGCTCGCGACGCAGGCCGAGCCGTGCAGCGTGCGCCGCATGGCCGTCAGCGCGCTGGACGAAGCCGGCGTCGCATGGACGGAAGTATTCGTCGGCGGCGGCGTGGCGACGATCGGCGCGGCAGTGTCCGCCGGGCTGGCCGTCGCCGCGCTCGGGCATCGCGTGGCGCCCGTCGGGACCGTCGACGTGGGCATGCGATACGGGCTGCCGCCCTTGCCGACGCGCGACGTGGTGCTCTACTCGAACCTGACCGATGCGCGGGCCCGGCAAGCGCTGCGCACGCTGGGCGCGGCGCTGCGGTCGTCGGTCGGCGTGCGGTGATGTCGCGCGCGAATCGTCGTAGAAAAAATCGGAACGGCCGCTGCCGCACCCTTCACAGTGGCGCTTCGCCATTCCGTATCCAGCACCGCACCCCGGCCGGGCGCTGACGGCATCGAAAGGCAACGATGCGCGCCACGGTAAAATTCAGTCTTCATCCCGGCCATGCGGCCGGCCGCTGCCCGCCCGGGCCGGCACCCAAAGAACCGACACGCCATCATCACCTTGATTTCCTTACTGTTTCCCCCTCGCGACGCATGATGTACTCGCTCGCCACCACCTACACCCGCGAACTCGAGATCCGCAAGAGCCGCTTCATCGCGTACGCGATTCCCGTCGACGACCGCGACGCCGCAATGCAGGCCCTGCAACGCCTGCGCGACGAACATCCAGCGGCCACGCACGTGTGCTGGGCCTTGCTGGCGGGCGGTCAATCGGGGATGTCGGACGACGGCGAGCCGTCGGGCACCGCAGGCCGCCCGATCCTGGAAGTGCTGCGCCATCACGATCTCGACGGCGTGCTCGGCGCGGTCGTGCGTTACTACGGCGGCGTGAAGCTCGGCGCGGGCGGGCTGGTGCGCGCATACACCGATGCAATCGCGTCGGCGCTGCTCGATGCCGAGCGCGTCGAGCGCATCCGCTACACGCGGCTCGCGATCGAGATCGGCTATCCCGAGGAAGCGCGCGTGCGCCGCTGGATCGAACAGGCGGGCTACGAACTGGTGGACAGCGCGTACGGGATGACGGTCAAGCTCGTGATCAAGCTGCCCGAGACAGCAGACGCGCATGCGCGAACCGAGTTGTTCGACCTGACGCAAGGGCGATCGGGCTTTCCCGATCTGTAACGAGCGGCCGCTATCGTCCCCGCCGCGCCACCCCGCTGCCTGAAAATTCCGCCGAAAATTCAGATACGTCCGATAGAAAAACCGCCCGCCGCCACTTAATCTCACCGAGTTCCCGGCGATTCGTGCCGTGTACGTTCTATCCGCAGGCCGGCGCAGGCAACACGCAACCGCCACCGGCCGAGGCGGCACGCCTGGGCCGGGCGTGCCGACGTGCGGTTCGTCACGCGTCGCCAATAATCAAAACTCGACTACGGGATAACGGACGCATGCATCAACTGCAGACACTGCAAGCCCAGCTTGCGGAACTCGATCGGCGCATCAAGGCGGCACGCAGCCGCGAACGCCGCGCGGTGCTGGCGCAGGTACGCGAGCTCGTCACCGGCTACGCGCTGACCGCGCGGGAAATCTTCGGGCAGGGTTACAGCGATCGCGCGAAGCTGTTTACGGTCGGTGCGAAGTATCGCGACCCGGCAACCGGCGCGACCTGGAGCGGCCGCGGCCGTGCACCCGCATGGATCGTCGGGCGCGACCGCACCGCGTTCCTGATCCGGGAGTAACGCGCGCCGTGTTGCGCGGCGCGCCCCTTCATCGCATCGAACCCGCCACGACCGCTCAGTAAATATCCGGCACGATCATGTTGTCCGGCGTCGGCCGACGGATGTAATCCTCGTGATGCTCGCGCGGCGGCAGGTCGATCGGTGCGTGCGGCACCTCGTGATACGGCACCTGCTGCAGCAGGTGGTGAATGCAGTTCAGCCGTGCGCGCTTCTTGTCGACGGCCTGCACGACCCACCACGGTGCTTCCGGAATGTGCGTACGCAGCAGCATCTCTTCCTTCGCGGCCGTATAGGCTTCCCAGCGGCGGCGGCTCTCGAGATCCATCGGGCTCAGCTTCCACTGCTTGAGCGGATCCTCGATCCGGCTCTGGAAACGCACTTCCTGCTCGTGATCGGTGATCGAAAACCAGTACTTGACGATCTGGATCCCGCTGCGCACGAGCATCTTCTCGAACTCGGGAACCGAACGGAAAAACTCCTCGTATTCCTCGTCGGTACAGAAGTTCATCACGCGCTCGACGCCCGCGCGGTTGTACCAGCTGCGGTCGAACAGCACGATCTCGCCGCCGGCCGGCAGATGCGCGACATAGCGCTGGAAATACCATTGCGTGCGTTCGCGGTTGTTCGGTGCCGGCAGCGCCGCCACGCGGCAGACGCGCGGGTTCAGCCGCTGCGTGATGCGCTTGATCGCCCCGCCCTTGCCGGCCGCGTCGCGCCCCTCGAAAATGACGACGAGCCGGTGCCCCGTGCTGACGACCCAGTCCTGCAGCTTCACGAGTTCGCCCTGCAGGCGGAACAGTTCGCGGAAATATTGCTTGCGCGCCTCGCGGCGCTCCTGCGAAAACAGCAGGTCGTCGCTGTCGTCGAAGCGGCGATCGTCGAGCTCCATCTCGAGCTCTTCGTCGTAGGCGTCGACCAGATCTTCCTCGAAGCGGCGCTGGCGCGCTTCCATCGATTCCATATCGGTGCGGTCGTCGGTCTCGGTGCGGGTATCGTTGTCGCCCATGGGGCCTCCTTCCATCATTGACGCAGCCAAACTCCTCCATTATCCCAGTGTCGCGCGTCAAATTCATGAAAAAAGGGCCGGCGCACCGGTCAGGAGCGGAATGCGAGCAGCACGCTGGCCAGTACGGGGTTCGCGGAAATATCGAGCGTGTTCGACGCGAACTGCCGGTTCGGCTGGTCGATGTCCAGCGTAATCTTCATAAGTAACGGAATATAGGTCACCAGCTTCCTCGAAAGCCACGCGGCGAGCGCCCGGAGTCGAACGCGGCACGAGCCCGGTCGCCGCTTGTCAGTCCGGCGGCGGCAGTACGACCGTATCCTCCGGCCCGAGCACGCGCCCGTCCTGCGAACGCAGTTCGAGCTTCCTGACCGGCAACCCGCTCTTCCGGTCGACGAGCAGCACGTGTGCCTCGTCCGGTTCGAAGAAGAAATCCTCGCCCCACTGCCGCAGCGCGACGAGCAGTGGAAACAGGCCGCGCCCTTTCTCGGTCAGCACGTACTCGTGATGCGCGCCGCCGTCCGCGGCCGGCACGATGTCCATGATCCCGTGCGCGACCAGGTTGCGCAGGCGCGCGGCCAGGATGTTCTTGGCCAGCCCGAGATTCTTCTGGAATTCGCCGAAGCGGCGCAACCCGTCGAACGCATCGCGGACGATCAGCAGCGACCACCAGTCGCCAATCGCGTCCAGCGGGCGGGCAACACCGCAAAGGGAATCCTCGTGCGTGGTTCGTCTGTTCATCGATGCATGGGGGCGATGCCGCGCCCGGAATGCGGGCGGAGCGGCGGTCGTTTCCGGTGAAATAAATGGTTGCAATATAAAACTCGTCGAGCGAAAGATCAATCGCACGACGCCCGACTGTTCGCGATCGACGAATGGAGCAGCCGATTCGGGCCCGATTGGCTTTTCAACTCATGCGTCTCGCCAACTAATTCCCGCAACGCCCTTTCCCGGCACGAAATCACGCACCATCAGCCAGTCATTCCGGTGATTTGTCCACGCATTTTTTGGTTGCAACTTGAAACCGAATATCCTACGCTTCGATTCGGTTTCAACTTGAAACCAAACTATCCGACTATCCGAAGGAGCGTTCGATGATCCGGCCCGATGCCACGTTCGATGGCACCTTTCCCTTCGCCCCGCATTTCGACGACGCATCCGGCTTCCGGATGCACTACGTGGACGAAGGTCCGCACGACGGCGAAACCCTTCTGTGCCTGCATGGCGAACCCACGTGGGGCTATCTGTTCCGCCATCTGATTGCCGCGCTGAGCCCGACGCACCGCGTCGTCGTGCCCGATCACATGGGCTTCGGCAAAAGCGCGACGCCGCACGATCGCAGCTACTGGCTGCAGGACCATATCGACAACCTTGAGCGCTTCGTGCTCGCGCGCGACCTCGATCGCATCACGCTCGTGATGCACGACTTCGGCGGCCCCGTAGGGATGGGGCTGGCCGCGCGGCATCCGGATCGCATCCGGCGGATCGTGTCCGCGAACGGGCCGACGCCGTTCGGCCAGCCCGACCTTGTCGAACGACTGAACGCAAACGGTCGCGATGCGCCGTGGTTCCAGTGGATCGTGCGCGCGGCGGCGGACGACACGCTGGAGACGGTGCTCGGTCAGCTCGGCTTCAATATCCTGAGCACGCTGAAGCTGAACGGGTTCGAAAATCACGCGGTTATCAGCGACACATGGATCGCCGCTTACGGTGCGCCGTTCGCGCAGCCGGAGGACTGCGTCGGCGCGATCGGATGGGCCCGCGGGTTTGCCGCCGGCGCGCATCGGTTCGAAGCGCCCGATGCGGCAGCGCTGCGCGCGATACGCGACAAGCCCGCGCTCGCGATCTGGGGAGACGCCGACCGAACGCTCGGCGCCGAACACTTCCTGCCGCTCTTCACGGCACTGTTTCCGTCCGCGCCCGTCGAGCGGCTGGCGGGCGTCGGGCACTACTGTTTCGAGGATGCGCCCGACGCCATCGCGTCACGCATCGCCGAATTCATCCGGGCCACCGGTTGAGCGCGTTCCGCAGCCGATGGCACGGCGCCCGGCTGTGGAATACGGCGTGCGCGGCCGCCTTCGCCACCGCGCACGCGCCACTTCACGTCAGTGAATGATCCGCGTCACGCCACGCCCGCGCGGGTCGGCCATCGCCTCCGGCGTCTTGCCGTCGATCTTGATCACCTGGATGTCGCCGCTGAAATCCTGCCCCTTCAGCGTATAGCCGCGCGCCTCGATCTGCTTCGCGAGTTCGCCTTCGATCGGGTGGTACGGCTCCCAGAAGATCGTGTTCGGCGGCAGCAGCTGGTGATGGAAGCGCATCGCACCGACGGCCTCCTTCAACGGCATCTTGAAGTCGTAGATGTTGTTGATCACCTGGAAGATCGACGTGAAGATGCGCGAGCCGCCCGGCGTGCCGATCACGAGCGATACCTTGCCGTCCTTCGTCATGATCGTCGGCGACATCGACGACAGCGGGCGCTTCTTCGGTTCGATCGCGTTCGCGTCGCTGCCGACCACGCCGAACATGTTCGCGACGCCCGGCTTCGCGGAGAAGTCGTCCATCTCGTCGTTCAGCACGATGCCGGTGCCGTCGGCGATCACGCCCGAGCCGAAATAGCCGTTGATCGTGTATGTGTTCGACACCGCGTTGCCCCACTTGTCGACCACCGAGAAGTGCGTCGTTTCAGCCTTCTCCGGCATCGTCGTGCCGAGGCCCGGCTGCACGCTCTTCGTATCCGACGGCTCCTTCGGGTTGACTTCGCCGGCCCGCTTCGCGATGTACGCGTCGTCAGTCAACTGCGCGATCGGCACCTTGTAGAAATCCGGATCGCCGAGATACTGCGCACGATCGGCGAACACGCGCTTCTCGATTTCCGCGACGAGGTGGATGTACTGCGGCGAGTTGAGCTTCACGCCCTCGAAGTCCTGCTTGAGGTCGGCCTTCATCTTCAGCAGCTGCACGAGGCCGATGCCGCCCGAGCTCGGAGGCGGTGCGGTAATCACGTCATAGCCGTTCCACTTTGCCTGCACCGGCTGGCGCCATACCGCACGGTACTGCGCAAGATCCTCCGTGGTGATCAGCCCGTTGCCGTCGCCGGTCTTCATCGACGCGGCGATCAGCTCCGCCGTCTTGCCCTTGTAGAAACCTTCCGCGCCGTCGTTCGCGATGCGCGTGAGCACGTCGGCAAGGTCCGGCTGCTTGAAGTTCACGCCGGCCTTCAGCCCGGAGAAATACTTGTCGAAGTTGGTCTTGCCGCCGAACTCCTTCGATGCATCGACGCCGCGTTGCGCGAGCTGTTCGTCGACGACGAAGCCGTCGCGCGCATAGTGGATCGCCGGCGCGAGCACCTGCTTCCACTTCAGCTTGCCGAAGCGCTTCTGCGCTTCCCACATGCCCGCGACCGTGCCCGGCACGCCGGCCGCGCGCGGGCCGTACAGGCTCATGTCCTTGACGACGTTGCCGTCCTTGTCGAGGTACATGTCCTTCGTCGCGGCGAGCGGCGCGCGCTCGCGATAGTCGATGAAGTACGGCTTGCCGTCCTTGTAGATCGTCATGAAGCCGCCGCCGCCGATGTTGCCGGCTTCCGGATACGTGACGGCCAGCGTGAACGCAATCGCGACGGCCGCGTCGATCGCGTTGCCGCCTTCCTTGAAGATTCGCTCCGCGGCATCCGCGCTGTACTTGTCGGCCACCGCGACCGCCGAGCTCGTCAGGACGGCGGGCTGTGGCCCCTTCGCATAGACGGGCGCGTTCGGCAGGAAACCGATGCCGGCCACCGTCGCGAGCGCGACAGCGGATGATTTGAAGCGATTCAGCGTAGTCATTGCATGTCCCCCATGTGGATCTCCTTCAGCCAGGAAAAGCACCTGTTCCGCTCATGGCCGCCGGCGCGCCGATGGTCATATCCGGTTTCGTAGTATAGGGGGACAAAAAGGGTCGAACACGGGCTTGCATTGAAAGCGTATTCGTCATGGGCGCAAGGTCATGCAAAGGCTTCCGAACAGGTACGCGGATCGGTCGAAATGACACGCGGCACACGTCCTCACGCAACGCACAAAAACCGAAAGTTGCGAACTGCGTGGAAGACCACGTGTTACGTGCAAAAAAATCTGCGAACGTCCCTCCCGCTGCGCGGACCGATCTGCGAAGATAGCGCCCCGCTTTCGCGTTGCATCATTTTTTTCGTGCACGCACCGCTTCACGTTTCTTCGTCTCGCTTCCTATGGCATCACACAATGCGCATCATGCCTCCGGCTTCGCCGCCGGTGTCGCCGCCGCTGTCCTCGTCGCGCAAACCGGCGCAACCGGCCCGTGGCATTCGGGTCTGTTCGCCGCATTCGCGGCGGGCGTCGCGGGCGGCACCGCGCCCGACTGGCTCGAAGTCGCATGGTGGAGCCGCAAGCGCCGTTTGTGGATCACGCATCGCACCGTCACGCACTGGGGCATCGGCTGGATCGCGCTGCTGGCGCTTGGATGGCACGGGCTCATCCATCATCCGCACCCGCTGTGGGCCGCGCCGCTGTTCGGCTTCGCATGCGGCGGCATCATGCATCTGCTCGCCGACTGGCCGAATCCGCTCGGCGTACCGTGGATCTGGCGGCGTCACTCACTGAACCTGTGGAACAGCGGGCATTGCGACCTGATCGTCGTGGCCGCCGCATGGGGCGGCACGCTGTGGCTCGCGCAGTCGTTGTGGTCGCGGGCGCCGCTGCTCGAACAGTGGCTCGGCTGGCTGCACCGCGTCTAGTTGCAATTCGTCACCATTCGAGGCGCGATCGGCATGCCGACGCGCATGCAACTTTTCGTTCGTTGAAAGTGCGATGCACGCCCCCATCTGAATCTGGATCGCCGACACACCTGCCCGGCACGCACGCGCGACGTCTGGCACACTGACGATTCGATTCGCAAGCGCGCCCTCCGCGCGCTTGCACCCCATTTCAACGCTCCGATGGACGTCACAGCTACCCGCCCTGCCGCCCGTGCGCTCGACGTGTTCCACCCGGCTGTCGCCGCGTGGTTCCGGCGCACGTTCGCCGCGCCCACCGGCGCGCAGGCGCTCGCTTGGCCGCACATCAAGGCCGGCCGATCGACGCTCGTTGCGGCACCGACCGGCTCCGGCAAGACGCTCACCGCCTTCCTGTGCGCGCTCGACGATCTGGTGCGCGATGCGCTGGCGCACGACGGCACGCTGCCCGACGCGACGCTCGTCGTGTACGTATCGCCGCTGAAAGCGCTGTCGAACGACATCCACGTGAACCTCGATGCGCCGCTTGCCGGCATCGCCGAATCGCTCGCGCAACTCGGCCTGCCGGTGCCGGCGATCCGCACCGCCGTGCGCACCGGCGACACGACGCAGGCCGAGCGTGCGGCGCTGCGCAAGCGCGCGCCGCACATCCTCGTCACGACGCCCGAGTCGTTGTACGTGCTGTTGTCGTCCACGTCGGGGCGACAGATGCTGTCGAACGTGCGCTCGGTCATCGTCGACGAAATCCATGCGCTCGCGTCATCGAAGCGCGGCAGCCACCTTGCGCTGTCGCTCGAACGTCTCGACGCGCTGGCCGGCCATGCGCTGCCGCGTATCGGTCTGTCGGCCACGCAAAAGCCGATCGACGCGGTCGCGCGCTTCCTGGTCGGCGGCCCGGCTGACGCGCCTCGCGACTGCACGATCGTCGACACGGGCCACACGCGCGAGCGCGACCTCGCGCTCGAATTGCCGAACGTGCCGCTCGAGCCCGTGATGGCAACCGACGTGTGGGAACAAGTGTACGACCGCATCGCCGGCCTCGCGGCCGCGCATCGCACGACGCTGGTGTTCGTCAACACGCGGCGCACCGCCGAGCGCATGGCGCGCCATCTCGCCGACCGGCTCGGCAAGGAAGCGATCGCCGCGCATCACGGCAGTCTCGCGAAGGAGCACCGCTTCGACGCCGAGCAGCGCCTGAAGCGCGGCGAATTGAAACTGCTCGTCGCCACCGCATCGCTTGAACTCGGCATCGACATCGGCGACGTCGATCTCGTCTGCCAGGTCGGTTCGCCGCGCGGGATCGCACCGTTCCTGCAGCGCGTCGGCCGTTCGGGGCACCATGTCGGCGGCGTACCGAAAGGCCGGCTGTTCCCGCTGTCGCGCGACGAACTTGTCGAGTGCGCCGCGCTGCTCGATTGCGTGCAGCGCGGTGAACTTGACGCGCTGCGCATTCCCGAAGCGCCGCTCGACGTGCTCGCACAACAGATCGTCGCCGAAGTGGCGTGCGCTGAATGGCAGGAAGATGCGCTGTACGCGAGTTTCACGCGCGCAGCGCCGTACGCGCGGCTGACGCGCGAGCGCTTCGACGAAGTGATGAAGATGCTCGCCGAAGGCTTCACGAGCCGGCGCGGCGTGCGCGGCGCCTACCTGCATCGCGACGTGGTCGGCGGCACCGTGCGCGGGCGCCGCAACGCGATGATGACCGCCACTACGTCGGGCGGCACGATCCCCGACATGGCCGACTACGCGGTGCTCCTCGAACCGCAGGGCATCCAGGTCGGCACGGTCAACGAGGATTTCGCGATCGAGAGCCTGGCCGGCGACGTGTTCCAGCTGGGCAACCAGTCGTACCGGATCATTCGCGTGGAAACGGGCCGCGTGCGTGTCGAGGACGCGCAAGGCCAGTCGCCGAGCATTCCGTTCTGGCTCGGCGAGGCGCCGGGGCGCAGCGACGAGCTGTCGGCGGCGGTCGGCCGGTTGCGTGCGCGGCTCGACGGACTGTTCGCCGACGGCGACCGGCTGGCGGCACATGGCAAGCGCCGCGAAGGCACCGGTGACGGAACCGGCGGGAGGTCCACACCTCGAACCGACGCCAAAGCCGGCGCAAATGCGAAGTCAAAGGCCGGGATCCAGGCCGATGCCTCGCTCGACCTGCCGCACGACACCGTTGCCCCCGGCACCGCTGAAAGCCGCCTCGCGCCGGCGTTGCGCTGGCTCGTCGACGATCTGCACCTGTCGCCCGACGCCGCGCACCAGATTGCCGACTATCTCGCGCGCACGCGCGCCGCGCTCGGCGCGCTGCCGACGCAGGACACGCTCGTGATGGAGCGATTCTTCGACGAATCGGGCGGCACGCAGCTCGTGATCCATTCGCCATTCGGCAGCCGCATCAACCGCGCCTGGGGGCTCGCGCTGCGCAAACGCTTCTGCCGCAGTTTCAACTTCGAGCTGCAGGCGGCCGCGACCGACGACGCGATCATCCTGTCGCTGTCGCTCGCGCACAGCTTCGCGCTCGACGAGGTGTGGCGCTACCTGCGTTCGACGAGCGCCGAGCACGTGCTGGTCCAGGCCCTGCTCGACGCGCCGATGTTCGGCGTGCGCTGGCGCTGGAACGCGACGACCGCGCTTGCATTGCCGCGCTTCACCGGCGGCAAGCGCACCGCGCCGCAACTGCAGCGGATGAAGAGCGACGATCTGCTCGCGACCGTGTTCCCCGATCAGGTCGCGTGCCTCGAGAACATCGTCGGCGAGCGCGAGATTCCGCATCATCCGCTCGTCGACCAGACGCTCGACGACTGCCTGCACGACGCGATGGATACCGACGGCTGGCTCGCGCTGCTGCGCCGGATCGAGAGCGGCGCGATCGAACTCGTCGCGCGCGACCTGCCCGCGCCGTCGCCGCTCGCGGCCGAGATCCTGAACGCGAAGCCCTACGCGTTCCTCGACGATGCACCGCTCGAGGAACGCCGCACGCAGGCCGTGCAGTCGCGCCGCTGGAGCGATCCCGAATCGGCCGACGATCTCGGCGCACTCGACGCCGACGCGATCGATGCGGTGCGCGACGAAGCGTGGCCACTCGTGCGCGACGCCGACGAAATGCACGACGCGCTGCTCACGCTCGCGTGCATCTCCGATCGCGAAGCACGCGAACGCGAAGGCTGGCTCGACCGGCTCGCGGAACTCGCCGAACGCCGCCGTGCGACGAAACTCGTGACACCCGGCGACGCCGCGCTGTGGGTGCCGGTCGAACGGCTCGTGTGCGTGCGTGCACTGCACCCCGATGCGCGCATCGCACCGGCGCTCAAGGTGCCCGCCGCCTGCGCGCAGCCGTGGGAAGCCGATGCCGCACTCGTCGACGTGATCCGCGCGCGGCTCACCGGCTTCGGGCCGCTTGCGCTCGACGCGATCGCGACACCGCTCGGGCTGCCGCCTGCGTCGATCGCGACGGCACTCGCGGCGCTGGAGCGCGAAGGCTATGTGATGCGCGGCCGGTTCACACCGGGCACGACGGTGGACGAATGGTGCGAACGCCATCTGCTTGCGCGCATTCATCGCTATACGGTGAAGCGCCTGCGCCGCGAGATCGAACCGGTCGAGCGCGCCGATTTCATGCGCTTCCTGTTCCACTGGCAACACCTGACGCCGGACACGCGCGGCACGGGCCGCGATGCACTCGCGGCCGTGGTCGAACAGCTCGAAGGCTACGAGGCCGCCTCGAGCGCATGGGAAGACGCGCTGCTGCCCGCGCGCCTCACCGACTACATGGCAGGCGGGCTCGACGAGCTGTGCCGCTCGGGCAAGCTCGTGTGGACACGCATCGGCGCACCGGCGCGCGCGGCCGGCACACCCGTGAAGACGACGCCGATCGTGTTGCTGCCGCGCCGCCACCTGTCCGCATGGCAGGCGCTGCGCGATCCCGATGCGCAACCGGCGCTGTCCGCGCGGGCCACGCAGGTACGCGACGCGCTCGCCGCCCATGGCGCGATGTTCTTCGATGCGCTGCTCGACGATCTGCACATGCTGCCCGTCGAACTCGAACAGGCGCTCGGCGAACTCGTGTCGGCCGGCCTCGTGAATGCGGACAGCTACGCGGGCCTGCGTGCGCTGTTGAAGCCCGCCGTCAAGCGCAGCGCGACCTATGCGCCACGCACCCGGCGCGGCGGCGCGCTGATCGGCGGGATGGACGACGCGGGCCGCTGGGCACTCGTGCAACGTCACGCGCCATCGGACGATGCGCCCGCGCCGAAACGCAGCCAGGCCGCGACCGACCCCGACGCGCTCGAGCACATCGCGTGGACGCTGCTGCGCCGCTACGGTGTCGTGTTCTGGCGGCTGCTCGAACGCGAAGCCGACTGGCTGCCGAGCTGGCGCGAACTCGTGCGGGTCCTGCAGCGCCTCGAAGCGCGCGGCGAGATTCGCGGCGGACGCTTCGTCGCCGGGCTCGCGGGCGAACAGTTCGCGCTGCCCGAAGCGATTCCGATCCTGCGCGAAATGCGGCGGCAACCGGGCGACGGACAGTACGTGTGCGTGACGGGCGCCGATCCGCTGAATCTTGCCGGCACGCTGCTGCCCGGCGACAAGGTGCCGGCGCTGGCCGGCAATCGCGTGCTGTTCCGCGACGGCGTGCCCGTCGCCTCGCTGGTTTCGGGAACGTTCCACTACGCACCCGAGCTGTCGCCCACCGCGCGCGAGGACGCCCGCCTGCGGCTCGCACGCCACTGCTGACATCGGCTGACACGCGACACCGCACGGACTACTGATCGCCGGGCCGCGCGGCCGCCGTCGTTCGGGTAGCATCGAACGATTTTCCACGCGGGCGCCCGCGCTCGAACACAACAAGCCTTCCGGAGACTGCTGTCCATGCCCTCGCATGTCGAATCACCCGCCGCTCATCACGCGGGCTCGCTGACCATTTTCCAGGGCGCCGCGCTCTATATCGGCGCCGTGCTCGGCACCGGCGTGATTGCGCTGCCCGCACTGGCCGCCGAGGTCGCGGGCCCGGCCTCGCTGCTCGCATGGGCCGCGCTGGTCGTGCTGTCCGGACCGCTCGCGGCCACCTTCGCCGCACTCGGGGCGCGCTATCCCGATGCAGGCGGCGTATCGACCTACGCGCGGCGCGCATTCGGGCCGAAAGCTGCGGCGATCGTCGGATGGTGTTTCTACTTCGCGGTACCGGCCGGCGCACCGGCTGCCGCCATGTTCGGCGGCGCATACGTCGCGGCCGTCACGGGCGGCGGGCACACGACCGTCGTCGTCACCGCTGCCGCACTGATCGCAACGGTGTCGGCCGCGAATGCATTCGGCGTCACCGTTTCGGGCCGCATGCAGCTCGTGCTGTCGGCACTCCTCGTCACGCTGCTGCTCGCCGCGGTGCTCGCCTCCGCGCCGCACGCGCGCACCGCGAACCTGCATCCGTTCGCACCGCATGGCTGGCTCGCGGTCGGCCAGGCTGCCGCGCTGCTCGTGTGGAGTTTCGCCGGCTGGGAAGCGATCACGCACCTCGCGGCTGAATTCCGTCGGCCCGCGCACGACATGCCGCGCTCGGCCGGAATCGCGGTCGTGGTGGTCGGGTTTCTGTATCTGTCGGTTGCTGCCGCGAGCGTGACGGTGCTCGGGCCGTCCGCGGGCGGATCGGGTGCGCCGCTCGCCGAACTGATCGCGGGCGGCATCGGCGGCCATGCGCAGGTGCTGGCCGCCGCGGCCGCGCTGCTGCTCACGCTCGGCACGATGAATGCGTATTTCGCGGGTGCGGCCAAACTCGGCGCAGCGCTCGGGCGCGACGGCGCATTGCCCGCGTGGCTCGCGCAAGGCAGCCAGGTCGGCGGCGTGCCGCGCCGCAGCCTTGGCGTGATCGCCCTGCTCGCAGTAGTCGCACTGGCTGCGACGACGCTGTCGGACGTCGGGCCGAAGCCGCTCGTACTCGTCACGTCCGGGTGCTTCGTGATGGTGTACGGACTCGGCGCGGCCGCCGCGCTGAAACTGCTGCCGCGCGGCGGCATCGCACACCGTTGTGCATGGATTTCGCTGGTCGCGGTGGCCGGGCTGTTCCTGACGACCGGCTGGTACATCCTGTGCCCGCTGATGCTCGCGGGCGGTGCGCTGCTCTATCTGCAGGCGGCCGGCCCGCGCCAGTGACCCGGCAACTGCGCGCCGGCCGGCACTCGCCTGCTTGCGGCGACGCGCGGGCTGATCATCACCGAATCGCTGGCCGGATTGCCGGCCACTCCGCCAGCCACTCCGCCGTGCCGATCACCCGTTGGGGCGCAGCCGCGGTCATGTGCCGATTCTTCGCGGCCGTCAGGCGGGTAGCAGCTCGAAGCTGAGCCGTTTGCCGAGCGCGGCGGCCGCGCTCGCGAGCGTCGCCAGCGTGAGGCTCGTGTCGGTTTCGTCGAGCAGGCGGTTGAGCGCGGCGCGGCTGGTTTTCATCCGCGCGGCCATCGCGGTTTTCGTGATGTGCTGCGCCTTCATTTCCTGCCCGATCTGCCAGGCGATCACGCGCTTGATCGCGGTGGCGGTGGCCGCTTCGAGATTGCCGTCCTCCTCGAGGAAGGTATCGAAATCGCTGCCGATATGCGGATTGTTCGAGGTCGTCATGGGTACTCCAGTGCATGGCGTTGCCGGTGGCCTGACCGTCGAAGACGGTGCGCTCCGGCGCAACCGGGGAATTCAGATGGCGCGCATCAGCGCTTTCAGGCGCGCGACGGTGACATCGAGATCGTCCGACGGCGTGGCCCGCGACTGCTTGAAGAAGCCGTGCAGCAGGACCATCGTGTCGCCGACGACCGTAAACAGCACGCGGGCGCTCCGCCCCGGCAGCATCACGCGGATCTCCCACAGATCCTGCGCCATCTTCCGGACCAGCGGCATGCCGAGCGGCCAGCCGAGTTGAACGGTCTTGATCTCTTCGCCGATCGCCCTTCGCTCCGCTTGCCCAAGCGCCTTCAGCCATTCGCGCACCGGCTCGTTGCCACGAGCCGTCTGGAAGAACCGCACGCCGAGCGTGACCTGGATCTGCTGTCTCGTCATCGTCTTGACACCAATCGTACCAAAATAGGTACGATATGCCAAGCACCCCGCGGCGCGCTACTGACCGGATGGCCAATCGGGCAGCCGGGAACGGGGGGCGGTCCGCCGGCTCAATCGTCGCGACGAGCCGGCTTGCGCGCCGCGCGTGGCGTCCCGTGCTCACCCGTCTCGCCGAACCGCGACCGCGCGATGTCGCGCACGGCATCGATCAGCGTCCGCGCGACCGGCGACGGCTGCGCATCGGTGCGCAGCACCAGCCCGACCGGCTCGTCGGTGCCTGCCGACGGCAGCGGCAGGCGTGCCAGCACCCCGGCCGACAGGTCATATTCGGCCGCATAGAGCGGCACGAACCAGACCGCGTCGTTTTCGAGCGCCAGCGCACGCGCGACCGATATCGACAACACCTCGATGAACGAATCCAGCGGCGGCACGCCGCAAGCGCCGAGCAACTGCTCGGCCGACTGGCGGATCAGCGTGCCGAACGGCGGCAACACGACCGGATAGCGCGCAAGCTCGGCCGCCGGCGCCGCATTCGAGAGCAACGGGTGCCCGGCGCGCACGACGGCAACGAGCGGCTCGTTGTACAACTGCTCGAACGCGAGCCCGATCATCCGCTCCGGCTCCGACAGCCGCCCGATCGCGCACTCGATCGCGCCGGACTTCAGGCGCTCGAGCAGATCGGCGTTCGCGGCCGTCGCGATCCGCACGACGACGCGCGGCCAGCGCTCGGCAAGCGCCTTCATCAACGCGGGCGCGAGCGATGCCGCGACGGTCGGCAGCATGCCGATTTCCAGCGTCGCCGCGGCGGCGCCGCCCTCGCGTGCAAGCAGCCCGACACCTTGCCGCAACGCCAGCACGCACGCGTTCGCGTGCGGCATGAACAGTTGCGCCTCGCGGGTCGGCTGCGCGCCCTGCCGGCCGCGCTCGAACAGCTTCACGCCGAGGATCGCCTCCAGTTCGGCGATCGTTTTCGACACGGCTGGCTGCGTGATCGACAGGCTTTCGGCTGCCTTCTGCACGCCGCCCAGTTGGGCGACCGCGAGAAAGCACTGCAGGTGCCGGAACTTGACGCGGCCGTCGGCGATACGGTTATTCATAACGGGTGGTTATGCGATTGACGATGAAATGCCATTTTGCATAACTTTCCGGATAGCCCCAAGCACTCGACGATGCCTCACGCGTTGCGCCGCAGTGCCTGGAAACCGGCCGGCTCCCACATCCGCTTCGCGATCAGCAAGCTGGTGCCGCGCTTCTGCGCGAGTGGCGCGGACGACGATTCCGCATGCAGCGCGGCCGCCTTGCTGCGCAGCCGCCGCAACTCCAGTTCGAGCTCCGCGGAGGCAGCCTCCGTGAGCATCCCTTGCGAGAACGTCATCGTCTCGCCTTCCCCGTCGAAGCGGCTGTCGAGGAAATCGCCGAGCGCGTGCGCATGGAAGTAACGGCGGATCGGCCCGCCCGGCAGCCAGTCGAAATCGCGCGCGACCCGCACGCGAATCCGGTCGCCCGGCAACAGCGCGACGACGTTCATCCGGTCCAGCATCAGCAGGTATTTCACGCACTCGGCCTTCGTCACCTGATAGGCCGACACGATGTCCTCCACGGTCCAGTAGTTGATCGCGCAGACGGCGACGAGCAGCAACTTGTCGTCGGACACGAGCAGCGCCTCCTGCTGCTCGGTCAGCACGCGCAGCCTCGGCGCCGACGCGGACGCCTCCTGCACGAGTTCGGCCAGCGTGTAGCCGAGCAGCTGAGAGATCTCCACGACGCGCTCCAGCGTGAAACGGCCGCTGGCGAACAGCCGCTTCACGCTGGTCTCGGAAACGTCGAGCGCACGCGCGACGTCGCGGTAGGTCATGCCCTGCGCCTTCAACTGGCGCTTCAGCATGTCGATGAGTTGGGCGGTTTCGGTCATTCTGGTATCGAAAAATGATGCTCACGGTCAGATATTAGGCTACCCACACACGCAGAGGAACACTTTCGGATACTTGTCTGCATAATCCGCTCCGTACTGTCACTGAACGACGGAGCCGACATGACCACCCGAACCGAAACCGCTGCCTACGAATCGCATCACACCGCCCCGCGCGAGGCCCGCGACACGGATCGCACGATGCCGCTCGCCACGGTCCGCACGCTGGCCGCCAGCGCGCACGTGGGGGATCTCGTGTTCATCCGCGTGCCGGCGAATGCGCCGCGCGACGCGTCAGGTGCGACGGGCTCGACGGGCGCGTGGGCCAATCGCTTCGGCATCGTCGTCGACACGTCGGGCGACGAGCCCGTGATCGCCGAATCGGCGTTTGCGTGGACGAAGCTCACGCCGCTATCGCGCTTCGTCGCCAGGACCGACGGCGGACGCATCGCGCTGGCCCGTCGCGTCGCGGCGCCGACCGCCGATGCGCAGCGCCAGGTGCACGCAACCGCCGAGCAACGGATCGACGCGCTGCTCGGCAACCGTTTCAACCTGCGGACGCGGCGCGGGTTCTGCGCGCGCTACGTGAGCGACGTGCTCGGGGCCGACCGGGATGCGACGCCGGCCGCACTGCTGCGCAGCGGCACGCTGTCACTCGAATTCGACGGGATCGTGTTCGATCCCGGCCGCCAGTCATAACAGGCGCTCAGGGAGACCGGATAACAACAAGAACGACAACACAAAAAGCAGCGACGGGCTGGCTGGAGGGCCGTGCACGGGGTCGTCACCGACGACGCGAAGCCCGATCGCTTTTTCCGCCGGACAGGCATCCTGTCCGGCGGAATTTTCATTGGTGCGTCGAACATAACGAACGGTTATGCGATTCGCGAAAAAAGGTCATTTTGCATAACTTTCCGGATTGGCTAAAGTCGTGCCATCCACTTCGCGAAATACCTGACAGGAGACGCCCGATGGATTCCCCCGCGATCCTCACGCCGCGCGACTGGCCGTCGCATCCGGCCTATGTCCATCCCGAGTACCGTTCGTCCGTGAAGCGCGGCCCGACGCGCCCGCTGATCCCGCTGAAGGAGAAGCTCCGCGACCAGTACGCGCCCGTCTACGGCGCCGAAGATCTCGGCGCACTCGACCACGACCTGACGAAGAACGCCGTGAAGAACGGCGAGCCGCTCGGCGAACGCATGGTCGTCACGGGCCGCGTGCTCGACGAAGGCGGCAAGCCCGTGCGCAACACGCTCGTCGAAGTGTGGCAGGCGAACGCAGCCGGCCGTTACGTGCACAAGGTCGACCAGCACGACGCACCGCTCGACCCCAACTTCCTCGGCGCCGGTCGTTGCCTGACCGACGACGAAGGCCGCTACCGCTTCCTGACGATCAAGCCCGGCGCATACCCGTGGGGCAACCATCCGAATGCGTGGCGCCCGAATCACATCCACTTCTCGCTGTTCGGCGATTACTTCGGCTCGCGTCTCGTCACGCAGATGTACTTCCCCGGCGACCCGCTGCTCGCGTACGACCCGATCTTCCAGGGCACGCCCGAGGCCGCGCGCGATCGCCTGATCTCGCGCTTCTCGATGGACATCACCGAAGAAGGCTATGCGCTCGGCTACGAATTCGACATCGTGCTGCGCGGCCGCGACGCTACCCCGATGGAGCGCTGAACCATGACGACGCTGAAGCAAACCCCTTCGCAGACGGTCGGGCCGTATTTCGCGTACGGCCTGTGCCCGCAGCAATACGACTACGACCTGAAGAGCCTGTTCACGCCGACGATCGCCGCAGCACACGCCGAAGGCGAGCACGTGCTGCTGGTCGGCCAGGTGTTCGACGGTGACGGCAACGTCGTCGGCGACGCGGTGCTCGAATTCACGCAGGTGGACGGCGCGGGCCGCTACCCCGCGTCGCGCGACGACATCGCGAAATCCGGCTTCACGGGCTTCGCGCGGGTCGGCACCGGCACCGATGCGCAGCAGCGCTTCGTCGTCGAGACGGTGAAGCCGGGCCGCATCGCCACCGGCGAAGCGCCTCACATCAACGTAACCGTGATGATGCGCGGGATCCTCACCCACGCGTTCACGCGCGTGTACTTCGACGACGAAGCCGCCGCGAACGCAGCCGACCCCGTGCTGAATGCCGTGCCGGCCGAGCGCCGCGCGACGCTCGTCGCGAAACGCGACGCGCAGCCGGGCCGCCCGGTGGTCTACCGCTTCGACATCCGCATGCAGGGGCCGGACGAAACCGTGTTCTTCGACGTGTGACGCGCGTGCCGGCGCACGCCGGCTTCGCCCGCTACCGCACCGCCGCGTGGCGCGATACCGACAGGCATCGCGCCACGCGGCGTTTTTCATGGTCCGCCGTCATCATTCGATGCTGCAGTGCATCCAGCCGCGTCGCGGGTGCCGACGGCCTTGCCACGGGACTTCCGCGCCCGCATCGGGCGCGCGATTGAAACGCATGCTGCGACAGCACACAAGTCGTTCGTCCGACACGATATCGTTTGCGCGTTACGCGGCGTATTCTTCACTATCCGCAACGCTTCAATGAGATTGAATCGAAACAGGAAACAATCACGCACGTCATGCGCGACACCGTCCGGCAGGCTGGTCGCGCATTTTTTCTGACCGAGTGCCTTTAAGCGCGTCTGACCGAAGTTGGCAGGCGCGTATTTTTTGGCGGCAACCGGCACACCGGCGTGCCGTGCGCCGCTTCCTTCCGGTTAGCGCCGAATCTCCAGATAGCGGCTCGGCGTATCGCCCAGAATGCGGCGAAAGGCCGACGTGAACGCGCTGGCGCTCGCATAGCCGAGATCGAGGGCGACCCGCGTCACCGGCTGCCCGTCGCTCAGGCACGCGATTGCCGCGAGCATGCACACCTGCTGGCGCCATACGGCAAAACTCACGCCCGTCTGCGCGCGGAACTGCCGCGTGAACGTGCGGCGGCTCAAGCCCGCGTCCGCGGCCACCTGGTCGAGATCGGCCGCGATCGACGGCGACGCGAGCAGGTGCCGGCACACCTTCGCCAGCCGTGCGTCGGCTGGCAGCGGCGCATGCAGCGACAGGCGCGGCATCGTCGCGATTTCCGCAACCAGCAGCGCCATCAGCTTGCCCGCGCGCCCGTCGACGTCGTACAGGGCCGGCAGGTCGATCGCATCGTCGATCAGTTGCCGCAGCAGCGCCGATACGCCATACACGCCGCACTGCTCGGGCAGGCCCGCCTCCTGCGCGGCGTCGCCGGACACGAACGTGTTGAGCATCGTGACCGGCCCGGTCATCGTCATTTCGTGCCGCACGCCGGCCGGCACCCAGCACGCGCGCTGCGGCGGCACCAGCCAGCGGCCGTGCGGCGTCGACACGCTGATCGTGCCGCGCGACGCGAACGCGAATTGCCCGCGCCCATGCGCGTGTTCCGGAAACGTCGTGCCCGCCGCATAGTCGTTTGCAGTCACGACCACGCTTCGCGGAATGTTTTCGTAGGGATCTAGCAGCGTATTTCTCACGGCCCGAATTCCATCATCAATGACCCGATATCGAAGGCGGGTCTCCTTCGCGCGATCTACGATCCGCTCCACGCTTGCGCGACCTGACGGCCGCAAGACCCGTCGGCCTGATCGGCCGGATTACCACTGCATCGGAGCGGACATGCCGAATACGTTTCATCGCGTGGGGGACGGCCCCCACCCTGTTCTTGTACTGCCCGGCTGGTTCGGCGACGCCCACGCGTTCGAACCCGTCGAAGCGTGGCTGTCGCGCGAGCACTTCAGCTACGTGTTCATGGACTACCGCGGTTACGGCCGCATGCGCGACGCGGCGGGCCACTTCACGATCGACGAGATCGCCGCCGACGCGCTCGCGCTGGCCGACACGCTCAATTTCGCGACCTTCAGCATCGTCGGCCATTCGATGGGTGCGATGGCGGCCGAGCGAGTCGCCGTCATCGCGCCCGAGCGCGTGCGCGCGCTGGTGCCGATCACGCCCGTGCCGTGCGGCGGCCTGCCGTTCGACGCGGAAAAACGTGCGCTATTCGAACGTGCCGCCGACCACGTCGCCGATCGCCGGTCCATCATCGATCGCAGCACCGGCGGCCGGCTGCCCGCCGCCTGGATCGAGTGGAAAGCCGCGTATTCGGCAGCCCGTTCTTCGTCGCGGGCGTTCGGCGCGTACTTCCGCGCGTGGGCCGATACGGATTTCGGCGACGAGATCGCCGGCATCCATCCGGTAAAAGTGCTGATCGGCGAGCACGATCCGGCGTTCGACGCGGCACTGATGGCCCGCACCTACCTGCGGCGTTACCCGCTCGCCACCGTCGACGTGCTGCGCAATGCGGGCCACTACCCGATGAACGAGACGCCGCTCGCGCTGGTCGCGGCGATGGAAGCGTTCCTGCTCGCCGTGACGGCGAACCCCGGCGGCAGCGCCTGACGACGCGCGGCGCGCAAGCAGCACGGCGGTCATGCGCATCACCGCAGCATGAACGACATCGCCGACAAGCTGTTCAGCGTGCGCACCACATGCTCGACCGAAGGCCCGTCGAAGCGCAGCGTCACCGCATCGACACGCTCCAGCTGCGGCAGCACGCAGAACAGGTCGGCCAGCGCCGCCGTCTGCACGCGCAGCGTGCACGCGGCCGGCGCGGGCCGATGAGCGCCGGCGCGCACGCCTGCCGACAGTGCGTGCGCGACCGCTTCGCGCGCAGCCGTTGCGATCCGCGCACACGACGCGGCGGGCGTGAGCGTATCGCCGCTCGATGCACCGCCGGCCGTCTTGACCGTCTCGAAATGCGCATCCGGAAACAACGGCTGCGTTTCCGCCGCGAACACGTCGTCGCCCGTGGCCAGCGCGACGTGCGCGCCGTATTCCCGCGCCAGCGCACCGTACAGCCCGGCTTCGCCGAGTTCGACGCCGTTCAGCCATACCTGCGTGAACGCAAAACCGTTGATCGTGTGCGCGAGCACGCCGCGCGTCTGCGATTTCGCGTGATAGCCGATCATGAACACGAGGTCGGGCTGCTGCTCGAGGCCCGCCATCATCCCGAGCGTGCGCGGCTTGCCGAGCACGACACGCGCACGCGCATCGAGCCCGTCGGGCAGCAGGTTGCGAAAGCCGCCGTGCGAATCGTTGACCCACACCGCCTGCGCGCCGCCCATGAACGCGCCTTCGATCGCTGCGTTCGCCTCGGCGGTCATCCAGCGGCGCGCGCGCTCGTATTCCGGATTGCCGGCGCGCGTCTGCTCGGTGGCGAATACGCCGGCAACGCCTTCGATGTCGGTTGAAATCAGGATCTTCATGACTGGATAAGACGTCCTTCGTGGCCTTCGTTGAACAGGCGATCGAGGTCGGGCACCGCATCGCGCAGCGATTGCCGCACGTGGCCGTCGCGCCCGGCCACCGTCACGGCCTGCAGCAGCGCGTCGGCGATCGCATGCTCGACGCTTTCGGCCGCGGCCATGAACAGCGGATCGAGCGCCGCGTCGGCGACGAGGGCCGGCAGCGCGATGGTCGATGCGTCGTGCGCGATCGTATATGCAGTGGAAAATGCGAGCGCGATGTCGCCGCTGCCGTGCCCGTAGACCGAGCCCGTGCGAGCCAGCCCCGCACCTGCGCGGCGCGCGAGCCGCGACAATTGCCGCGCGTCGAGCGGCGCGTCGGTAGCCAGCAGCAGGATGATCGATCCTTGCTCCGGCGGCGCCACATGCGCGGCCTCGGCCGCACGCCGTTGCGCGACGATGCGCCCGACCGGCACGCCGCCGAGCGTCAGCATCGGCAGCCGGCCGAAATTCGCGAGCACGAGCGCGCCGACCGTATAGGGCCGCCCCGCCGCGACGGCAACGCGCGACGCCGAACCGATCCCGCCCTTCAGGTCGAAGCTCGACATCCCGCGCCCGGCGCCCACCGCGCCGCGTGCGACGTCGCGCGACGCCGCGCGGCACGCGTCGTCGTAATGCGCGGCCGTAACCGCGAACGCCTGGATATCGTTCAGATAGCCGTCGTTGCACTCGAACACGAGCGGGTTGACGGTCGACCAGTCGCGGCCGATCCGCGGATTCGCCGCGATCGCCGCGCGGATCTGCGCCTGCGCGACCGCACCGACGCCAAACGTATTGGTGAGCGCGATCGGCGTCTCGAGCGTGCCGAGCTCGTCGACCTGCACGAGCCCGACACTCTTGCCGAACCCGTTGATCACCGCAGCCCCCGCCGGCACCTTGCTGCGGTACACGTCGCCCGGATGCGGCTTCACGACGGTCACCCCCGTCTGCACGTTGCCGGCATCGAGCGTGCAATGGCCGACCGTCACGCCCGGCACGTCGGCGATCGTGCCGCGCGGCCCGGCCGGCAGCGTCGCCGCCCACATCGGTGCATGGCGCATCAGCGGCGCTCCAGCTTCGGATCGAGCGCGTCGCGCAGCCCGTCGCCGAGCAGGTTGAGCGCGAGCACGGTCAGGAAGATCGCCAGGCTCGGGAAGATCGCGATGTGCGGCGCCGTCACCATATCCGCGCGCGCCTCGTTGAGCATCGCGCCCCACTCCGGCGTGGGCGGCTGCGCACCGAGCCCGAGGAACGACAGGCTCGCGGCCGTGATGATCGACGTGCCGATCCGCATCGTGAAGTAGACGACGACCGACGACACGGTGCCCGGCAGGATGTGCCGCATGATGATCGTCCAGTCGGACGCGCCGATGCTGCGCGCAGCCTCGACGTAGGTCATGTGCTTGAGCATCAGCGTATTGCCGCGCACGAGCCGCGCAAAGGCCGGGATGCTGAAGATCGCGACCGCGCAGATCACGTTGACCATCCCGTTGCCGAGGATCGCGACCACGCCGATCGCGAGCAGGATGCCCGGGAACGCGAACAGCACGTCGGCCACGCGCATCGTGATGCGGTCCCACCAGCCTTCGTAGTAGCCGGCGAGCAGCCCGAAGAACGTGCCGATCACCGCGCCGAGCGCGACCGAGAAGAAGCCGGCCGCGAGCGAGATGCGCGTGCCCGCGATGATCCGGCTGAAGATGTCGCGGCCGAGCGAATCGACGCCGAACCAGTGCACGACCGACGGCCCCGCGTTCAACGCGTCGTAGTCGAAATAGTTCTCGGGATCGAACGGCACGATGTGCGGGCCGACGAACGCCAGCACGACGAGCGCCAGCGCGAAGCCGCCCGCGACGAGCGCGACGGTCTGCTTGCGGAACTTGCGCCAGAATTCGCGCCATGGCGTGCGGATCGCGCTCGATGCGGCCGGCGCCGCGGGCTGGACAGTCGCGTTCATGCAGGCCTCACTCTCACTTGAACCGGATGGTCGGGTTGATGACCGCGTACAGCACGTCGACGGTCAGGTTGATCAGGATGAACTCGAGCGAAAACAGCAGCACGATCGCCTGGATCACGGGGTAGTCGCGCATCGTCACCGCATCGACGAGCAGGCGCCCGAGTCCCGGCCAGTTGAACACGACCTCGACGACGATCGAGCCGCCGAGCAGGAAGCCGAACTGCAGCCCCATCATCGTGACCACCGGGATCATCGCGTTGCGCAGGCAGTGCTTGAGCACGACCATCGGCTCGTGCACGCCCTTCGCGCGCGCGGTGCGCACGAAATCCTCGTTCAGCACCTCGACGAACGACGCGCGCGTGAAGCGCGCCATCACGGCCGCGACCGCGGCGCCGAGCGTCAGCGACGGCAGCACGTAGCTCTTCCACGAACCGTCCGGCACGACCGGCAGCCAGCCGAGCTTCACCGAGAAGACTTCCATCAGCAGCATGCCGAGCGCGAACGCGGGAAACGAGATGCCCGACACCGCGAGCGTCATTCCGAGTCGGTCGGGCCAGCGATTACGCCATACGGCCGACGCGATCCCGATCGCCATCCCGAACGCCGTCGCCCACACCATGCTGACGAGCGTCAGCAGCAGCGTCGGCATGAAGCGCTCGCCGATCTCGGTCGACACCGGCCGCTTGCTGCGCGTCGATACGCCGAAATCGCCGTGCGCGATCTTCACGAAGAAGTTCGCGAACTGGGTGGGCATCGGCTTGTCGAGCCCGAGATCGGCACGCACGAGCGCGACCGTCGCATCGTCGGCTTCGGGGCCGGCCGCGAGCCGCGCCGGGTCGCCGGGCAGCAGGTGCACGAACAGGAACACCAGCACCGCGACGATCGCGAGCGTGGGCAGCAGGCCGAACAGGCGTTTGACGAGAAAATTCAGCATGGGGCACCGATCGAATCAGCGTACCGGCGGCTTGCGCCGCCGGCACCGCGTGGCGGGCGAGCCGCCGTCATCACCACTGTCATTTCAGCGAGATTTCGTCGAAGTTGAACGAGCCGTCCGGCATCACGTACGCACCCTGCAACCGCTTGCTGCGCGCATACACGATCTTCTCCTGCACGAGGAAGATCCACGGGGCATCGGTCCAGATCTGCTTCTGCGCATCGGCGTAGAGGTCGGCCTTCTTCGCGCGATCGACCGTCTCGAGCGCCTTCGTCAGGTCGCCGTCGACCGTGTCGTTCTTGTAGTACGCGGTGTTGACGAGCTTCGGCGGCGCCGACGCGCCGGCGAGCAGCGGCGTGATCGCCCAGTTCGCTTCACCCGTCGACGACGACCAGCCAATGTAGTACATCCGCACCGGCGCCTTCGCCGGATCCGGCGCGCTCTCGACCTTCGCGACGCGCTCGCCGGCTTCCAGCGCCTGCACCTGCACCTTCACGCCGACCTGCGCGAGCTGCTGCTGCACGAACTGGATCGCCTTCTGCGACGTCGAGTTGTTATACGCGGACCACAACGTCGTCTCGAAGCCGTTCGGATAGCCGGCTTCCTTCAGCAGCGCGCGCGCCTTCGCCGGGTCGTACGGCCACGGGCCCAGCTTCGTCGCGTAGTCGACACCCTGCGGCACCACGCCGGTGGACGGCGTCGCGAAGCCGGAGAACGCGACCTTCGCGAGCGCTTCCTTGTTCACCGCGTAGTTCAGCGCCTGGCGCACCTTCGGGTTGTCGAACGGCTTCTGCAGCATGTTCAGCGACACGTAGCGCTGCACGATCGACGGCCGCTCCACGATGTCGACCTTCGGGTTGCCCTTCAGGTCGGTCGCCTGCTCGAACGGGATGCGGAACGCGAAATCGGCCTCACCGGTCTTGATCAGCGCCGCACGCGTGTTGTTGTCGACCACCGGCTTCCAGTCGATCGCGTCGATCTTCGGATAGCCCTTCTTCCAGTAGCCGGCGAACTTCTTCACCTTCAGGTCGTCGGTCTGCTTCCATTCGACGAACTCGAACGGGCCCGTGCCGACCGGATGCAGCGCGATGTCGCGCCCCCACTTCTTCAGCGCGGCCGGCGAAATCATCACGGCCGACGGGTGCGCGAGCGTGTTGATCAGCGCCGAGAACGGCTCGCGCAGCGTGATCTTCACCGTGTACGGATCGACCGCTTCGGTCTTCTCGATCACGCGGAACATGTTGTAGCGCTTCAGGTGGTTCGCGGGATCGGTCACGCGGTCGAAGTTCGCCTTCACGGCCGCCGCGTTGAAATCGGTACCGTCGTGGAACTTCACGCCCTGGCGCAGCTTGATCGTGTACGTCTTCGCATCAGGGCTCGCTTCGTAGCTGGTCGCCAGCACGTTGACGAGCTTCATGTCCTTGTCGAAGCCGAACAGCCCCTGGTAGAACGACTTGACGACGGCCTGCGACACCGTGTCGTTCGCGTCGTACGGGTCCATCGTCGTGAACGTCGAATCCACCGCCATCACCGCGGTCTGCTGCGCGAACGCGGGCACCGCGGCCGACAGCGCGAACGCGCCGGCAAGCGCGATGAAACACGCGCGCGGACGAAACATCGGGAACGGATGCTGCTTGGTCATTTTGCTGGGCTCCTTTCGGTGAATCGGTGACGCCTCACGGGCGTTTCGGTTTCGACTTCCTGCACGCTCGCGCATCGCCGTGGCGATGCATTTCTTCAATACGCGCCGCCGACGCGATGCGTCGCGACGTAATGATCGGGGCCGACCGCCACGAGCGGCGCGACGGCGGGCTCGTCGCCGACCGCGCGGATCGGGCTCGGAATCTCGTCCGCCGCCAGCTGGCGCGGCGCATGCCGGCGTGCCGGATCGGCCACCGGCACCGCGCTCATCAGCTTCTTCGTGTACGGATGCTGCGGCGCCTCGAACACCGCGCGGCGCGGACCGATCTCGACGATCTGGCCGAGATACATCACCGCGACGCGATGGCTGATGCGCTCGACCACCGCCATGTCGTGCGAGATGAACAGGTACGCGACGCCGAGCTCGCGCTGCAGGTCGAGCATCAGGTTGACGATCTGCGCCTGCACCGACACGTCGAGCGCCGACACCGATTCGTCCGCGATCACGACCTTCGGGTTCAGCGCGAGCGCGCGCGCGATCGCGATCCGCTGGCGCTGGCCGCCAGAGAATTCGTGCGGATAGCGGCGTGCGGCCTCGGGCGGCAGGCCGACCTTGTCGAGCAGCCAGTCGACGCGCGCCTGCGCCTCGGCACCGCTCGCGACGCCGTGCACGAGCAGCGGCTCCATGATCGAGAAGCCGACGGTCAGGCGCGGGTTCAGCGACGCGAATGGATCCTGGAAGATGAACTGGATGTTGCGACGCAGCGCCTGCAGGTCATGGCCCTTCATCGCGCTGATGTCGCGGCCGTCGAATTCGATCGAGCCGCTCTGCGATTCGACGAGGCGCAACAGCGAGCGGCCGGTGGTCGACTTGCCGCAGCCCGATTCGCCGACCAGCGCGAGCGTCTCGCCCGCGCGCAGCTCGAAGCTCACGCGCTCGACCGCATGCACGTATTGCGACACGCGGCCGAACACGCCGCTCTTCACCGGGAAGCGCGTCACGAGATCGCGCACGCGCAGGATCGGCGACGCGGCGTGATCGACGGACGGCTGCGCATCGTCGTTCGCGGCGCGGGCGGGCGCCTGTGCTGCTGAGCTCGTGCCCTCCACCTTCAGCAGCGGGAATTTCTCGGGCGCATCGGTGCCCTGCATCGAGCCGAGTTTCGGCACGGCCGCGAGCAGCGCGCGCGTGTAGCGATGCTCGGGCGCCGCGAAGATGCGATCCGATTCGCCCTCCTCGACCTTCTCGCCGCGATACATCACGAGCACGCGGTCGGCCACTTCCGCCACCACGCCCATATCGTGCGTGATGAAGATCACGCCCATGTTCATTTCGTCCTGCAGCCCGCGCACCAGTTGCAGGATCTGCGCCTGGATCGTCACGTCGAGCGCGGTGGTCGGCTCGTCGGCGATCAGCAGCGACGGCCGGCACGACAGCGCCATCGCGATCATCACGCGCTGCCGCATCCCGCCCGACAGCTGGTGCGGATAGCGCGCGAACACGCGGCGCGCTTCCGGAATGCGCACGAGTTCGAGCAGCCGCAGCGTTTCCGCGCGCGCTTCCGACGGGCTTTTCGACTGATGCAGCGCGATCGCCTCGCTGATCTGGTCGCCGACCGTGAACACCGGGTTCAGCGACGTCATCGGCTCCTGGAAGATCATCGCGATATCCGCGCCGCGAATGCCGCGCATCGTCGCGCCGCTGGCCTGCGCGAGATCGACAATCGCACCGCCGCGCCGGCGGAACGCGATCCGGCCGCTCGTGATCGCGCCGCCGCCGTGCTCGACGAGCCGCATCAGTGCGAGCGACGTGACCGACTTGCCCGAGCCCGATTCGCCGACGATCGCGAGCGTCTCGCCGCGGTCGACGTGAAACGACACGTTGCGCACCGCGTCGAACGTCGCGCCTTCGCGGCGGAACGTGACCGACAGGTCGTCGACGGCCACCACGCGCTGCTCGGGCAGCACCAGGCCGGACGGGTTACGGCTCGAAGTCATCGTGGATCTCCTCCTCGTGCGGTGCGGTTTCAGGCCGTGTCGTCGTCGCGATAGATGCCGACCACCGGCGCTTCACCGACGCGCGCATAACCGCGGTACATCCCTTCGGTGTTGAACGGCATCGCGACGTTGCCCTGCGCGTCGACCGCGATGATCCCGCCGCGGCCCGCGAGGCGCGGCAGCTTGTTCATCACGACGTCGTGCGCGGCATCGGCGAGCGACGCGCCGCGATACGCGATCTGCGCAGCCACGTCATGGGCGGTCGCGAGCCGGATGAACATCTCGCCGGTGCCCGTCGCGGATACCGCGCAGGTTGCGTCGTCCGCATAGCAGCCCGCGCCGACGATCGGCGAATCGCCGACACGCCCCGGCTGCTTGTTCGTGATGCCGCCCGTCGACGTCGCCGCCGCGATGTGACCGTGCTGGTCGCACGCGACCGCGCCGACCGTGCCGTGCTTGCGGTCCGGATCGAGCGGTTCGGCCGGTTGCTGCTGCTGCGATTTGCCGAACGAGAACGTCGCCGCGTCGTGGTCGAGCATCACACCGGCCGCTGCGCGCGCCTTGACCCACTGCGCGTGACGCGCCTCGGTGTCGAAGTAGCCCGGTTCCGCGAGTTCGAGCCCCTGCGCGGCTGCGAACGCATCGGCGCCCTCACCGGCGAACAGCACGTGCTCGCTGGCTTCCATCACGCGCCGCGCGGCCAATACCGGATTGCGCACGCGCGTCGCGCAGCAGATCGCGCCGGCGCCGAGCGTCGCGCCATCCATCACCGCCGCGTCGAGTTCGTGCTTGCCCTCGGCCGTATAGACGGCGCCGCGTCCGGCGTTGAACAGCGGACAATCCTCGAGCATCCGCACCGCGACGGTGACGGCGTCGAGCGCGCTGCCGCCATCGGCCAGCACCTGCTGCGCGGCCGTCAGGATGGCGGTCAGTTCGGCACGGTACTGACGTTCGGTGTCGGAATCCATCGCCTCGCGCAGGATCGTGCCTGCGCCGCCGTGAATCGCAACGATCGCGGGTGAAGTCATGTTTTTTTCGGACGGTGAGTGGAAGGGTTGGCGGCCGGCAGCGTCGCTTGCGGCTGGACGAGCCACGGCAGCAGGAATTCGGTCATCTCGGCCGCGGATTTCGCGGACCGGTGCGTGCGCAGTGCGACCGCGTCGATCAGTGCCTCGATCATCGCGAGCACGGCCGCTTCCGACGTCGCCGCGAAGCGCCGCTCGGCCCTGACGTACAGGTTCAGCGACGCGATCGGTGCGAGCGGCGATTGCGGGCCGTCGGAGATGCCCAGCACGCGCGCCCCGCGCGCCGCCGCGCGACGCGCCAGCTCGATGGTGTCCTTCACGTAGCGCGGAAACGCGAGCGCGATCACGAGATCGCGCGAGTCGGCCGTATACAGCCGCCGCGCCGCGTGCGACGGGCCGCCGAGCAACGCGAGCGACTGCACGTTGTCATGGCAGACGGACAGCCCGTGCTCCATCAGCCCGGTGAGAAACGCGCTCGACCCCGCGCCGAGGATCAGCACGCGCCGCGCGCCGACGATCGCCTCGACCGCGGCTTCGACATCGGCTGCGTCCAGTTGCGCACGCGTGTTCTCGATGTTCGCGACGGCCTGATCGAATACCGCGTCGATCCACGCAGCCCCGCGTACGCCGGGCTCCTGCTCCTGCGCGGAACGCAGCCGCTCGACCGGCCCGAGCGTCGCCTCGAAGCCGCGCACGAGCGCCGCGCGCATCGCCGGATAGCCGTCGAAGCCGAGCGCCTTCGCGAAGCGGTTCGCGGTCGCGATCGACGCATTCACGGCCTGCGCAAGTTCGTCGATGCGCATCGTCGCCGCGCGAAACGGATTCGCGAGCACGAACTCGCCCATGCGGCGGTGGATCGGCGTCATCAACGGCATCGCCGACGCGATCCGCTCGGCGATTGCGGGTTCGTCGTGACTGGCGTCGGGCGGAACGAGAGGCGTCATGCGAAGGGTTGTTGCAAGGATGATGAAAATGAATTTACACAACTCCAATCTCGAAAAGAAATAAATTTTCATCACGGTTGTCACGCCCCGTCGCGCGCCTTTCGCTCATTCGACGCTCGCACAGCCCCGCCGCACGGCCCTTGGCGCGTGATCGCCGTGCGTGGCAACACACGCCGCGTTGCCACGCTCATCGGGAAAACCCCGAGCAAGTTCGTTCGAATGCATTTTCACGTTGACCGGATTCGAATTCGAACATAGGATGCTCGAAAATGATCAGTCGTCAGATAACATCGCAGCTCGATGACGACAAAATGTTCGTTCGAATACCGTATTTTCGATATAAGCCGGTGTGACCCGCGCCCATCAAGATCGGACATCGTACGAATAAAACGAACAAGCCATCCCGCGCGGATGGCCCTTACGGATCGGCGGGCGCCGTGCGCCCGCCCCTCTGACAGGAGACAGCAGTGAAAACAGTCAAGGCGTTGCGCTGGTGGATCATCGTGCTCGTATGTCTCGGCACGATCCTCAACTACCTCGCACGGAACTCCCTCGCGGTGCTCGCCCCCGAGCTGAAGCAGGTCTTTTCGATCTCGACGCAGCAGTACTCGTACATCGTCGGCGCGTTCCAGATCGGCTACACGATCATGCAGCCCGTGTGCGGCTTCATCGTCGACCTGATCGGGCTGCGCCTCGGGTTCGCGCTGTTCGCGATGCTGTGGTCGGTGGTCGGCGTCGCGCACGGCTTCGCGTCGGGCTGGCTGTCGCTCGGCATCCTGCGCGGCTTTCTCGGGCTGTTCGAGGCCGCCGCGATTCCGTCCGGGATGAAGGCGGTCGCCGAATGGTTCCCCGATCGCGAGAAGTCGGTCGCGGTCGGCTATTTCAACGCGGGGACGTCGCTCGGCGCCGCGATCGCGCCGCCGCTCGTCGTGTTCCTGTCGATGCAGTTCGGCTGGCAGGCCGCGTTCATGGCCACCGGCGCGCTCGGCTTCGTGTGGGCCGCGCTCTGGTACGCGCAGTACCGGTCGCCCGCGGACCATCCGCGCATCACGCCGCAGGAACGCGCGCTGATCCGCGACGGCCAGGCGACGATGCCGCCCGTGTCGAAGCGCCGCATTCGCGACGTCGTCACCGCGCGGCGCTTCTGGGCCATCGCGCTGCCGCGCTTCTTCGCCGAGCCCGCGTGGCAGACCTTCAGCTTCTGGATTCCGCTGTATCTCGCGACCGAGCGCCACATGGAGCTCAAGCAGATCGCGATCTTCGCGTGGATGCCGTTTCTCGCGGCCGACCTCGGCGGTATCGCGGGCGGCTACCTGTCGCCGTACCTCATGAAGCGGTTCAAGCTGCCGCTCGTGTGGTCGCGCGTGGCCGGCGTCGCGCTCGGCGCGGTGCTGATGCTCGGGCCCGCGATGATCGGGCTGGTCGCGTCGCCGTACACGGCCATCGCGCTGTTCTGCGTCGGCGGCTTCGCGCACCAGATGATCTCCGCACTCGTCAACACACTGTCGGCCGACGTATTCGATCCCGAGGAAGTCGGCACCGCGAGCGGCTTCGCCGGGATGGCCGCGTGGATCGGCGGGCTCGGTTTCTCGTTGCTGGTCGGCGCGCTCGCCGACAAGATCGGCTATGCGCCGCTGTTCGCGTGCCTCGGCCTGTTCGACATCATCGGCGTCACGCTGCTCGCGATGCTGATCCGCGGGCAGTCGAAGCAGGAACGCCTGCTCGCCCGGCACGCCTGACCTTCGCTCTCACCAGGAATCGCATTCATGACTTCGCTCCTTCATCCGCCCGTGTTCCGCGTCGCCGGCCAGCACGCGAACCGTGTGCTGCTCGCGTCCGAGGTGGGCGCGACCGTCGAGATCTTCGTGCTCGAGGACGACATCGTGCGGGTGCGCGTGCTGCCCGACGCGACGGCCCGCAACCCGCGCACGTGGTCGATCGCGCCGGGCCTTGACGACGTGCCGCTCGACGGGCGCGACCGCCTCGATCTCGACGGCTTCACGCTGCCCGCCTACACGCTCGTCGAAGACGACGATGCCGTGTGCATCGAGACCGCGCAGATCCGCGTCGCGGTGCGCCGGCAAGGCGGCCATTGCACGTGGTCGATACGCGGCGCGGACGGCACGTGGCGCGTCGCACTCGCCGACCGTGCGACGCAGGCGTACAACTTCGGCTGGTGGGACGATCGCGCGTATCACTACGTCGCCCGCGAGCGCGGCGACAAGGTGTTCGGCCTCGGCGAACGCGCGGGCGACCTCGACCGCACCGGCGCGCGCTTCGAGATGCGCAACATCGACGCGATGGGCTACAGCGCGAAGCATACCGACCCGCTGTACAAGCACATCCCGTTCTACATCACGTGGTCGCCCGCTGCCTGCCAGGGGTTCGGGCTGTTCTACGACACGCTGTCGGACTGCGCGTTCGACATGGGCCGCGAACTCGACAACTATCACGGCCCGTACCGCTATTTCGTCGCCGAGCATGGCGATCTCGACTACTACTTCATCGCCTCGCCCGGCACGCCGCTCGCGGCCGCGCGGCGCTTCACGTGGCTCACCGGGCGCCCCGCGCGCACGCCCAAATGGGGACTCGGCTATTCGGGCTCGACGATGAGCTACACCGACGCGCCGGACGCGCAGCAACAGATGAACCAGTTCGTCGAACAGTGCGGCACGCACGACATCCTGTGCGATTCGTTCCACCTGTCGTCGGGCTATACGTCGATCGGCGCGAAGCGCTACGTGTTCAACTGGAACCGCGACAAGTTTCCCGACGCGAAGGGCTTCGTGAAGCATTACCGCGACCACGGCGTCCGCCTGTGCGCGAACATCAAGCCGTGCCTGCTGCGCGACCATCCGGCATTCGAAGACGCGGCCAGGCGCGGGCTGCTGATCCGCTCGGCATCCGGCGAGCCCGCATGGGTGCAGTTCTGGGACGAGGTCGGCGCGTATCTCGACTTCACGCAGCCTGACGCGTATCGCTGGTGGCGCGAGCAGGTCACGTCGGCGCTGCTCGAATACGGGATCGAGTCGACCTGGAACGACAACAACGAGTACGAGATCTGGTCGCCCGATGCGATCGCGCACGGCTTCGGCCAGCCGTTCCCGGCGCGCGAAGCGAAGGTGCTGCAGACGATGCTGATGATGCGCGCGTCGCGCGAAGCGCAGCGCGCGCATGCGCCGGCGCAGCGGCCGTTCCTCGTGTCGCGCTCAGGCGGCGCCGGCATGCAGCGCTACGTGCAGACGTGGTCGGGCGACAACTACACGTCGTGGGAAACCCTGCGCTACAACCTGAAGATGGGCCTCGGGCTCGCGCTGTCGGGCGTGTCGAACATCGGTCACGACATTGGCGGCTTCTCCGGGCCCGCGCCGTCGCCCGAACTGCTGCTGCGCTGGGTGCAGTTCGGCATCTTCATGCCGCGCTTCAGCATCCATTCGTGGAACGACGACGGCACCGTCAACGAACCGTGGATGTACCCGGAGATCACCGCGCGGATTGCGTCGCTGATCAAGCAGCGTTACCGGCTGCTGCCCTACCTCTATCACCTGCTGTGGCTGTCGACGACGCGCTACGAGCCCGTGCTGCGGCCGACCTTCGCCGATTTCCCCGGCGATGCGCGCTGCTACGACGAATGTGACGACATGATGCTCGGCGACGCGCTGCTCGTCGCGCCGGTCGTCGATCCCGGCCTGACGGCGCGCACCGTGTACCTGCCGGCGGGCGCGCGCTGGATGTGCTGCGCGAGCGCGCAGGCATTCGACGGCGGCGCGAGCGTGACGCTGCCCGCGCCGCTCGACACGCCGGTGATGCTGCTGCGCGAGGGCCGCGTGCTGCCGCTGAACGTGGCGGAACAGCATTTCGGCGCGCGTGCCGACACGCGCGGCTTCCTCGTCGCGCCGCGCATCGAGGACGGCATCGCCTACGGCGAATGCGTCGAGGACGACGGCGAGACGGAAGCGTGGCGCGACGGCGAATACGGGCTGTGGCGCATCGAGACCGGCCGCGAAGCGTCGGGCGCGCTCGGCATATCCGTACGCTGGGACGGCCGCCCGGCCCGCCCGGCCGACCGCGTCGAGATCCTGCTGCCCGCCTCGCTGCAAGGCCCGCTCGCCGCGCGCGGCGCGCGCGTCGAGCAGGATGCGCAGGACGGCGCATGGCGCCGTCTCGTCGTCGCATTCGACAACTGAACCGCGTCACCGACGCAAGACGGGCCGTTCACGCGGCCCGCCGCCCGCCACAGAGGAGGCGACCGAGCCTCCCGTTCACCTTGAAAAGATGAAGAGACCTGGAGATCGTCAATGAAAGCACCCGTCAACCGCTATGCAATCCTGATTTTATCGGCCGCATCGCTCGGCACGACCGCCGCCCACGCACAGAGCAGCGTGACGCTGTACGGTGTCGTCGACGATTCGCTCGCGTACGTGAACAACCAGCAGGGCCATTCGAACGTCTACATGCGCGACGGCAACCTGTATGCGTCGAAGTTCGGGCTGCGCGGCGACGAGGATCTCGGCGGCGGCACGCATGCGATCTTCGACCTGCAGTCCGGCTTCAACCTGAACAACGGCGCGCAATCCGCCGCCGGCCTGATCTTCAATCGCCAGGCGTTCGTCGGCCTGCGCAACGATCACTACGGCACGATGACGGCCGGCCGCCAGTACACCCCGTACTTCCTGTTCGTCGGCCCGTACGCGTCGAGCAGCTGGCTGACCGGCGCGACGGGCGCGCATCCGGGCGACATCGACGGCCTCGACACGACGATCCGCGTGAACAACTCGGTCACCTATACGTCGCCGACCTTCGCCGGGCTGACCGCGAGCGCGATGTATGCATTCGGCGGCGTTGCCGGCGCGACCGGCAAGGGCAACACGTTCAGCGCCGCGCTGCGTTATGCGAACGGGCCAATCGGCGTCGCGGCCGGCTACCTGCGCATCAACAGCTCGGGCTCGTCGGCCGGTTTCCTGAATCCGGCGACCGCCGCGTCGGGCAGCTTCGCGGTGTCCGTGCTGAACCAGGGCTACCTGACCGCGAAGGCCGTCGAGCAGGTCGCGGCAGCCGGCAACTACACGCTCGGCGACCTGACGATGGGTCTCAACTACTCGAACGTGAAGTACCTGCCCGGCAACGGCTCCGCGTTCACGGACACGGCCGTGTTCAACACCTACGGCGCGCTCGCCGCGTACCGCTTCACGCCGACATTCTCGGTGGCCGGCGCATTCGCTTACACCCTTGCGTCGAAGGCAAACGGCGTCAACAGTGCGGCCCGCTACCAGCAGTATTCGCTGAAGGAGTCGTACAGCCTGTCGAAGCGCACGACGCTCTATGCGCTGCAGGCGTACACCCATTCGAGCGGGCAGACGCTCGGTGCGCAAGGCGCCGGCCACGTGATCGATGCGGCGCCGATCGTCGGCGATTCGCAGCAGCTCACGCCATCGACGACGCACGGCCAGTTCGTCGGCATGGCCGGGATCGCCGTCACGTTCTGAACCCTCGCGGCAGCGCCTTCGGCGCGCTGCCGCTGCCCCGGGCGACACGCATTTCCCAGATTCCACGCGTGCTGCCCGGGCGCCCGCTACACGGCCGCCGCGGCGTTTTCGACGGGCCGTCCGCCCGCCGCGCGAACCGCGCGGGTTTTCTCGATCCCCCCAATACCTTACAATTCGTCAGGTTTTCCCTTCTGCATGCCCCCTTCTTGCAGTCCTGACACCGCGGTACACTCGGCGCACGCCGTATCAGGGTCCGACGCGTGACGTACGCGCCGGGCGGCGTCGCGCTTCGTTGCGCCCACAACTGGATGCCAGCCATGCCAGATTCCCGTCCCTCGCCCCGCACGACATTCAAGCCCCAGGTCGTCCTGCCCGCGCTCGCGGTCATCGGCGCGCTGCTCGTCGTGTGCGCACTGCGCCCGAGCGAAGCCGGCGCGCTGTTCTCCGCCGGCCAGCAATGGGTCGTCGCGCGCTTCGACTGGTTCTACGTGCTCGCCGTCACCGGCTTCCTCGTGTTTCTCGTGCTGATCGCAGCCAGCGACTTCGGCAACATCCGGCTCGGCCCCGACGATGCCGAACCCGAATTCAGCTTCGTGTCATGGACGGCGATGCTGTTCGCGGCCGGCATGGGCATCGGCCTGATGTACTTCGGCGTCGGCGAACCGATGCAGCACTTCCTGAAGCCGCCGACCGTCGACCCCGGCACGCCCGCCGCCGCGCGCGAGGCGATGCTGATGACCTTCTTCCATTGGGGCTTCCATGCGTGGGCGATCTATGGGCTGATGGGGCTCGTGCTCGCGTACTTCGGCTTCCGCTACAACCTGCCGCTGACGTTGCGCTCGGGGCTGTATCCGGTGCTGCGCGAGCGCATCAACGGCTGGATCGGCCACACGGTCGACGCATTCGCGCTGGTCGGCACGGTCGCCGGCATCGCGACGACGCTCGGCTACGGCGTGATGCAGTTGAGCGCGGGCCTGCATACCGTCGCCGGCTGGGATACCGGCAGCAACGTGTTTCGCATCGGGCTCGTTGCGGTGGTCGTGATCCTCGCGGGCGTATCGGCCGCGACCGGCCTCGACAAGGGCGTGCGGCGACTGTCGGAGCTGAACCTGCTGCTTGCGTTCCTGCTGCTCGCGTTCGTGGTCGTCGCGGGCCCGACCGCATTCCTGCTGCGCGCGCTCGGCGACAACATCGGCCAGTACCTGTCGAGCCTCGTCGACCTGTCGTTCCGCACCTATGCGTACGCGCCGCCGCGCGAGGAAGGCTGGTTCGGCGGCTGGACGATCCTCTACTGGGCATGGTGGGTGTCGTGGTCGCCGTTCGTCGGCATGTTCATCGCGCGCATCTCGCGCGGCCGCACGATCCGCCAGTTCGTGATCGGCGTGCTGCTCGTGCCGACCGCGTTCAACCTCGTATGGATGACGGTGTTCGGCAACAGCGCGATCTGGCTCGATACGCACGGCGCGGCCGGCGCGCTCGCGCAAACTGCAACCAACGTCGACGCGCTGCTGTTCCGCTTCTTCGATTTCCTGCCGATGCCGCAACTGCTGTCGATCGCCGCGATCGTGCTGATCGCGGTGTTCTTCATCACCTCGGCCGATTCGGGCGCGTTCGTGATCGACCAGATCGCCACGCGCGGCAACGCGCACTCACCGGTGTGGCAACGGCTGTTCTGGGCCGCGCTGCTTGGCGTGACGGCCGCGGTACTGCTCGTCGCAGGCGGGCTCGGCGCATTGCAGGCGATGACGCTGATCGCCGCGCTGCCGGTCGCGATCATCATGATCGCGCTCTGCTACGGGCTGTGGCGCGGGCTCGCGGCCGACCGCGTGCACTATTCGCAGGACATCGCACCCGCGACGAGTTTCTGGACCGGCCAGCACTGGCGCCACCGCCTGACCCACATCCTGCGGCAGACGACCGAAGCCGAAGCGCGCCAGTTCGTCGCCGAGACGGTCGAGCCCGCGTTGCGCAAAGTCGCCGACGAGCTGCGCGCGAGCGGCGTCGACGCGAACGTGCAGCGCGACAGCGACGATGCCGTGCGGCTCACCGTGCCGACCGCCGACCACCGCGATTTCGTGTACGGCGTGCGCGTGACGGTGAAATCCGCGGCCGCGTTCCTGGTGCGCGAGGCGGCCGAGCCGGAAGCGGAACGGGCGCACGTGTACGGGATCGTCACGTTCTTCGAGGACGGGCGGCTCGGCTACGACGTCGAATACCTGCGCGGCGACGAAGTGATTGCCGACGTGTTGCGCCAGTACGAACGCTACGTGTCGCTCGCGGCCGACAAGCGCACGCATCTGCTGAGCCGCGCGCCGGGACATGCGACGGAGGCCGAATGAACTCCGCCCTTGCCGTGCCGTGGCCGTCCGCCGCCCACGATGGAGCGGCACGATGACCGGACTCCTGCAAAGCCGCGCCTCCGACGTCATCGCGCTCGGCACGCTCGCCGTGCTCTACCTCGGCGGAGCAGGCATCGCGCTGTGGCGAATCCGGGCCGCGGCGCCGCGGGGCAAGATCTATTGGATCGTCTGCGCGGCGCTGCTCGCCGGCGGCGCCATCGCGATGGGCATCAACCTGTCGCCGATGCCCGACACCGGGGAGATGCCGCCCGGGTTTGCACTCGGCGTCGAAGCGGTCCTGCTCGGTCTCGCCCTGGTCGCCGGCGGTTGCGCGTGGTTGATGCTGCGCGCGCCGCGACGCTGACGCGCGACTGTCACGCGGCCCGGCTTCGTCCCGCGCGAACGGCCACGCGCGAGGCGAACCGGCCGGCCCTTCCTTGACCGACCTCTTGACCGCAACGCGTTACGCGGACGGTGCGCGCGCCGTCACGAGCCAGCACGCCGCGTCGAAGCGCACATCGGCGCCATCCACGTAAGGCGAGAACGCCGCACGCATCGTGCCGACCACGCGCCGCCGGGTCGCCTCGTCCACCTCCAGCAACGCCAGCCCGACCGGGCCTAGCCGCGAGATGTAGTCGTCCAGCGCGGGCTCGGGCAGCACGCACGCCAGATCGACCGGCTCGATCACGATGTCCGCCCAGCCACTGTCCGACAGTACCGACGCGATCCGCTGCCGTTCGCCGAACGCGAATTGCCCCGGCGCGCCGGGCCGCCGGGCGGGCAGGTTCGGCAGCAACGGCGCGGCGGCCTGCTCGGCGATCGTCATGAATGGATTGTCGGCCGCGCTGCGCCATGCGATGAAGCGCATCTGCGCATTCGGCCGGGCCGCATGCCGCAGATTCGCAAAAGCACGCACCGGATCGTCGAAGAACATCACGCCGAGGCGCGACACGATCAGGTCGACGCTCGCGGGCTCGAACGCGTGGGTCTGCACATCGGCGCACACGAAGCGGGCCTGAACGCCGCTGCGTTCGGCGCGCGCCCGTGCGGCGTCGATCATTCGGGCCGAGATATCGATGCCCGTGCATTGCGCGTCTGCCCCGAGACGCCGCGCGATCGCGAGCGTGACCGCGCCCGTGCCGCAGCCGACGTCGAGCACGCTGCGCGCGGATGACTTGGCCACCGCATCCGCAAGCAGCTTCTCCAGCGGTTCGAACATCCGGTCGATCGGCGCCTGCGTGTCGACCCAGGCGCGCCCCGACGGGCCGTTCCATAGCGCGGATTGTTCATCATTGGGCCGGCTGGTTTCCATCGTCGATTCCCCTTCTGGTTCGTTGATCGTGCCTCGCACTCTGCTGCTTCAAGCCGGCTTGAGGTCAAGCCCCCGGCCGCGACCTGCCGCCGCCATGCGGCGCCCGGCCCGTGCGGGACCCGCGGTCCTGCTTTTCACATTTCTTACATTCGCGCTGCGTATCGTTGACGACTTTCCTACGGTGCCTCCCATGCGACGATTCCTCACGCGCGCGCTGCTCGTGCGCTGCGCCCCTCTTGTTGCGCTCGCCGCGCTGTTCGCGTGCTCGAACCACATCGATTCGCCGGCCGATCCGGCGAGTGCGTCGGTCAACGTCCAGGCCGCATGGGTCGAGATCGGCGATGCGAACCAGGCGATCGCGCGCGTCATCACGAACTACGCGCCCGCGTCGGCCGGCGATCCGCTGTGCCCGCAACTGACCGTCGACGGCAAGCTGTCGCGCATGTCCCTGCGCGCCGGCGCCGCGACCCTCGCCCAGCGGCCCACCGCCAGCGATCCGTCCGATTCGAAGCCGTCGAGCTTCCCGGTGTCCGTCTGCGAGACGACGCTGCCGGCCGGCGCGCAGGCGGCGAGCGTCGCCGGCCGCACGCTGCCGCTGCCGAAGGCGCAGTCGCAACGCATCGCGATCATCGCCGACACCGGCTGCCGCATGAAGAAAGCCGACAACGCGTGGCAGGCGTGCAACGATGCATCGGTCTGGCCGTTCGACACGATCGCGGCCAGCGTCGCGAAGCTGTCGCCCGACCTCGTGATGCACATCGGCGACTACCACTATCGCGAGAACGCGTGCCCGCCGGACATCGCCGGCTGCAAGGACAGCCCGTGGGGCTACGGCTGGGATACGTGGCAGGCCGACCTGTTCCGTCCGGCGGCCCCGCTGCTCGCGAAGGCGCCGTGGGTCGTCGTGCGCGGCAACCACGAAGAATGCGCGCGTGCAGGCCAGGGCTGGTTCCGCTTCCTCGATCCGCGCCCGTATTCGGCCGCCCGCTCGTGCGACGATCCGGCCAACGACAACAACGCGAACTATTCGGAACCTTATGCGGTGTCGCTCGGCGGCGGCTCGCAGGTGATCGTGTTCGACACCGCGAAGGTCGGCCGCACGCCGCTCAAGACGACCGACGCGCAATTCGGCATCTACCAGAAGCAGTTCCAGACGGTCGCCGCGCTCGCGTCGAAGGCCGGCATGACGACGACGATCTTCACGAACCACCATCCGATCCTCGCGTTCGCGCCGATCGCCGGCAGCACACCCGCGCCGGGCAACCTCGCGCTGCAGTCGGTGATGTCGAGCCTCAACGCGCAGGCGTACTACCCGCCCGGCGTGCACGTCGCGCTGCACGGGCACGTGCACGACTTCCAGGCGATCAACTTCTCGTCCGGGCATCCGGCGACGATCGTGTCCGGCAACGGCGGCGACAATCTCGACGTCGCGCTGCCCGACCCGTTCCCGGCCGGCCTGACGCCTGCACCGGGCGCCGTGATCGAGCGGCTGTCGCACAACAACAGCTTCGGTTTCCTGATCATGGAACGCCGCGCCGCCCCGGCGACCGGCTGGGTGTTCCACGCATATTCGGCGGCCGGCAAGCTGCTCGCGTCGTGCAACCAGTCGGGCACGACGCTCGCCTGCGACAAGACGGGATTCATTGCGCCGTGAGTGAAGGCGTTCGATGTGACGGCCGCGCTGCAGGCGGCCTGCAAACGCCGCGCGCGCTGGCCACGGCGGCCGTGCTTGCCGGCCTGGCGCTCGCCGCTCACGCCGCGCCGGCCGAAACGGTCCTGCTTCCCGGTGCGCCGCCTTCGCGCGTCGTCGACACGATCGGCAACGGCACGCCGCAGGTGACCGGCAAGATCGATGCGGCGACCGCGCGCTTCGCGCCCGACCCGACGCTCGTCGCGCTCGGCCGCCGAATCTTCTTCGATCCGCGGCTGTCCGAGCCGCGCGGCATGTCGTGCGCAGGCTGCCACGATCCGGGCCGCGCGTTCGCGCCGACGCTGTCGGCCGCCTCGCTTGCAGGGCCCGGCGTGCCGGAAGGCAGCCGGCCCGGGCGCTTCAGCCAGCGCAACGCACCGTCGCTGCTTTATGTGCGCTACGTGCCGCGCCGGCACTTCTACCAGGATGACGACGCACCCGCGCCGTCGCCGTTCGGCGGCCTGTTCAGCGACGGCCGCGCGGATACGCTCGCCGAGCAGATCCGCGGGCCGCTGTTCGATCCGAACGAGATGAACAACCGGTCGCCGGCCGCGCTGCTGCGCAAGGTCGATGCGACCGAACTCGCGCCCGATCTCGCCGCGCGCTTCGGCGCGCCGGTGCGGCGCGATCCCGAGCAGCTGGTGCGCGCGATGGGCGTGGCCGTCGAAGCCTATCTGCAAAGCGACGAGATGGCGCCGTTCACGTCGCGTTTCGATGTATTCCTGCGTACGCGCAAGCCGCTGGCGCCGGCCGAGATGCGCGGCCTCGCGCTGTTCCGGAATCCCGACAAGGGCAACTGCATGAGCTGCCATACGCTGTCGGAAACATCGAGCCGCCCGGAGCGTTCGCTCTTCACCGATTTCGGCTACGACGCGATCGCGGTGCCGCGCAACCGCGCGCTGCCGGCGAACCGCGATCCGCGCCATTTCGACAACGGGCTGTGCGACACCGCGCGGCGGCTGCGCTGGCCCGAGCCGACGCAGTGGTGCGGCTACCTGCGCACACCGGGGCTGCGCAACGTCGCGGTCAAGCAGACCTTCATGCACAACGGCGTGTTCACGACGCTGCGCGACGCGGTCGCGTTCTACAACACGCGCTCGACCGACCCGGGCTTCTGGTATCACGGGGCCAGAACGTTCGACGACGTGCCGGCCGCCTATCGCGGCAACATCAACGTCAATTCGACGCCGATGAACCGCCGGCCCGGCACGCCGCCCGCGCTGAGCGACGCGGAAATCGACGACATCGTCGCGTTCCTCGGCACGCTGACCGACGCGCGCTATATGAAGGTGGCTGCCCCGGTGGCGACCGCTGCCGGCCGGATCACGCGAACCGCCGTGCCGGCTCGCTGAGCTGGCCGAACGGCCAGCCTGGACGGACCCGCTTGCGGTCACCGCAAACACTGGTTATATTTACAGTACTGTATTTATGAACAGTGAGGTGCGCGATGGAACATCTGGTTCGTATCGTCAACGAAGCCGATCGCCAAGTGCTGGCGTGGCTCCGCGCTCAGGTCGGTGATGCCCGCGTCGAGCGCGCGGCTCGCCAGCTCGGGCATACGCGCAAGCCCTTCCCGTCCGCCGTATGCCGGTATCTGGGCATGAGCGCACCGGCCACGCTGCGCCAGGCCGAACGGCCGCGCGCCGCACGCGATTTCTCGGTCGGTGATCGTTACCTGTCGCTGATCCGCCAGCACCTCGCTACGCACTCGGCCAGCCGATGAAATGGCGGCGGCTTGCCGTGTCGATGGCCCGGAAAGCTGCGGGGCTCGCGAATTCGCCGGCCCGGCCGGCCGCCACCGCGCTTACGTGGCCGCGGTGGCTTCCCGTACGAGGCGCCCGAGCGTTTGGAATGCCGCTTCGTGCGCCGCATCGAACACGCGCGTGCAAGCGAGCCGGATATAGCCGTCGAAGCGGTCGGAATTCGAGAAGATCGAACCGGGCGCGATCCTGACTCCATGCGCCAGCGCGGCGTCGAATAGCGCCTCGGAGCGCACGCCGTCCGGCAGCGCGATCCACAGCAGCATCCCGCCAGGCGGCTGGTTCATCCGGGTTCCGGCCGGGAAATGCCGCGCAATCGCATCGATCGTCATGTCGCGCTGCACGCGCAACTGTTCCCGGAACCGGTGCAGATGGCGATCGAACGCGCCCGAGCCCACCAATTCGGCGGCAACGGCCTGCAGCAACGCGGCGTTGTGCCGGCTGTGCGCGAACTTCAGCATCTTCACGCGCGCGTGCCAGCGCCCCGCACTTATCCAGCCCAGCCGCATCCCCGGGGCCAGCACCTTGTTGAACGACGGGCAGTAGATCACCGTGCCGTCGCGGTCCCATGCCTTCACCGGCTTGACCGGCTGCGGCGCCTCGACGAGCTCGCGATAAGGCTCGTCCTCGATCACGGCCACGCCATGGCGTGAACAGAGCGAGACGAGCGCGGCCTTGCGCTCGTCGGGCATCACGCAGCCGAGCGGGTTCTGCAGGTTCGGCACGACGACCACCGCCCGGATGTCCGGGTACGCGGTCAGCGCCACTTCGAGCGCCTCGATCGACAGGCCGGCTGTCGGGCTGGCCGGGATTTCGAGCGCACGCAGGCCGAGGCTTTCGAGCAACTGGATCAAGCCGAAGAAGGCCGGCGATTCGATCGCGATCGTGTCGCCGGGGCGCGCCACCGCGCGCAACGCAAGATTCATGGCATCGACGCCGCCGCTCGTCGACATCACGTCGTCCGGCGTCACCGTCACGCCGTACGACAGCGCGCGCTTGGCCATCGTCTGCCGGAATTCGGGCGAACCGCCGACGGGCCCGGCATCGGTCAGCAACGTGGGCTTGCGCCGCAACAACCGGATGGCGAGCGCCTGCAGGCGCTCGGCCGGATACAGCGTGGCCAGCGCGGACGCGCCGCCGAGGTTCAGCGCATCGGGTACCGCGTTCGCGCGGTCGATCACGCGCGACACGCGCTCGTGCAGGCCCGCGAACGGCGGCTCGACGCTCAGCGGCGGCCCGTCGCTTTCCGGCAGTGTTTCGAGCGCGGACGACGCGCGGCGCCGCACGAAGTACCCGGAGCGCGGCTTCGCTTCGCACCAGCCGGTATCCTCGAGCCGCCGGAACGCCTGGATCGCGGTCGACAGGCTCACGCCGTGCTGTGCCATGAACGCACGCACCGACGGCATCCGGTCGCCGGGAGACAGCGTGCCGGCCGCGATGATGCGGCGGTAATGCTCGGCGAGCCGTTCGTAAAGCGGCTCGCCGTCCATGGGCAAAGGCAGGCGGGATGAATCGGCGAAAGGCGTCATGCAGGTGATCGTGCCCGCGCGGCCAATCGCACGCCAGATACAGATTCCGGGGAAACCCACCGATACAGCGACACAAAATCGTCGCCTGCACCGCAACAGATTCCCGGCCCCTGAATCTGTCGTGCCACGGCCCGTTTCCCTAACCTGATTGCACGCAGTCGCCTCGCCATCGCGAGGCCGCGCAACCGGGAAAGGGAATCGCCATGCAGACGCATCACATCCGCCTCGACGCCGGGCAAAGCCACTTTGCGTGGTTCGACAAGGGCAGCCAGGTCATCGTGCTGGACGGCGCGCTGGCGGTCACGGTGCGCCACGGCGGGCTCGACTGGCTGCCCGACGCGCCGCAGCACATTCGCCGCCTGCTCGACGAAGGCGAATGCCTGACGCTCGAGACAGCCGGTTACGTGGCGCTGTCGGCCGGCGGCACGGGCGCGGTCAGTACGGCGGTCGTGGAACCAGACGAACAGCCCGGCGTGCTCGCGGCATGGTGGCGCGCGATCCTGCACCGGTTGTCCGGACGGATACGCGGCGGCCACCAAGTACGCGAGCATTCCTGAAACGGCGATATGTCACGTCACCGAGGGGCGCCAGGCTGCCACCGCATCCTTCGGCAGGGATCTGGCGCGATCCGGTTCGACCGCGCTCATACGATTCAACCGACGTTGAGCGGTTCAACCGTCTCGCCCCCCTGCCACGCAACGATCACGACATCACCGCCCGCTCCGGCGACGCTCGAGCCACTCGAACACCGCCATCCCTGCCAGCATCGCGACGACGAACACGATCCCCTTCGCCGATCCGAAACCGATCGACACGATCGCAGGCCCCGGGCAGAACCCGGCGATCCCCCAGCCGATGCCGAACACGGCACTGCCGGCAACCAGGCGCACCGTGATCGCCCGCGCGGCCGGCAACTGCATCGGCAAGCCGAGCCATGTCCGCGTCCGGCGCTTCGCCCATGCGAACGCGAACACGGCCACGCCGATCGCGCCGGCCATCACGAACGCGAGCGACGGATCCCAGCGGCCCGCCAGGTCGAGAAAGCCGAGCACCTTCTGCGGATTGGCCATGCCCGACACGATGAGGCCGATACCGAACAGCAGTCCGGCCAGAAACACGAATCCTGCCTGCATGTCAGCCTCCCAGCACGTGCCGTCGCACGAAGACGGTTACGAAGCCTGCGACCATGAAGACCCCCGTCGCGACCACCGAGCGAAGCGCACCGCGCGACATCCCGCACACGCCGTGGCCGCTCGTGCAGCCGCCCGCATAGCGCGTGCCGACGCCGACCAGCAGCCCGGCCGCCACCAATTCGACCCACCCTGCGTCGACCTGCGGCGTCAGGCGGCTCCCGGCGACCTGCATCACGAGCGGCGCGGCGATCAGCCCGGCGACGAATGCGGCCCGCCAGTTGCGCTCGCCCGCGCGTGCCGTGAGCAGACCGCCGACGATGCCGCTGATGCCGGCAATCCGGCCGTTGAATGCGACGAGCCACGCGGCCGCGAGCCCGATCAGCACGCCGCCGGCCAGCGACAGCCACGGCGTGAAATGAAGCGCATCAAGCTGCATCGCGCCGCCCCTTCGCGGCCGGGCCGCAGAACTGTTCGTACAGCACGCCCATCACCGCGATCGCGGCCGGGCTGTCGAGCGAATAGTGGATGTTCTTGCCGTCGCGGCGGGTGCGAACGAGCGCATTGTCCCGCAACACGCCGAGCTGCTGCGACAGGGTCGGCTGGCGGATATCCAGCGCTGTCTCGAGATCGCTGACGCACCGCTCGCCCTGAGACAGTTCGCAAAGCAGCAGCAGCCGGTCGGGATTCGACAGCACCTTGAGCAGCGCGCAGGCCGATTCGGCGGCCGCGCGCATCTGGTCGGGTTCCGGCAACCCGGTGGATATATCGTCGTTCATCGGCGTGGGAGGACAATTAAAGAACTAATATTATATCAATTCATATAATGGCGGTCCCTGACGCTTGCCGACAGGCGGCTTTGCCCCCTCCTTCGCTCAGGCCTGCTCGCGCGCCATCGCCTTCGCGGCAGTCACGCGCGTCGACTCGGCACGGACCACGCCGAGCGCCAGCACCGCCATCCCCGCGATCACGCACGGCGCCGCGACGACGGCAAACGCAGTCGACAACGGCACGCCCATCGCCAGCATCGCGCCGCCCGCCATCGATCCGACGACCGAGCCGCCACGGCCGATCCCGTTCGCCCAGCTCACGCCGGTGGTGCGGCACTCGGTCGGATAGAACGCGGCCGACAGTGCGTTCGCGCCAACCTGAGACACCCGTGCACAATGCGCTGGAGGTCGCGCTGTCGGCCGCCGGCCGCGTGCGGCCGCCGCACTGCGTCGAATCGAATTCGTCGATCCTCAACCTCACGCTGCTGAACAACACCGATCTGCTCGGCGTGGCGTCGCACCGCGCTGCGCAACGCTTCGAGCAATTGAACGCGATCCGGATCCTGCCGATGCGGCTCGAAGGCCAGGGCGCGGTGTCGATGTACTGGCACCCCGACAGTGCGAACCGCGCGGCCGTGGCCGCGACGATCGAGTGCCTGCGCGCCTGTGCGGCGCCGCAGGTCGGCGGATGGGAAAAAGTAGAGGCGGACTGAAAGTGACGCGGCCCGGCGTCAACCGGGCCGCGTTGCCGTGACGACGCGAAGCATCACGCGCCGTCGCAGGATGCGGTGCCGTCCAGCATCAGCGTGCCGACCCGTGCGGGCACGAGCGGCGTGCGCGGCACCGGCGGGGTCCAGCCGAACAGCGCCTGCGCGGCTGCGCCGCACACGCGGCCCTGGCACGCGCCCATCCCGCAGCGTGACTGCAGTTTCGCGGCCGTCCAGCCCGGCGCTTGCGCGACGGCATCGAAACGCACGTCCTCGCAACGGCACAGCAACGTGTCGGCCCGCGCGAGCCGGCGGATCGGCTCGCGGATCGCAAAGCGCGCGCGTACGGCATCGGCAAACGCCTGCCAGTGCGCCCGCTGCGCGACGAGCGCAGCCAGCGGCGCCGTCTGCCCTGTCGCCGCCAAACCGGCGATTTCGCCTTCGACCATCGCCAGTTCGCTGCCGCCGACGCCCGTACACTCGCCCGCCGCGAAAACCCCGTCACGGCTCGTCCGCTGGTGCACATCGACCGCCACCGCGCCGTTGTCGATCCGGCAGCCGAGATGGCTCGGCAACACGGTGTTCGGCACGAGGCCGAAGCCGCACGCGAGCCGGTCGCAATCGACGTCGAACTCGCGATCGCCCTGACGAATCCGCACGCGTTCGAGCCGCGTGTCGCCGAACGCTTCGACGACATGCGCATCGGGCCGATAGGCGGCGGTGACGAGCTTCGCGGCCTGCGCGAGCTTCGACGGCCAGCGCCACAGCCCCGCCCCGAAACCGGCCACGTCGCACCATGCGGCCTGTTCGAGCACGTGCGACACGCGTGCGCCGGCCTGACGGGCCGTCGCCGCGCTCGCCAGCAGCAGCGGCCCGCTGCCCGCGATCACCGTGCGCTGCCCGCGCACGTCGAGGCCGTACTTGATCAACGCCTGCAAGCCGCCCGCACCGGTGACACCCGGCAGCGTCCAGCCTGGAAACGGCAGCAGCAGCTCGCGCGCGCCGCAGCAGAGAATCAGCGTGCGGAAGTCGAGCAGCAGCCCGCGTTCGTCGTCCTCGAGCAGCAGCGTGCCCGGCTGCGTTTCGGCGACGATGCGCGTCGCCGCGAGATGCGTGACGTTCGGCTGCCGCAACACCGCGAGCCGCTCGGCGGCGGCCGGCGGCGGCGCAGCCGCTGCGCGTTGCCGCCAGATCTGCCCGCCAGCGCGCGGGTTGTCGTCGACGATCGCAACCGTCGCACCGCCGCGCGCGGCGGCCCGTGCGGCCGACAGCCCGGCCGGCCCCGCGCCGACGATCGCGACGTCGACGCTCAGTCGTTCCTGTTTCATCGCGTGCGCTCCACCTGCATCCCGTCGCGGCACAGCGTCTGGCAGGCCAGCCGGCGGCGACCGTCGATCGTCATCCTGCACTCCTGGCAGATGCCCATCCCGCAAAACGGCGCACGCGCCGCACCCGTGCACGACACGCGCGTCGTGTCGTCGCCGCTCGCCGCGACCGCGGCCGCGACGGTCGCGCCGTCGGCCACCGTCAGCGCGCGGCCGTCCAGATGAATGATCATGTCAGCCTCCGCCGGGCCGCCCCAAGGAGGCTGACCACCCCCGCGGGGGGCAGCGAGCGAAGTGAGCGTGGGGGTCGTTTCATGTCAGCGCTCCGGCTACGAGGGACGCGCTCAGGAAGCGTCCCGGCAAATAAGGTTTGATATCGATGGGCGGCCGTTCGCCGGCCATCAGCGCAGCGACGAGCCGCGCGCTGCCCGGCGCGGTCGTCACGCCGAGCCCTTCGTGCCCGACTGCGAGCCACACGCCCGGCCGCGCCGGATGCTCGCCGAGCAGCGGCAGCCCGTCGGGGCTCGCGGAACGGAACCCCGTCCATGCGCGGATGCCGTTCAGGTCGGCCAGGCCCGGCAGATAACCCACCGCGCGGCGCAGCATGCGCGCGAGCACGGGCGGTTCGACCTGTGCATCCTCGGTGTCGAACTGGCGCGACGAACCGATCAGCAACTGGCCGGTCGGCCGCGGCTGCACGTTGAACGCGACCGACGTGCCGTCGCTCGCATGCGCGCTCGCGGCGTAACCCAGCTCGACGAGCTGGTGCGACACCTGGCCCGGATAGCGGTCGGTAATCAGCAGATGGCCCTTTTTCGGGCGCAGCGGCAGCTCGGGCAGCAGCGCGCGCGCGGCAACGCCGTTCGCGACCACCACCCGCTCCGCGCGCAGCGTGTCGCCGCTCGCGAGCGTCACGCTCGGGCCGTCGACCGCGACGGCCCGGTCGCGCCGCAACGTGATGCGCGGCGCGCGCTGCAGCAGCCAGTTCGCGGTGACGGGTGCATAGAGGATCGCGTCGCCGGGAATCTTCAGTGCACCGCCCAGGCCCGTGCGCAGCATCGGCTCCAGTCGAGCGAGCGTCGCCGCGTCGATCAGTTCGCCGGCCACGCCATGCGCGGCCAGCGCCGCCTGCTTCGCGCGCGCCAGATCCATTTCGTGCGCATCGGCGGCGAGCCATAGCGTGCCGCAGTTGCGGTACGCGCACCCTTCGGGCATCTCGCCGCTCAGCGCGCGCCACAGTTCGATCGAGTAATGGCTGAGCGCGAGTTCGGCCGCGTTGTCGTCCATCGCGACGAGGTGCCCCATGCCCGCGCCGGTTGCCCCGCCGCTCGCGTCGTCGACGACGAGCACGCGCAGCCCGCGCTGCGCGAGTTCGTGCGCGCACGCCGCGCCGACGATGCCGGCGCCGATCACGACGACATCCGTCTTCGTGTCGCTCACGGCGCAATACCCCAGCCGAATGGATCGTCTTCCTCGATCAGCAGCGTCGCTTCCGCGCTCAGGTGCGCGCTGCCGCGGATCGTCGGCACGATGCCGACGTCGGCCTGCTCGTAGCTCGCCTGGAACACGCTGCCGATCACGCTCGCCTGCCGCCATACGGCGCCCGGCGCGAGCTTGCCGTCGGCCGCGAGGCACGCGAGCTTCGCGCTCGTGCCGGTGCCGCACGGCGAACGGTCGTACGCGAGGCCCGGGCACAGCACGAAGCTGCGGCTGTCGTGTTCGGGATCGTCGGCGAACAGCTCGATATGATCGATCTCGCCGCCGTTCGCGCCGGTGATGCCCGCGCGTTCGAGTCCTTCGCGCACGGCCGACGCATACGCGGTGAGTGCCGCAACGTTGTCGCCGGCAACGTGCTGCCCGTGGTCGCTGATCAGGAAGAACCAGTTGCCGCCCCACGCGATGTCGCCCTTCACGGGGCCGTAACCCGGCACGTCGAGCGCGACGCCCTTCGCATGGCGATACGCGGGCACGTTGCGCACGCTGACCGACAGGTCGTCGTGCAGCGTCGCCTCGACGGTGCCGACGGGTGTTTCGATCCGGTGCACGCCGGGCGCGATGCGCCCCATATGGTGCAGCGTGCGCACGACGCCGATCGTGCCGTGCCCGCACATCCCGAGATAGCCGCTATTGTTGAAGAAGATCACGCCGGCCGCCGCCTCGAGCGACACGGGTTCGCACAGCAGCGCGCCGACCAGCACGTCGCTGCCGCGCGGTTCGAGAATGCAGGCGGTGCGGTAGCGGTCGTGCTCGCGCGCGAGCACGTCGCGGCGCTCGGCCATCGTGCCGCTGCCGAGCGCGGGGAAACCGGACACGACGAGCCGAGTGGGTTCGCCGCCCGTATGCGAATCGATGATCTGGATGCGCTTCATCATGAGCCGTCCGAAGTGGGGAAAGGAGCACAGCTTCCTCCGTCGCGCGTCCGCCCGCTTGTGGCTTTTCGATGAGGACGACGACGAAATCGGCATAGTGCGCGGCGCCCTTCCCGCGCCGTCCGGCCGCTGTGCCGATTTCGTCATTTTGCTCCGCGATACGACTCAAGCGTGATGGGCGTTTGCGCGGCGATACTGGTTGCCACACCGACACCTGTCGGCCGACCGATACAAACACGTAGGAGATTGAAGTGAGCCGAAACGCCATTCAGTGGACCGGGGTTTTCCCGGCCGTCAGCACCCAGTTCAAGCCGGACTTTTCCCTCGACATCGACGCCACGCACCGCGTGGTGAAGAACCTGGTGAACGACGGCGTATCGGGCCTCGTGGTCTGCGGCACGGTCGGCGAGAACACGTCGCTGTCGACGAGCGAGAAGCTCCAGGTGATCGAAGCCGCACGCGACGCGGCCGGCGGCAAGATTCCGGTGATCGCCGGCATCGCCGAATTCACGACCGAATTCGCGCGCAACACGGTGCGTGAAGCACAGCGTGTCGGTGTCGACGGCGTGATGGTGATGCCCGCGCTCGTCTACTCGGCGAAGCCGCACGAAACCGCCGCGCACTTCCGCGCGGTCGCAACCAGCACCGACCTGCCGGTGATGGTCTACAACAACCCGCCGATCTACAAGAACGACGTGACGCCCGACGTGCTGATCGCGCTGCAGGATTGCGAGAACATCGTCTGCTTCAAGGATTCGTCGGGCGATACGCGCCGCTTCATCGACCTGCGTAACGCCGTCGGCGATCGCTTCGTGCTGTTCGCGGGCCTCGACGACGTCGTGGTCGAAAGCATTGCCGTCGGCGCCGAAGGCTGGGTGTCGGGCATGTCGAACGCGTTCCCGAAGGAAGGCGAGACGCTGTTCCGCCTCGCGAAGCAGAAGCGTTTCGACGAAGCGCTCGCGCTGTATCGCTGGTTCATGCCGCTGCTGCACCTCGACGCACGCCCCGACCTCGTGCAGTGCATCAAGCTGTGCGAAGAGCTGGTCGGCCGCGGCAGCGCGATCACGCGTCCGCCGCGCCTCGCGCTGCAGGGCGACACGCTCGCGGAAGTGAAGGCCATCGTCGCGAAGGCGCTCGAAACGCGCCCGGCGCTGCCCGACGTCGGTCTCTGATCGACTCCCCCTGCGGCGGCGCGCGGGCTTTCCCCTCACGCGCCGCCGTCTCCGGTCCGGCATGGCCTGCGGGCCCCGTTCATACCGGCGCCCGCCCGCGCCGCGCGTGAATGCCCCGCAGCCCGCCCCGGTCGTTCGAACCGGGCGACGCCGGCCGACAGGCTAGCGCCGCTGCTCCGTCGGAGCGCGGCGCACCTCGAGCCTGTGCCGATATTCCTCCAGGAGACACGCCCATGCCAGGCCAAGGCAACGCTCACCCGTCTGTCCCGCTTTCCCGTTCCGCGCACCCCGACGCGGGTCACGGCAAGTTCAAGAAACAGCTGTCGCTGACCGATCTCACGTTCATCGGTCTCGGCGCCATTTTCGGTTCGGGGTGGCTGTTCGCCGCGAGTCACGTGTCGACGATCGCGGGCCCGGCCGGCATCTTCTCGTGGCTGCTCGGCGGCTTCGCGGTGCTGCTGCTCGGCATCGTCTACTGCGAACTCGGCGCCGCGCTGCCGCGCGCGGGCGGCGTGGTGCGCTACCCGGTGTTCTCGCACGGCCCGCTGCTCGGCTACCTGATGGGCTTCATCACGCTGATCGCCTTTTCGAGCCTGATCGCGATCGAAGTCGTCGCCGCGCGCCAGTATGCGGCCGCATGGTTTCCGGGCCTCACCGTCGCAGGATCGAGCGACCCGACCACGCTCGGCTGGCTCGTGCAGGCCGCGCTGCTGTGCTTCTTCTTTTACCTGAACTATTCGAGCGTGAAGACGTTCGCGAAGGCGAACAACATCATCAGCATCTTCAAGTTCATCGTGCCGCTGGCGGTGATCGCGGTGCTGTTCACGTTCTTCAAGCCCGCGAACCTGACGATCCAGGGCTTCGCGCCGTTCGGCATGCCGGGCATCGAGATGGCCGTGTCCGCGGGCGGCATCATCTTCGCGTACCTCGGGCTCACGCCGATCGTGTCGGTCGCGAGCGAAGTGCGCAATCCGCAGCGCACGATCCCGATCGCGCTGATCCTGTCGATCCTGCTGTCCACGCTGATCTACGTGCTGCTGCAGCTCGCGTTCATCGGCAGCATCCCTACGCAGATGCTCGCCGCCGGCTGGCACGATGTGAGCAAGGCGTTCTCTCTGCCGTACCGCGACATCGCGCTGGCGCTCGGTGTCGGCTGGCTCGCGGTGATGGTCGTCGCCGACGCGATGATCTCGCCGAGCGGCTGCGGCAACATCTACATGAACGCGACGCCGCGTGTCGTCTACGGCTGGGCGAAGACGGGCACGTTCTTCAAGGTATTCACGCGCGTCGACGAAGCATCGGGCATTCCGCGCGCGGGCCTATGGCTCACGTTCGGGCTCGCGATCTTCTGGACGCTGCCGTTCCCGTCGTGGGAAGCGCTGATCAACATCGTGTCGGCCGCGCTGGTGCTGAGCTATGCGGTCGCGCCCGTATCGGTCGCCGCGCTGCGCCGCACCGCACCCGACCTGCCCCGGCCGTTCCGCGCGAGCGCGTTCGGCATCACCGGCCCCGCGTCGTTCGTGATCGCCGCGCTGATCGTCTACTGGTCGGGCTGGAGCACGGTGTCCTGGCTGCTCGGCCTGCAGATCGTGATGTTCGTGATCTATCTCGCGTGCCGCCGCTGGGTGCCGACCGCGCATCTGAGCCTCGCCGAGCAGGTGCGCTCGTCCGCGTGGCTGATCGCGTTCTATGCCGCGATGATCGTGCTGTCGTACCTCGGCGGCTTCGGCGGCACGGGCCGGCTCGCGCATCCGTACGACACGGTCGTCGTCGCGGCCGTCGCGCTCGTCATCTACTACTGGGGGGCGAACACCGGCGTGCGCGCCGACAAGCTGCAACTCGACGACGACGAGGACTGACACGTCCGCGCCCTTTCCCATGATCCCTTCGGCCGGGCGCCCCACGCCCGGCCCCTGTTTTTTCCGAGGAAAACCATGCAACTTACAGGTCATCTCCTGATCGGCCAGTCCGCCATCGCCGGACAGAACGGCACCCTCCACGCGATCGCCGCCGCCACCGGCGAACCGCTCGACCCCGCTTTCGGCGGCGCGAGCCTGCACGACCTGGACACGGCCTGCGCGCTCGCCGACGACGCCTTCGACACGTATCGCGACACGTCGCTCGAAGCCCGCGCCGCGTTTCTCGACGCCATCGGCCGCCACATCATGGCGCTCGGCGACGAACTGATCGAGCGCTGCGTCATCGAAACGGGCCTCCCGCGCGCGCGCATCGAAGGCGAGCGCGGCCGCACGGTCGGCCAGCTCGCGCTGTTCGCGTCGCTCGTGCGCGACGGCGGTTTTCTCGACGCGCGGATCGATCCGGCGCGCCCCGAGCGCAAGCCGCTGCCGCGCGTCGACCTGCGCCTGCGCAACATCGCGGTCGGGCCCGTGGCCGTGTTCGGTGCGTCGAACTTCCCGCTCGCGTTCTCGGTCGCCGGCGGCGATACGGCATCGGCGCTCGCGGCCGGCTGCCCGGTGATCGTCAAGGCGCATTCGGCGCACCCGGGCACGTCGGCACTCGTCGGCCGCGCGATCCAGCAGGCCGCGCGGGAATGCGGGATGCCGGCCGGCGTGTTCTCGCTGCTGTTCGACGCGTCGCGCGAGATCGGCCAGGCGCTGGTCGCCGATCCGCGCATCAAGGCGGTCGGCTTCACCGGCTCGCGCCGCGGCGGCGTCGCGCTGATGCACATCGCAGCCGCCCGCCCCGAGCCGATTCCAGTCTATGCGGAAATGAGCTCGATCAATCCCGTGCTGCTGTTGCCCGCCGCGCTCGACGCGCGCCACGATGCGATCGCGCCGCAGTTCGTCGCGTCGCTCACGCTCGGCGCCGGGCAGTTCTGCACGAATCCTGGCCTCGTGCTCGCCGTCGACGGGCCGGCGCTGCGCGCATTCGAGGAAGCGGCCGCCGCCGCGGTGCGTGCCGCGCCCGCGCAAACGATGCTGACGCCGCACATCCATGCCAGCTACGAACAGGGCGTCGCGGCGCTTCGCGATCACGCTGCCGTCGAGCTGCTCGCGCAAGGCGCCGAGGGCAATCGCCTGCAGGCCCGCGCGGCACTGCTGGCGACCTCGGCCGAGGCGTTCATCACGCACCCCGAATTGCGCGACGAAGTGTTCGGCCCCGCTTCGCTGATCGTGCGCTGCCCGGACGCCGACACGCTGCATCGCGTGCTGAAGTCGCTCGAGGGCCAGCTGACGATCGCCGCGCACCTCGCCGACGGCGACGCGCCGCTGTTCGCCGCGCTGCGCCCGCTGCTCGAGCGCAAGGCCGGCCGCATTCTCGTCAACGGCTTCGGCACGGGCGTCGAGGTCGGCCATGCGATGGTGCACGGCGGCCCGTTTCCGGCGACGTCCGACACGCGCACGACCTCCGTCGGCGCGCGCGCGATCGAGCGCTTCCTGCGTCCCGTGTCGTATCAGGACCTGCCGGACGCGCTGCTGCCGGAAGCGATCCGCAGCGGCAATCCGCTGAACGTGCCGCAACGTATCGACGGCGTGCCCGCGCCGCGGGAGGCGAACCATGTCTGAGCCGATCGCCGAAATCGTCCTGTCGCTCGACGAAGTCCACGCGCTCGCGCTGCGCGTGCTGACGCACAACGGGATGTCCGACGCGCATGCACGGGCCATCGCCAACGTGATCACGCAGGGCCAGCGCGACGAATGCCATTCGCATGGCGTGTACCGATTGCTCGTCTGCGTGCGTTCGCTGAAGAAGGGCAAGGTCGATCCGCAAGCCGTGCCGACGCTGCGCCGGCTGTCGTCGTCGATCGTCTCGGTCGACGCACATCGCGGCTTTTCGCTGCTGAGCTTCGAGACGGGGCTGCCGGTGCTCGTCGGGATGGCCAGGCAGCACGGCATCGCCGCGATGACGATCAACCACTGCTACCACTTCTCCGCGCTGTGGCCCGAGGTCGAGGCAATCGCGGCCGAAGGGCTGGTCGGCATCGCGATGAACCCGAGCCATAGCTGGGTCGCGCCGGAAGGCGGCCGCGAGCCGGTGTTCGGCACGAACCCGATCGCGTTCGCGTGGCCGCGCCCGGGCGGCGTGCCGTTCGTGTTCGATTTCGCGACGAGCGCGATCGCGCGCGGCGACATCGAGCTGCATGCGAAGCAAGGCAAGGCGATCCCGCCGGAATGGGCCATCGATGCCGACGGCCGGCCGACCACCGATCCGAAAGCCGCGCTGCAGGGCGCGATGCGCACGTTCGGCGGCCACAAGGGTTCGGCGCTCGCGGCGATGGTCGAACTGCTCGGCGGTGCGCTGATCGGCGACATGACGAGCCGGGAATCGATGGACTTCGACGAAGGCGTCGGCGCGACGCCGTGCCACGGCGAGCTCGTGATTGCGTTCGACCCGAAGGTGTTCCTCGGCGACGATCTCGACACAGGGCTCGCGCGCGGCGAACGGATGTTCGAATCGATCGTCGCACAGGGTGCGCGGCTGCCGTCGCAACGCCGCTTCGACGCCCGCGCGCGCAGCATCGCGAACGGCGTGCGGATCCCGGAGGCGCTGTACGACGAGATCCTGACGCTGCTCGATTGACGCGCGATCGAGCGGCGCGGCTTCGTCGTCGGCAAGACGGGCGATGAAGCCGCTGCCGGGCTCCGCTGGCGATGGCCGGCTTCCGGCTTCGCGTGTTCCCGCCATTGCGTCTTCGCGCCGCGCTTTGTTCGCTTTGTTCGGTTCTTTCGGCTTGTGCGCCCACGCGCTGCCCGCCGCGCCCCACCCGCGCCGATCGGCCTTGCCCGCCGGCGCCGCCCGCCCGGCGGCTGTGGGATAATCACGGAGTTTGCCCAGGGCGCAGCTCAAGAGGTTGTTCGCACGGGCGCGAGAGAGGCCTTTATTCCCCGTGCCTCCACCCTTTTCCCGCGATATTTCTTCAGCAACGACCATGCCCACTTACCGTTCCAAAACCTCCACCGCCGGCCGCAACATGGCAGGTGCGCGCTCGCTCTGGCGCGCCACCGGCATGAAAGACGACGATTTCTCGAAGCCGATCATCGCGGTCGTCAACTCGTTCACCCAGTTCGTACCCGGGCACGTGCACCTGAAGGATCTCGGCCAGCTCGTCGCGCGCGAAATCGAGGCTGCCGGCGGCGTCGCGAAGGAATTCAACACGATCGCGGTCGACGACGGCATCGCGATGGGCCATGACGGCATGCTGTATTCGCTGCCGAGCCGCGACATCATCGCCGACTCGGTCGAATACATGGTGAACGCGCACTGCGCGGACGCGATGGTGTGCATCTCGAACTGCGACAAGATCACGCCGGGGATGCTGATGGCCGCGATGCGCCTCAACATCCCGGTGATCTTCGTGTCGGGCGGCCCGATGGAAGCGGGCAAGACGCGCCTCGCGAACCCGGTCACCAAGGCCATCGAGGTGAAGAAGCTCGACCTCGTCGACGCAATGGTGATCGCGGTCGACCCGTCGTATTCCGACGCGGAAGTCGCCGAAGTCGAGCGCTCGGCCTGCCCGACCTGCGGTTCGTGCTCGGGCATGTTCACCGCGAACTCGATGAACTGCCTGACCGAAGCGCTCGGCCTGTCGCTGCCCGGCAACGGCACGGTGGTGGCCACGCACGCCGACCGCGAGCAACTGTTCAAGCGCGCCGGCCGTCGCATCGTCGAACTCACCCGCCAGCACTACGAGCAGGACGACGAACGCGTGCTGCCGCGCTCGGTGGGCTTCAAGGCGTTCGAGAACGCAATGACGCTCGACATCGCGATGGGCGGCTCGACCAACACGATCCTGCACCTGCTGGCGATCGCGCAGGAAGCCGGCATCGACTTCACGATGAAGGACATCGACCGCCTGTCGCGCGTCGTGCCGCAGCTGTGCAAGGTCGCGCCGAACACGAACAAGTACCACATCGAGGACGTGCACCGCGCAGGCGGCATCATGGCGATCCTCGGCGAGCTCGACCGCGCCGGCAAGCTGCACACCGACGTGCCGACCGTGCATACGCCGACGCTGAAGGACGCCCTCGACCAGTGGGACATCGTCCGCACGCAGGACGACGCGGTCCGCACGTTCTACCAAGCCGGCCCGGCCGGCATCCCGACGCAGGTCGCGTTCAGCCAGAACACGCGCTGGCCGAGCCTCGACCTCGATCGCGCCGAAGGCTGCATCCGCTCGTACGAGCATGCGTTCTCGAAGGAAGGCGGCCTCGCCGTGCTGACGGGCAACATCGCGCTCGACGGCTGCGTGGTGAAGACGGCCGGCGTCGACGAGAGCATCCTCGTGTTCGAAGGCACGGCTCACGTGACCGAATCGCAGGACGAGGCAGTCGAAAACATCCTGAACGACAAGGTCAAGGCCGGCGACGTGGTGATCGTGCGCTACGAAGGCCCGAAAGGCGGCCCCGGCATGCAGGAAATGCTCTACCCGACCAGCTACATCAAGTCGAAGGGCCTCGGCAAGGCCTGCGCGCTGCTGACGGACGGCCGCTTCTCGGGCGGCACGTCGGGCCTGTCGATCGGCCACTGCTCGCCGGAAGCGGCAGCGGGCGGCGCGATCGGCCTCGTGCGCGACGGCGACAAGATCCGCATCGACATCCCGAACCGCACGATCGACGTGCTCGTGTCGGACGAGGAACTCGCGCGCCGCCGCGAAGAGCAGAACGCCAAGGGCTGGAAGCCGGCGCAGCCGCGTCCGCGCAAGGTGTCCGCTGCGCTGAAGGCCTACGCGAAGCTGGTCATGTCCGCCGACAAGGGTGCCGTGCGCGACCTGTCGCTGCTCGACGACTGACAGAAGCAGCACGACCGGCTGCCGGCAACGCGCAGCTGGTCAGGCTGCGGGCAGGACAACCGCCCGCTCGCCCGATCGAGAAGCCGCTCTCCGGAGCGGCTTTTTTCGTCCGGCGCCGGTAGAAAGCGCCGGCTTCGTCAGTGACGGAATTCTTCCGGACCGCCGCCTGCTCCGCCACCGCCGCCACCGTGGCTCCCGCCGCCGTTCCCGCCGCCTTGCGGTCGCGCGCCGCCGTAACCGCCACCACCACCGCCACCGCCCGGGTGCACGGGTACCGGCATCGAGCGGCCCTCGCCGCCCGGTGCGGGCGACGGACGCATGACGGCGGCCGGCGGCGGCGCGGCCGAACGCGGATTGACGGCTGCACCCGGCATCGGCGCGGGCGCGGGCGCGGGCGCAGACGGCGGCGGCGTGCGAATTGCGCCGTTCCAGCCGCCGCGTGCAGCGGACGGCCGCGCGTCATGCACGGGCGGCGGGCCGCCCGGTGCGACCTGCGGCGGCCCGCCCGGTTGCGGGCGCCCCTGCCCCGGCGGCCTCCCGCCCGGGCCGAGCCGCGGTTCCTCGCGGTGCTCCCACCGATCGCGGTCATGGAACCACGGCCGGTGACGATAGTAGCGATCCCAGTACGCGCCGATCGCGAACCCCGTGATCGGCACGCCGATGATCGCGCCATATTCGATCAGCGGCGCGTAACCGCCCTGGTACGGATAGTCGATCAGTTGCGCGTCGATCCAGCCGCGCACGCCCGGCAGCGCGACGTCGCACCACGTGTAGTCGCTCAGGCAGCCGAACACGTCCAGCGCGGTGCCCGGCGGAATCTGCGCGACCACCGGATAGTCGGGCGCCGGCCCGGCGAACACCTCGGCCGGCGAGTTCGTGTAGCCGGTGCTCTGCGCCTGCGCAATGCCCGGCGCGGCCGCCAGGCCGAGCCAGGCGACGCACAGGCCGCGAACGATCGTATTCCTCATGCTCATGATGCTCTCCCGCACGGTGCCGCCGCGCGCCGGTCAATGCCGATGCCCGCCCCAGCCGCCACCCCAGTGGCCGCCGCCCCATGGACGATGCCAGTACCCGCCGCGTCCGCGCCAGCCACCGCCCCATCCGCCCCAGAAGCCGACCGAGATTGCCGGCGCGCCCCAGCCGTACCAGCCCGGGTAATACGCGGGGGCGTCGTACGGATACGGATAGGGGTAGGGATACGGCGGCGGATAGGCCGGCGCGACGTAGACCGGAGCCGGTTCAACCACCGTCGCAGCCGGGCCCGGCGAAGGGGTGGCCGGCGCAGCGGTGGCCGGTGCGGCCGGCGTGACGGGGATCTCGCGCTGCGTCAGCGTGGCCGGCGCCGGCGTGTAGTACGGCGCATAGCCATACGGACTCGTGTAATAACAGCCGCCTAGAGTCAGCGTCGTCAATGCGAATACCGCACACCTCGCGGCAGGAATCGGGGTCATCTGTTGCTCCGGCAAAATCCGCGCATCGCCGCCGGGCGCGCGCCTGACTCTAGCTTACGTCCCCTGCAGATTTCCGCTCGGTATGATCGGTTACTTTTTGTTTCCTGCACGGGAGGGGCGCGGGCACGCCGCGTGCTGGCACGTCTGCCACGCCCGCGTTGAAGTTCGCACAAATGCCCTCAACTTGAACGATGTCAGGCTGGCCGGCGCGGACGGGGTTCGCGAGCAACCGGCGGCCCGAAACCAGCGGACTTCGGCCCGCCCAGACAGGAACGCGGCTCACGCCGCCATCGACATGACTACGCCACGCCCCACTCTCCGGGCGGACACGCCGCTCGATCCGATCATCCAGTTGCTGGCACTCGCCGGCGAACAGGGTTATCTGACCCACGCCGACCTCGTCGACGCGCTGCCGCCCGAAAGCGACAGCCCCGACGCGCTCGACGTCGTGCGCGCCGCGCTCGCCGACATCGGCATCGCCGTGCTCGACGAGCCGCCCGCGCCTGCGCCGTTCGCCGGTTCGGCGCCTGTCGACGTCGATCGCGATGCGCTCGACGAAGGCCGCGCGATGCTCGGCGACCTCGCACGCGGCACGAGCGCGTCGACCGATCCGCTCGCCCTCTACATGCGCCGCATGCAGGCGGTGCCGCTGCTCACGCGCGAAGGCGAAATCGTGCTGGCGCGCGAGATCGAGACGGGCCGCCACCAGATCCTGCACGCGCTCGCCGGCTATCCGGCGGCGGTGGACGCGCTGCTTGCGCGTCATCGCGCAACGGCTTCGACCGGCGCAGCCGGGTCGTCCGATGACGACGCCGGCGACACGCCCGCGCCGGCCAGCTACGACGCGCTGCAGGCGGCCGTCGCGGCCTTGCGCGGCGCGTTGCACGCACACGGCTACCGTTCGGACGAATACCGTGACGCACGCAACCACGTCGCCGCCCTGCTCGGCTCGATCGCGTGGATCGCACCGGCCGTCGACGACGCGAGCGGCGTCGTGCGCACGCTCGCGTCCGCGCCGCATCGCGCCGTGGCGGGCGAAGCCGCCTGCTTCGACACGGTCGCGCGGCGGGCGCTCGCCGCCGCGCTTGCAGACGGCCAGCAGAAAGTGCGCGACGCCACGCGCGCGATGCTCGAGGCGAACCTGCGGCTCGTGCTGTCGATCGCGCGCAAGTACATGAACCGCGGCGTCGACCTGCCCGATCTCGTGCAGGACGGCAGCCTCGGCCTGATGCGTGCGATCGAGAAATTCGAATACCGGCGCGGGTTCAAGTTCTCGACCTATGCGACCTGGTGGATCCGCCAGGCGATCGCGCGCGCGGTCGCGGATCGCGCCCGCACGATCCGCGTGCCCGTGCACGTCGGCGACCAGTACCAGCGTGTGCAGCGGCATGCGCTGCGGTTTCGCCAGCGCACGGGCCGCCGGGCGACGCCGGCCGACCTCGCGGCCGAAACCGGCCTCGACGAAGACAAGCTGCGCGCGGTGCTCGCGCTGCCTGCCGAGCCGGTATCGCTCGACGCGCCGCTGCCCGACGCGGACACCGGCCTCGTGGAGCTGATCGAGGACCAGGCGTCGGCCAGCCCGTTCGAGCAACTGGCCGACACGCGGATGCGCGAGTGCGTGAGGTCGCTGCTCCGGTCGGTCACGCCGGCCGAGGCAGACGTGCTGCGCCGGCGGTTCGGCCTCGGCGGCGCCGAGCCCGATACGTACGACGCGATCGCGCAGGACGCGGGCATGTCGCGCGAACGCGTGCGGCAGATCGAGAAACGGGCACTCGCCACGTTGCGAACGGCCGCCGAGGCGGAAAACGCGCAGTCGTTCCTCGACGCTTGATCGCATCACGCGACGCACGGTCGTGCCGCTTTCCGGCACGACCGTGCGCTTCGAACCTGTGCTACGTTTGCCATTGACGTGCGTCAAGTTTTCTTCATCGCGTGTCGCGACAATGATGAACAGCCGACCGGCGCATCGTTCGCCGTGTCCATTCCGTTTGTGCTTCCCCAGGTTCCTCGCCATGCAGACGAGCGCCAGCCAAACGTATGAGGAAAACCGGCATATCGCGGCCTGCCTGCGCGAGGCGGCGCAGCGGCTGGCTGACCAGGGCGCGAATCCGTACCGGGTCGCCGCATACCGCGCGTCTGCCGAGACGGTCGATGCGCTCGACCTCGACATCCGCACCCTGTTCGAATCCGGTGGCGTCGACGCGCTCGGGACGCTGCCCGAGATCGGCACGGGCGTCGCCCAGGCGATTGCCGAGCTGCTGGTGACGGGGCGCTGGCGCCAGCTCGACCGGCTGTGCGGCGACGCCGAACGCACCTCCGCGTTCGAAGCGGTGCCGGGCATCGGCCACGCGCTCGCGCTGCGCATTCACGACCTGCTGCACATCGATACGCTCGAGGAACTCGAACGCGCGGCCCGCAACGGCCAGCTCGAAACGATCTCGGGCGTCGGCCCGCGGCGCGCGGCCGGCATCCGCACCGCGCTCGACGACGTGCTGAGCCGCCGCCGGCGCTGGCAGGGCCACGTGCAGGACGCCAGCCCCGGCACCGAGCCGCCCGTCGAACTCCTGCTCTACATCGACCGCCTGTACCGCAACAAGGCCGCCGCCGGCGTGTTGCCGACGCCTGGCTTCGGGCAACGCGTCACCGCGCATCGGCGCCCGAATGCGGACGACTACGTGCCGCGGCCCGTGATGCACATGACCAAGGGCGGCTGGCATTTCACCGCGCTGTGCCTGCATGCCGCGATGCGCACGCCGGAGGCCTCCCGCCCGACGGACTGGGTCTCGCTCTATTTCTACGACGCCCTGCAGTGCGAACACCAGCGCACCGTCTTCACCGAAACGTACGGCTCGCTCGTCGGCAAGCGCATCGTGCGCGGGCGCGAGCGGGAATGCCGCGTGTACTACGCGGGATAAATCAGTCGTCGCCGGTTTTATCGAAGTCGAACGCCACGCCGAGCACCGACGCGATCTCGCGACATGCATGGGTGAGCGTGCGCGATCGGCGGCCGGAATAGTCTGCCGCGAGATAGAACCGGGTCGAATGCGGCCCGCAATCGTCTTTACTGTTCCGTTTCGGTACGTCGAACCAGAACTTCACCATGTAGCCGCCCTTCCAGCGAACCGGAATCACGTGCGTGAGCTGCATCCTCGTGATTGCGCCGTGGCGAAACCGGAAGGTGTCGTCGCCGATGCGGAACCCCGACCACACGCCGTCGTTCGACACGAACACGGTCAGCATTTCGTCCGGCAGCACGACGTACGGGGCGTCTTCCTTGGCCAGCTCGACCGCCGACACCATCGCCGCCCCCGAACCGTCGCGCCCCGTCTCGACGCCCACGTAGGCTTCGATCGTCCGCTTCGCCTTGTCGTAGAAACTGCGCGTCACTTCAGACCGCGCGGCGTCGACAATCAGCACCAGTTGTTTGAATCGTGCCTGCTCGCCGTATCGAAGCGGCACATCGGGCAGGTCGTCGGGCTCGTCGGCCAGTTCGTCCTCCAGACTATCGGTCTGTACAGGTGGAGCGGTCATGACAGGCGGTTCGATACCCCCGCGCCGCCGCGTCACCCAATCGATTCCCAACGCCAGCAGCACTTGCGGCGTCGCCATCACGACGCCCACCGTTGCGAGCCCGGCAAGCACCCCGTAATGCGGCGCGACCCTCGATGCCGCATACGCGGCAGGAAACACAAGCAAAATCCACACACGCAACCCCGTTGTCTGTGTCTTGGATGTCCGCTAAGGAATGGCTCGGCGCACCACCCAGCCGCCACACCAACCCGCCAATCCCCGCTCGCCGACTACGCGCCTTCCGTCTTCGTCCGGCGGCCCGGATGGCGATGCGCGGCGATGCGCAGCAGCTTCTGGAACGACGGGCATTCGAGATGGTTCGATGCCGGGCACACGGCCGCATGCCGCAACGCATCGCGCACGGCGCCGAGACGGCGAATCGTGCGGTCGAGTTCGTCGGCCTTGCCGTCGAGCTTCGCGCGATCGATTGCAGGCAGGCCGTCCGTGCCGACCATCGCGAGGATGTCGTCAAGCGAAAAGCCGGCCTCGCGGCCCAGCGCGATCAGCGCCAGGCGCTCCAGCACCGACTCGTCGTACTGCCGCCGCAGCCCGTGGCGGCCGATCGGCCCGATCAGCCCTTTTTCCTCGTAATAGCGCAGCGTCGACGCGGGCAATCCCGAGCGTCGCGCCACCTCTGCAATGTCCAGCCGGCTCATGCTTGACCTCAAGTGAACTTGAAGTTGCAAGATAGTCGTTCGACTCCATGAAGACAAGCCCGGACTGACATGAAACCGTTGAAACCACGCTGTATTCCGCTGCGCGGCGCAGCCTGTTCCCTTTTCTGCGGAGGGACGCGATGAGCCTGCCCGCCCTCCTGCTCGACCTGCTGCTGATCGGCACGGGCGCCACGCTCGTGATGGATCTGTGGACGCTGTTCCGGCGGCGTGCCTTCGGCATTCCGTCGCTCGACTATGCGCTGGTCGGCCGCTGGATCGGTCACATGATGCATGGCCGGTTCCGGCATGCGTCGATCGTCGCCTCGGCACCCGTTCCCGGCGAACGCGCGCTCGGCTGGGTCGCCCATTACGCGATCGGCATCGCGTTCGCGGCGCTGCCCCTCCTGATCGCCGGCCAGACGTGGATCGACGCGCCGACGCCGCTGCCGGCCCTCGTCGCCGGGCTCGCGAGCGTCGCCGCCCCATTCTTCGTGATGCAGCCGGCGCTCGGTCTCGGCATCGCGGCGTCGCGCACACCGCAGCCGGGCGTCGCGCGCCGGCGCAGCCTCATCGCGCATCTGTCGTACGGAGTGGGGCTCTATCTTGCGGCGTACATGCTCGCGGCGCTGGCCCGTTGAGCACATGGACTCCCCAAGGCCCTAACAGCTTGCGTCGGCTCGACCGAGCCGACGTCAACACCCACGCAAGCGCTTTGTCGAGCCCAACGTGCGCTCGTCCCGTGCCAGCCGGACGAAGGCCACGCCGGGCATCGGCACCAGCGCAACGGCCATGACAACGCCGCGCACCGGCACTGGGGCAAACGCGGCGTGCTCGCGCGCTGCCACCCGGTGTTTTCTGGTCGTTCATCCGGGCCGCCCGAATGGCGGCCCGCATCATTCCCCGCCGCAGTCGATCAGGTTGCGGCGCACGCGCCCTAGCAGCCGCACCAGCGTATCGCGCTCGTCGGGCGTGAAGCCGCGCAGCCCGTCGTCGGCGACGGTGTCACCCACTTCGAGCATCTGCGGAAAGATCTCGCGCGACTTGTCGGTCAGCCGGATCACGAATGCGCGGCGATCGTCGTCGTTCGCGACGCGCTCGATCCAGCCGTAGCTTTCCATCCGGTCGAGCAACCGCGTGAGCGAGATCGGCGCGATCTCGAGCCATTCGGCGAGCCGCGCCTGATTCATCTCGCCCTTCCACGTCAGGTACGCGAGCACGCGGCTTTGCGCCCGTGTCAGCCCGATGCGCTTCGCGCGCCGGTCGAACAGGCGTCCGTTCAGGCGGGCGACGTCGGCGATCAGATAGCCGATCCGGTTCTCGTAAGTCTTGTCCATGCGGCGATTATAGGGGTCAAGCCGATCATGCCCAGGCGATAAGCGGATATATAATAAGCGTGCTTATAATTCAAGTCGCACCGGATCGCCGCCCACGGCGACCGCCCCACGGAGACACCGCTTGAACCCCGCCGCCGACGCCCCCGCCTCGCCCGCGCTGAACCGGCCGATGCTGACCTTGTCGATCATGCTCGCCACGCTGATCCAGACCCTCGACAGCACGATCGCGAACGTCGCACTGCCGCACATGCAGGGCACGCTGTCCGCGTCGCAGGACGAGATCACGTGGGTGCTGACCTCCTATATCGTCGCCGCTGCGATCGCGACCCCGCTCACCGGCTGGCTGTCCGACCGGCTCAGCGTGAAACGCCTGCTGATCGTGTCGATCGCGGGCTTCACGGTTGCGTCGGCGCTATGCGGGCTGTCCGAGACGCTCGTGCAGATCGTCGGCGCGCGCCTGCTGCAGGGCGTGTTCGGCGCCGCGCTGGTGCCGCTGTCGCAGTCGATCCTGCTCGACATCAATCCGCGCGAGAAACAAGGCCAGGCGATGGCGATCTGGGGGATGGGCGTGATGGTCGGCCCGATCCTCGGCCCGACGCTCGGCGGCTGGCTCACCGACAGCTACAACTGGCGCTGGGTGTTCTTCATCAACGTGCCGATCGGTGCGTTCGCGCTCGCCGGCGTGATGACCTTCCTGCCCGCACGCGCGCCGCGCCCGCTCGTGAAGTTCGACGCGTTCGGCTTCGCGACGCTCGCGCTCGCGATCGGCGCGTTCCAGGCCATGCTCGACCGCGGCGAACAGCTCGACTGGTTCGGCTCGTACGAGATCCGCATCGAGGCGATCGTCGCGGCGCTCAGCTTCGCGTTCTTCCTCGTGCATACGGCGACCGTCGGCAAGGCGTCGTTCTTCAAGTCGGAACTGCTGCGCGACCCGAACTTCGCCACCGGCACGCTGTTCATCTTCGTGGTCGGCGCGGTGCTGTACGCGACACGCGCGCTGCTGCCGCCGATGCTGCAGAACCTGATGGGCTACCCGGTCGCGACGACGGGCCTCGTCACCGCGCCGAGCGGCGCCGGCACGATGATCGCGATGCTGTTCGTCGGCAGGCTGCTGAAATACGTGGATGCGCGGATGCTGCTGCTCGCGGGGCTGTCGATTTCCGCGCTCGCGCTCTGGCAGATGATGCAGTACACGGTCGTGCTGTCCGAAGCGGACATCGTGTGGCCCGGCGTGGTGCAGGGCTTCGGGCTGGGGCTCGTGTTCGTGCCGCTGAGCGCGCTGTCGTTCTCGACGCTGCCGCCCGATCTGCGCGCGGACGGCACGGCCACCTACAGCCTGATGCGCAACATCGGCAGCAGTATCGGCATCTCGATCGTGCAGACGCTGATGACGCGCAACACGCAGGTCGCGCATGCGGACCTCGCGACTCACATCACGCCGTTCAACCCGGCGGTGCAGGCGATGACCGGCAGCCGCCTCGACATCGCGCTGCTCGACCGCACGATCAACCAGCAGGCGTCGATGATCGCGTACCTGAACGACTTCAAGCTGATGTTCGTCGCGACACTGCTGATGATTCCGCTGTTGCTGCTGATCCGCCCGCCGCGGAAAACGGCGAGCGTCGAGATCGCGCACGCGGCGATGGATTGACAGGCGCACGCACGGCGCGCGCCCGCTTCGCTCCGCGTCAGGCCTTCATCGTGCCGGTGCGCACGTAGCGCTCATGCCACGACAGCGCCTCGGCGAGCAGGTGCGGCGTATGCTTGCCGAAGCTTTCGCGCGACGCGCGCTCGAAGTAATCCTCGAGCATCGGCCGGTAATCGGGGTGCGCGCAGGTCGCGATGATCTTGCGTGCGCGCTGCTTCGGCGACAGGCCGCGCAAGTCCGCGAGACCCTGCTCGGTGACGACCACCGCGACGTCGTGCTCGGTGTGGTCGACGTGGCTCGCCATCGGCACGATCCGCGAGATCGCGCCGCCCTTTGCGGTACTCGCCGACATGAAACACGACAGGTAGCCGTTGCGCGCGAAGTCGCCCGAGCCGCCGATGCCGTTCTGGATCTTCGTGCCCATCACGTGCGTCGAGTTCACGTTGCCGTAGATGTCGGCCTCGATCATCCCGTTCATCGCGATGCAGCCGAGGCGGCGCACGAGTTCCGGATGGTTGCTGATCTCCTGCGGGCGCAGCACGATCTTCTCGCGGAACGTCGCGATTTCGTCGGCGAAGCGCTGCACGGCGGCCGGGCTCAGCGACAGCGCGGTGGCCGATGCGAAGCTCAACGTGCCGTCCTGCAGCAGGTCGAGCATGCCGTCCTGGATCACCTCGGTGTACGCGGTCAGGTTCGAGAAGCCGGCCGAGCTGAGCTCCGCGAGCACCGCGTTCGTGATGTTGCCGACACCCGACTGCAGCGGCAGCAGGTTTTCCGGCAGGCGGCCGCGCTTCACTTCGTGACGCAGGAAGTCGATCAGTTGATGCGCGATCTGCTTCGACGTCGCGTCCGGCGCGGAGAACGCGTTGCTGCGATCCGGCGCGTCGGTCTCGACGATCGCGACGATCTTGTCGGCCGGGCAGCGCAGGTACGGCTCGCCGATCCGGTCGTCGCTCTTCGTCAGCGGAATCGGCTTGCGGTGCGGCGGCAGCGCGGTGCCGTAATAGACGTCGTGCATCCCGTCGAGGCCGAGCGGCTGGCGCGAGTTGACCTCGAGGATCACGTGCTTCGCGCGTTCGAGCCAGGTCTTGTTGTTGCCGATCGACGCGGACGGAATCAGCAGGCCGTCCTCGCGGATGCCCGCGACTTCGACGATCGCGACGTCGAGATCGCCGTACAGCCCGAACCATGCGTACTGCGCGACGTGGCTCAGGTGGACGTCCTGGTAGTCGACTTCGCCGCCGTTGATCTTGTCGCGCAACGTCGGGTCGGACTGGTACGGCAGGCGCATCGAGATGCCGTTGGTGCGGGCGAGCGCGCCGTCGAGTTCCGGCGCGGTCGATGCGCCCGTCAGTACGTTGATCCGGAAGTCCTCGCCGCGCGTGTGCGCCGCGTCGATGTGGGCGGCAAGTGCGGCCGGCACGGCCTTCGGATAGCCGGAGCCCGTGAAGCCGCTCATGGCGACGGTCATGCCGGGACGGATCAGCGCGGCGGCTTCGTCGGCGGTGCGGACGAGCGAACGCAGGGCGGGAGCGAGGATGCGTGATGAAGACATGGCTGGTTTCTGACGCTTGGGTCTGTTGTTGACGTCGCGGGGGGTGTCTCCTGAGCGACATGAAGCCCTTGGGGCCGCGCGGGGCGGCCGGCACCACAGGCACGGTCGGAGTATCGCAGAGGCCATTGCTGCGAAATGTCCGCCAAATGCAAAAGATCCTTGCCGGATTTGCCGGGTATCGAACGACCGTTCTGTGACAGGCGCGCCGTTTAAATCGAATGCTCACGAAAGGTGCGCGAAAGCATCGGGCAGAATGACCTGCTGTCGATCGACAACCCGCGCGCATCAATCGACGGATTTCCATCCGGATTTATCGCCTGCCGATCGTCAATGACCGACGCCCTTCCGGCGCGGCCAATTGTCACCCGATGCGGCTCGTTCCGACCTGACGCACGTCAAGTTCGCACGCGCCGCGCGACGCGCGGCGGGACGCGCGAAAAGCATCGCCGCACCGGCCTGTGAGGCCCGTCCGCCCTTGACAGTCGCGCGACGCGAACCACACTGGAATACGGATGCCGCGGCCCCGCTCGGCCACCCTTTCGCGCACGCGCTTTTTGGCCGGCCGATCGCCGCAAGACGCGGTAACACTCCCTCATGTCAGGACAGTGTTCGAATAAAAAGCACCAAATTACAATTCCGTATATATTTCGCCGATGGACCAAAGAAAAACCGCCACACGTTCCGAACCGCCCCTGCCTCGCACCTGGGATGCGCGGCTCGCGCGCTCGCTTGTCCGACCGCTCGTCGACACGCCCGTCACCCCGAATCACCTCACTACCGTTCGCCTGCTGATCGGCCTCGCCGGCGCCTGGTGCCTCGCGCACGGCGGCTTCGGCTGGAGCAATGCAGGCGCGTTCCTGATCGTGCTGTCGAACTTCGTCGACCACACCGATGGCGAGCTCGCGCGCATCAGCGGGAAATCCAGCAAGATCGGTCATTTTTACGACCTCGCGGCAGACGCGCTCGTCACGGTCGCGCTGTTCGTCAGCATGGGCGTCGGCATCGTCGCCCAGGGCGGCCAGATGGCTGCGTCGCCGGTGCTGCTCGGCGCGGTGGCCGGCGCGGCCGTTGCACTGATCTTCTTCCTGCGCATGCGGATCGAATCGTTCGCCGGCAAGGCCGGCACCAAGCAGGCATTCGCCGGCGGCTTCGAGACCGAAGACGTGCTTTACCTGCTGCCGCTCGTGACGCTGTTCGACGGCGTCGAGCCGTTCCTGCTCGCGGCGTCGATCGGCGCCCCGCTGTTCGCCGCGTGGGTCGTGTTCGACTGGTGGCGCATCGTCCGGCGCGGCAACGTTTCGCAGAACCCTACTGAAATCCAGGCTTCCAAATGACTCCTAGCACGCGCGACGACTCCGTGCTGAGCCCGGCACGCCCCGCGCCCGTGCGCGCGGCCGCGGCCGACCCCGATCGCACCGTGGCCGACCGTGTCGGCACGCTCGACCTCGACCGCCTGCGCGGCGACTACACGCGCCAGGGCTCGTTCCTGTACCTCGACCAATTCCTGCCGGCCGACGCGCACGCGAAGCTGGCCAACGCCGCCCGCGCGATGCAGGCCGGCCTGAACCGCAATTACCTGCCCGGCCACAAGCAAGGCGGCAGCGTAAGCCGCCATACGATCGACGAACAGGCGCCGTACATCGCGGAACTGTATCGCTCGAAGGCGCTGATCTCGTTCCTCGAAAAAGTGACGGGCGACAAGCTGATGCTGTCGCCGGACGACGATCCGCACGCGTACGCGCTGTATTACTACACGAAGCCCGGCGACCACATCGGCTGGCACTACGACACGTCGTACTACGACGGCCGCCGCTACACGCTGCTGATCGGCGTGATCGACGAATCGTCGTGCCGGCTCGACTACGAGCTGCACACGCGCAATCCGGACGTGGCCGACGAACCGGGCTCCGTGCAGATCGCCGACGGCGGCATCGTGCTGTTCGACGGCGACAAGCTGCGCCACCGCATCACGCCGCTCGGCCAGAACGAGATGCGCGTGTCGCTCACGTTCGAATACGTGACGAACCCCGGCATGCGGCCGTGGAAGCGCTTCATCTCGAACATGAAGGATGCGATCGCGTATTTCGGTTTCCGCCAGGTGTTCAAGCAACTGGCGACGCGACGCACGACCGGGTCATGACACGCGCCGGCCTTATCCTGCTGTCCCTCGGGACCGCACTCTTCGTTGCACTCCTTGCCTGGCAGGGCGTCGGCGCGGTGGCGTCCACGTTCCTCGCGGCCGGCTGGGGGCTCGCGCTCGTCGCGGCGTTCCACGTCGTGCCGCTCGTGATCGACGCGATGGCGATCTCCGTGATGTTCCGCCCCGGCCAGCCGGGTGCCGAGCTCGGCAACGCGCTGCGCGCGCGCTGGGTCGGCGAATCGGTGAACAGCCTGCTGCCCGCCGGGCAGATCGGCGGCCCGGTGCTGATGGTGCGCCACCTCGCGCAGCGCGGCACGCGAATGGCCGACGCGGCGGCAGCCGTCACGGTCAGCACGACGATGCAGGCGCTCTCGCAGATGGCGTTCGCGCTGATCGGCATCGCCGCGTTCAGCCTGTATGCGACGCACGAATCGGTCGCGCACCTGCGCACACCCGCGCTGATCGCCACCGGCGTGCTCGGCGCCCTCGCCGTCGCGTTCTATGCGGCGCAGCGGCGCGGGCTGTTCGGCCGCGGCCTGCGCCTCGCGTCGAAGCTGCTCGGCCCGCGCGACTGGTCGTCGCTGGCCACCCGCGCCGATGCGATCGACGACGCGGTGGGCGCGCTGTACCGCGATCGCGCGAAGGTCGCGAAGACCTTCGCATTGAGTCTCGTCGGCTGGATCGTCGGCACCGCGGAAGTGTGGCTCGCGCTGCACTTCCTCGGGCATCCGGTGAGCTGGCTCGACGCGCTGCTGCTCGAGAGTGTCGGCCAGGCCATTCGTGGCGCGGCCTTCGCGATCCCGGGCTCGCTCGGCGCGCAGGAAGGCGGTTACCTGCTTCTCGCGCCGCTGGTCGGACTGCCGCCCGACGCGGCGCTCGCGCTGTCGCTTGCGAAACGCGCGCGCGAACTCGCGCTCGGCCTGCCCGGCCTGCTCTATCTGCATTTCAGTGAAAGAAACTGGCAGCGGCGCCGTGCGCCGCAGCCGCTCGCCGACTGATCGTTCAGATCCGCCGGCTTTTTGGTTGGAGAACCCATGCGAGCCATCATTCTTGCGGCAGGCCTCGGCTTGCGCCTGCAACAACCGCCCGAGGCGCAGTACCCGAAGTGCCTGCTGCGCTTCGACGACGTTTCGCTGCTCGAGCGCCATCTGCGCGTACTCGATGCCGCGGGCGTCGACGAGATCGTGCTTGGGCTCGGCTTCCAGCACGAGAAGGTCGAGCAGGAATTGAAGCGCCTCGGCCGCCAGGCCGAGATCGTGATCAACGACCGCTACGACCTCGGCAGCGTGCTGACCGTGCATACCGTCGCCGATGCGATGACGCGCGGCGGCGACGTGCTGCTGATGGACGCCGACGTGCTGTATGACGAGAACATCCTGCACGCGCTGGTGGCCGATTCCGACCGCGCGGTCGACCGCCTGCTGATCGATCGAGACTTCGAAGCCGGCGACGAGCCCGTCAAGCTGTGCCTGAAGGACGGCGTGCCGGTCGAGCTGCGCAAGCAGCTCGCGGTCGACCTCGAGTACGACACGATCGGCGAATCGGTCGGCTTCTTCCGCTTCACCGAAGGCACCGCGCGCCGCCTCGCGACGATCGTCGCGGGCTACGTCGACAGCGGCCGCGCGAACATGCCGCACGAAGAAGCCGTGCGCGACCTGCTGCTCGAAGGCGGTCACTCGTTCGACGTCGCCGACGTCACCGGCTCGCCGTGGATCGAGATCGACTTCCCGAACGACGTCGCTCGCGCCACGCAAGAAATCCTCCCCCTGATTCAACGCACCACCGCAGGAGTCGCACGATGAACGCACGCGAACCCAACTTCACCGAATCGCGCAGCGCACGCCTGCGCCGCATGCTCGTCAGCAGCGACCTCGAATTCCTGATGGAAGCGCACAACGGCCTGTCCGCGCGGATCGTCCGCGAAGCCGGCTTCAAGGGTATCTGGGCATCGGGCCTCGCGATCTCCGCGCAGTTCGGCGTGCGTGACAACAACGAAGCCAGCTGGACCCAGGTCGTCGACGTGCTCGAATTCATGGCGGATGCGAGCGACCTGCCGATCCTGCTCGACGGCGACACCGGCTACGGCAACTTCAACAACGTGCGCCGCCTCGTGAAGAAGCTCGAGCAGCGCGGCATCGCCGGCGTCTGTATCGAGGACAAGCAGTTTCCGAAGACCAACAGCTTCATCGGCGGCGAGCGCCAGCCGCTCGCGGAAATCGACGAATTCTGCGGCAAGATCAAGGCCGGCAAGGATTCGCAGACCGATCCCGACTTCTCGATCGTCGCGCGCGTCGAGGCGCTGATCGCCGGCTGGGGGATGGACGAGGCGCTGCGCCGCGCGAACGCATACGCAGAAGCCGGCGCCGACGCGATCCTGATCCACAGCAAGCTGTCGCGCCCGGACGAGATCCTGCAATTCGCGCGCGAATGGAGCGGCAAGGCGCCGCTCGTGATCGTGCCGACCAAGTACTACAGCACGCCGACCGACGTGTTCCGCCAGGCCGGCATCAGCACCGTGATCTGGGCGAACCACCTGATCCGCGCGTCGGCATCCGCGATGCAGGCGACCGCACGCGAGATCCACGAAAGCGAAACGCTGATCAACGTCGAGGACCGCGTTGCATCGGTCAACGAGATCTTCCGCCTGCAGGACGCCGACGAATACTCGGCGGCCGAGCGTATCTACCTGTCGTCGTCGTCGCGTGCGTCGAACGCGGCGATCGTGCTCGCCGCGAGCCGCGGCAAGGGCCTGGAAGCCGTGACCGAAGACAAGCCGAAGGTCATGCTGCCGGTCGCCGGCAAGCCGCTGCTGCGCTGGCTCGTCGACGGCTTCAAGACGCACGGCGTGAACGACATCACCGTGGTCGGCGGCTATCGCGCCGACGCGATCGACACGTCGGGCATCAAGCTCGTCGTCAACGAACGCCATGCACAGACGGGCGAACTCGCGTCGCTCGCCTGCGCGGCCGACCGCCTGACCGGCGACACCGTGATCTCGTACGGCGACCTGCTGTTCCGCAGCTACATCGTGCGCGACCTGGCGGAGAGCGAGGCCGAGTTCAGCGTGGTGGTCGATTCGTCGCTCACCGAGACCAACCAGAGCGTGCGTGATTTCGCGCTCTGCTCCGCCGCAGACGATCGCGGCCTGTTCGGCCAGAAGACGTACCTGCAACGCGTATCGAGCGACGTCGCCGCAGGCACGCCGCACGGCCGCTGGATCGGCCTGCTGAACGTGCGCGGCGCCGGTGTCGACCGCCTGAAGGCGATGCTCGCGACGCTGCAGGCGCGTCCGGATTTCGACACGCTCGATATCCCGTCGCTGCTCAACGAACTGATCGCCGCCGGCGAGAAGATCGAAGTGCAGTACGTGCACGGCCACTGGCGCGGCGTCAACGATCTCGAAGACTTCCGCCGCGCGGGCGACTTCGCGCACGGCCAGACGCCGCTGTCCGAACCGGGTGCCGGCAACGGGGGCGCGCAATGATCGAAGCGGCCCAGTTCGTCGAGGCCGCGCGCGAGCGTGGTTTCGACTGGTACGCGGGCGTGCCCTGCTCGTACCTGACGCCGTTCATCAATTACGTGCTGCAGGACCCGACGCTGAATTACGTGTCGGCCGCGAACGAAGGCGACGCGGTCGCGCTGATCGCGGGCGCGACGCTCGGTGGCAAGCGCGGCATCGCGATGATGCAGAACTCGGGGCTCGGCAACGCGGTGAGCCCGCTCACGTCGCTCACGTGGACGTTCCGCCTGCCGCAGCTGCTGATCGTCACGTGGCGCGGCCAGCCGGGCGTGGCCGACGAGCCGCAGCACGCGCTGATGGGCACGATCACGCCCGCGATGCTCGACACGATGGAGATCCCGTGGGAGACGTTCCCGACCGACCCCGAACAGGTCGGCCCGGCACTCGACCGCGCGATTGCGCACATGGACGCGACGGGCCGCCCGTACGCGCTCGTGATGCAGAAAGGCAGCGTCGCGCCGTATGAGCTGAAGGCCAACCCGGCCGCGAAACCGCGCGCGCATGTCGCTGCACAGTCGTCGTCGCGCGCCGCGGCGACCGACGCGTGGCCGACCCGCCAGGACGCGCTGCAGCGCGTGATCGCGCACACGCCGGTCGATTCGACCGTCGTGCTCGCGTCGACCGGCTTCTGCGGCCGCGAACTCTACGCCATCGACGACCGCCCGAACCAGCTGTATATGGTCGGCTCGATGGGCTGCGTGACGCCGCTCGCGCTCGGCCTCGCGCTTGCGCGCCCCGACCTGCGCGTGGTGGCCGTCGACGGCGACGGCGCCGCGCTGATGCGCATGGGCGTGTTCGCGACGCTCGGCACCTACGGCCCGGCGAACCTCACGCACGTGCTGCTCGACAACGGTGCGCACGAATCGACCGGTGGCCAGGCCACCGTGTCGCAACATGTTTCGTTCGCGGGTGTGGCTGCCGCGTGCGGGTATGCGTCGGCGGTCGAAGGCGACACGCTGGACGTGCTCGATACGGCGCTGGCCGCGCCGGCCGACGGTACGCAGTTCGTGCGGCTCGCGATCCGCACCGGCGTGCCCGACGGCCTGCCCCGCCCGACCGTCACGCCGGTCGAGGTCAAGAATCGCCTGATGCGGCACATCGGCGCCGCGCAGGCCGAAGCCCACGTTGAAGGAGCCCATTGATGCTGCTGCTGAACCCCGGCCCGGTCACGCTCACCGAACGCGTGCGCCGCAGCCTGCTGCAACCCGATCTGTGCCATCGCGAAAGCGAATTCTTCGATCTGCAGGACGAGGCGCGTGCGCGTCTCGTCGCCGCGTATGAACTCGATCCGGCTGAGTGGGCAGCCGTGCTGATGACGGGGTCGGGCACGGCCGCGGTCGAAAGCATGATCGCCGCGCTCGTGCCGAAGGACGGCAAGCTGCTCGTGATCGAGAACGGTGTGTATGGCGAGCGGATTACGCAGATCGCGACGCAGTACGGGATCGCGCATGATGTGCTCAAGCATGAGTGGATGCAGGCGCCCGATCTCGCGCAGATTGGTGCGAAGCTCGATGCGGGTGGCTATTCGCACGTTGCCGTGATTCATCATGAAACGACGACCGGTCGCCTGAACGATCTCGCCGCGATCGCGGAAGTCTGCCGTGCGCGAAGCGTGAAGATGCTTGTCGATGGTGTGAGCAGCTTTGGTGCGGAAGCGATCGATTTTGCCGGTGGCGATATCGATGCCGTGGCTGCGACCGCGAACAAGTGCCTGCACGGTGTGCCGGGCGCGGCGTTCGTGATCGTGCGCCGTAGTGCGCTCGTGAAGGCGGCGAGCCGCACTTACTACCTCGATCTCGGTCGTCTCGCGAAGCTGCAGGACCAGCGCAATACGCCGTTCACGCCTTCCGTGCATGCGTATTACGCACTCGTCGAAGCGCTGCGCGAGTTTGATGAGGCTGGCGGCTGGCGTGCGCGGCATGCGCATTACAAGGCGCTGGCTGATCAGGCGCAAGCCGGGCTCGCTGCGCGCGGGATGCCGCTGGTGCTGCCGGAAGGCGAATCGTCGGTTGTGCTACGTGCGTACCGGTTGCCGCAAGGTGTGACGTACGAGACGCTGCACGACGGGCTGAAGGCGCGTGGCTTCGTGATCTATGCGGGGCAAGGCGGGTTGTCGAAGGAGCTGTTCCGGATTTCGACGATGGGCGCGATTCAGGCGGCGGATGTCGAGCGGTTGCTGGAGGGGTTTACGGCGTTGACGCGGTAAGCGTTGTCCGTGCCTTCCTCTGCACAAGGCCCGAAAATTCCCGAAACGGCCGGCAATGCACAGAACCCCAGGCGTTGGACATCGATCCGCCCCTGGGGTTTTTCATGTGGAAGCGCGACGAGCACTTGAAGCTCAACGTAGTGACGCGGTATCTGTCGTTCGGCCGGCTCCGGCTGTTCGACACGTGCCGTCAAGGCCCGACGCCTTCTCGTCACTCATCCCGACGCGTATCCTTGCGATAGTCCGTAGGACTGCTGCCGGTCCAATGTTTGAACGCGCGGCAAAAACCGGTGGCGTCGGAAAAACCAAGATCGAATGCCAGCACCGCGACGCTGGTGTTCGAGTTCGTCAGCCGATCGACCGCGATATCCCGGCGCAGCCCGTCTTTCACTTGCTGGAAATGGGTGCCTTCTTCCGCAAATCTACGATTGAGCGTGCGTACCGACGTATGCAACGCCTGCGCGAGCGCCTGTATCGTCAGCGGCTGCGCAATATTCCGTTCGAGAAGCTCGCGTGCTTTGGCCACGATCGAACCTTGATGAAATACGCTGAAGGTCCAGGCTCCAGGCGCGGCGTTCAGGAACGCCCATAGTTCGTGCTTTTCGCGTCTGAACGGCTCGGCACAATCCTGGTACGAGAAACGGATACTCGTCATCCCGGCATCGAACTGCACCGCCCCGGGGAACAGAAATGCATAGTCTTCGACATGCCTGGGCCTGGCGAAACTGAACTCGACCCGTTGCAGCGCAAGTTCCCTGCCGAGTAGCCAGGAAGCTATGCCGTGCGCCAGCTTCATCATCAACTCATGTGCGAGCGGCGTCACCTGCGTGCCGGGCATTCGCTCCACCAGCGCCAACCGCACCAGATCATTCTTCGTCGAGATGTGCAGCCGGTAGTCGTCCAGCAGCAAATTCCAGAAACGAACGAAACGATTGAACGCGATCAATACCGTCGGCGCGTCCAGCAGGCTGAGCATCAGGTACTTCAACGTGCCGCCCCTGATCGGCCTGGACCATAACCCCAGCATCTCGTCATCGAGCGTCGCCGCGACCGTCCGATACAACGCGACGTACTGCTGCCGAGTGATGCGTGCGTCGGGTTGATCGAGAAGAGACTGCGGAATGGCCGCACTCGCGAGGACCTGTGCCGTCGCGTCCTTTCCGTGACGCGTGCTAACGGCACGCAACATCCCGTGCAGGAAGTGCGCCGAAATCGTGAGAGGACGTTGCCGGGTGAGATTCATGATTGAATCATTATGGCGCATTTTGCATATTCATTGGCGCGATGTGCGCACTCCTCACCCACTCCATCCCTATACTGACGCGACATTTTCGTGATTTCTGAACTTCGTGATCGTTGTCGGATGGCGCGTTGCGCCAATCGCCGGCGGCCTGTCTTCATCAGTCAAAAAGGGAGCACGGTTTGAATACGAGACGCATAGTCGTGACTGGCATGGGGTTGGTTTCGCCATTGGGATGCGGAGTCGAATCCGTATGGCGCCGTCTCCTGTATGGTCATTCGGGCCTGGTCACCTTGCCCGACGAGGTCACGGACGGAATTGCGTCGAAGGTCGGTGGCGTCGTGCCCGTGCTGACGCCTGACTGTCCATGGGGATTCGATCCTGCTGGCGCGGTAGAACCCAAGGACCAGAAGAAGATGGACCGGTTCAGCCTGTTTGCGCTGGGCGCCGCGCAAGAGGCCCTGAACCAGTCGGGGTGGCGACCTGAAACCGAAAGCGCTCGCGAAAGAACCGCAACCATCGTAGCGTCCGGCGTGGGTGGGTTCGGTGCAATCGTAGAGGCCGTCAGGATCACTGATGATCGCGGCCCAAGACGGCTTTCTCCCTTCACCGTCCCCAGCTTCCTGGCCAACATGGCCGCGGGCCACATCTCCATCCGTCACGGCCTGCGTGGCCCCCTGGGCACACCGGTGACGGCCTGCGCCGCCAGCGCGCAGGCGATCGGCGATGCAGCACGCCTGATTCGGGCCGGCGAAGCCGACATCGCCGTGTGTGGAGGCGCAGAGGCCTGCATCGATCGGGTCAGCCTGGGATCGTTCGCCGCGGCAAGAACCATGTCCACGGGCTTCAATGACGATCCGGTGCAGGCATCCCGCCCGTTCGATGCCGGGCGAGACGGCTTCGTCATGGGAGAAGGCGCCGGCATGCTCGTCATCGAAGAGCTGGAACACGCACTGCGGCGAGGCGCGACACCCGTCGCCGAAGTACTCGGCTATGGCACGAGCGCCGATGCATACCATATGACGTCGCCGCCCGACGACGGCGCCGGGGGACGACGCGCAATGGAACTTGCCATTCGACAGGCGAATCTCGAACCCGAGCTGATCGGCCATCTGAACGCTCATGCGACGTCTACGCCCGTCGGCGACATCAGCGAGCTGGCGGCCATCAAGGCTGTATTTGGAACAGGTCGCGGCCCTGCCGTATCGGCCACCAAGGCATCGACAGGACACTTGCTCGGGGCCGCCGGCGGCGTGGAAGCGATTTTCACCGTCCTTGCGCTGCGCGACCAGCTCGCGCCGCCTACGCTGAACCTGACACGGCCAGACCCGGCGGCGGAAGGCATCGACATCGTCGCCGGATCGGCCCGCAGAATATCGACGGAATACGCGATCTCCAACGGCTTCGGTTTTGGCGGCGTCAACGCCAGTCTGGTATTCCGTCGACTTTGAGCGGGCAGCCAAGGGCGCGGCGGGCTGCAGGTGCCGCGCGCATCCGTCCAAGTTCGCCGAATGAAATCGGCGCTGCGTCGCCCCGTGACACGGGCCCGATGCATGTGGCGGCACACCTGCGGTCAAGGGCTCGAACCATCTTTCCGCGTGTTGCGGTACGCTTCGAATCGGCAAGCGACATCCACGACAACCCGTGAAGAACCCGTTCCCATCGTGACCACAAGAATTCGCCACTTCGCCCCGCTGCTCGCACTCATCGCCGCTCCCGCCGTTCAGGCCACCGACAAGCAGCCTTGCGGCGACGAAACCGTCACGGCCGTTGCCCGCTGGGCCGGCATCGCGAGCGCACGCATCGCCACGCGCGACGCGGACCGGCTCGTCGTCGCGTCGGCCTGCAAGGTCATGCCGAACGCGCCGAAAACGACGATCGCAGCCGTCGCGTTCGATTCGCTGCCCAAAAGCAAGAACCCCGACGAAAGCAGCAAGCTGCAAGTCGTCGCGCTCGTCGAAGGGGGCAAGGTCGTAGCGGCCGAAAGGTCGGTCGTCGACGAGGATGCGGCAACGGAGATCGGCGAGAACAGCTATCGCATCGATACGGCGCCATACCGACTGTCGCCCGACGTGCGCGCGTTCGGCGTCGTGTTCACGAGCAGCGCGCGCGGGCCGAGTTGCCCTGATGCCAACGCCAGCGAGGAACTAACGCTGTGGGTGCGCGAAGGCAACCGCATCCGCCCGGTGTTCGGCACCAACCTGTACGGGTGGGTCAGCGTCGAGGGCGACGCCTGCGGCCCCGGTGTCGGCGACGCGCGCAGCGAAGAGGCAAGCATGACGATCGCCGTGGAGAAAACATCGAGCCACGGCTTTGCTGATCTGTCGATCACCGCCCATATTACGAAGACGCAGCGCAAGGACGGTGATTACTCGGAGACGGGCAAGCGCACCGCGCGCACGGTCGTCCACTACGACGGCAAGACGTACGGAATCGATATGTTCCGAAACTTCGGGTATTCGCCTGCCGCAATGAAACGCTTCAAGTAAGGCGCAGGCGGGGGCTCCACCCCACGCGCCTACTCCGCCACCTTCGCTCCGATCGCCTCACCCGAAGCCGGCATCCGCAGCGCATCATCACGCACACGTCGCGCCTCGCGCGCCGAATAACGATCCTTCAACCGCAGGAACGGTTTCTCGACGAGAAAGTAGCTGGCCGTCGCAGCCAGCAGCGCCCAAACGATCCCGAGCGGAAACGCATGCGGCACGACCAGATCCGGATTCGCAAACGGCTGCTGCCAAAGATACAGGCTGAACGAGATCGTGCCGACGAACACGACCGGCCGCGCACGCAACCACCGCGCACACCAGAACTCGCTACGGAAATTCAGCACGACGATCACGATCGCGATCAACGCGGCTTCAAGCGTCACGCCATACGTCGCATTCCAGAACCCGCCGAGCCGATGTTCGGCAAGCGGCATGCCGATCAGCACGATGACGATGATCGCGGTCACGATGCGCGCCTCGCCACGCCAGGTCCGAACCCACGCTTCGAGCCGTTCGCGGTTGAGCGACGCATAGCAGCCGATCAGGATCGAATCGACGCCCGTGTGAAGCATCATCCCGAGTTGCCCGCGCAGCGCAGGCGCAACGAAATACGTCACGGCGCGCACCAGCGGCACGACCAGGATCAACGCGGCCAGCCAGCGTGTGCCGCCGCGTCGCATCCCATACACGAACAGCAGCGGCCAGAACCAGTAGAACTGTTCCTCGAGCGCGAGCGACCAGAAATGGCCGAGATACCACGCGCCGTCCGGATGCATCACGTTGTCCCCGGTCAGCCCGAACCATGCCGAATAATTCCACAGGTGCAGCGCCGCATAGAGCCACTGCCGGCGGTCGACGTCGAACCAGCCGGCGAAGGCCATGATCGCGACCGCCGCGAGATACACGTAGCAGGCCGGCCAGATCCGCAGCGCGCGGCGCACGTAGAACGACGTCAGCGCGATGCCACCCGTGCGCGCGAACTCGGCGCGCAATACGTTGGTGATCAGGAAGCCGCTGAGGACGAAGAAGATCAGCACGCCGAGCCGGCCGTCGGCGATCAGCCGCAACGGCGCATACCAGCCCGTGTAGCCGCCGGGCAGCACGTGCTCGGCGTGCCCGACCACCACCATCGCGACCGCGACGGCGCGCAACCCGGTCAACTGCGTGACGCGATGGTTCATCGGCTGGTTTCCGTTGGCACGGTAAAGGAAGAGGACTCGGTCGGCGCCCGACTGGCCCGCCGACACGTCGCCGCGATTTTGTGTGAAAAATATCCGAATGAAATTACTTCAAAAATCGCCGCGACACACCCCGCCAACGACGCTGCGCCCGAACGAGCCGACGCCCGGCGCGGCGAATGGGCATAATGACAAGCCTTGTCCGGCGGCGGCCGGTCCGATGCCCACGCAACGAATTTTGCGGCGCAGCAACATTCGCAGTACCTTACCCGCCCGCACAACGGCCCGCGCCTCGTCCGCCCTCCCGTCGACCTTCACCCGGAGCCTGCCTGTGTACCCACCGATCGAACCCTACGCCCACGGCCACCTCGACACCGGCGACGGCCACCACATCTATTGGGAGCGCTGCGGCAACCCGGCCGGCAAGCCCGCCGTGTTCCTGCACGGCGGCCCCGGCGCCGGCTGCAGCGCCGACCATCGCCGCCTGTTCGATCCGGAGCGCTACGACATCCTGCTGTTCGACCAGCGCGGCTGCGGGCGCTCGACGCCGCACGCCAGCCTCGAGAACAACACGACGTGGCATCTGGTCGCCGATATCGAGCGGCTGCGCGAGATGGTCGGCGCGGAAAAGTGGCTCGTGTTCGGCGGCTCGTGGGGCAGCGCGTTGTCGATCGCCTATGCCGAAACGCATCCCGAGCGCGTGAGCGCACTGGTCGTGCGCGGCATTTTCACGATGCGTCGCGCGGAATTGCTGTGGTACTACCAGGAAGGCGCGTCGTGGCTGTTCCCCGACCTGTGGGAAGCCTTCCTTGCACCGATTCCGGAAGCCGAGCGCGGCGACCTGATGGCCGCCTACCATCGCCGGCTGACCGGCACCGACGAAGCCGCGAAGCTCGAAGCCGCGCGCGCGTGGAGCATCTGGGAAGGCCGCACGATCACGCTGCTGCCCGACCCCGCCCTTGCGGAGCACTTCGCGGACGGTCACTACGCGCTCGCGTTCGCGCGGATCGAGAATCACTACTTCGTGAACAAGGGCTTCGTCGAGGAAGGCCAGCTGCTGCGCGACGCGCATCGCCTCGCGGGCATTCCGGGCGTGATCGTGCAGGGTCGCTATGACGTCGCGACGCCGGCGCGCACCGCGTGGGAGTTGTCGAAGGCGTGGCCGGACGCGACGTTCGAAATCGTACCGGGTGCCGGACACGCGTACAACGAGCCGGGGATTCTGGAGGCGCTGGTCGCGGCGACGGACCGGTTCGCCGCCTGAGCGACGTCACGCGACGCGGCGCGTGTTGCCGTGCCTGCCGGCACGCTCACGCGCCGCCCGATCAAAGCGCGGCTTCGACGATCGTCCGGCCGTTGATCGCCCGCTCGACGAGCTGTTCATCACCGACCTTGCGGATCGCGTCGTCGAGCAGCCCTTCCGGTTCTTCGGTCGCGACCTTCAGCAGACCCGACAGCCCGCGCGCGTCGAGCACCACGAGCGTCTCCATCGAATCCGCGCGGCTCACGAGCACGCGGCGGAATGCCGGGCCCGCGCCGAAGCTCGCACAAAGCTCGATCGTCTCGTTGCCGAGCATGTAGTCGAAGTTTTTGATCATGATCTGCCGCCGGTGCATGAAAATGGCGACGCGCGACGGTGCGGCGCCGTGACGTCGACGCACCCGCGCGTGCCGCCGGCTCGCCGGACCGGGGTCCGAGCCGTTCGCCGGCATCACCATGCTAGGCGTGCAGAATTAACGAAGACTTAAAGCGTTGGCAGGGTCTCGCGCCCTGGTGGGACGCGCATCGGGGGTGTCAAACCGGCCGGTCGTCGCACAAGCGGAGCTCACCACGAATAGCCCTGCATGCCGTAATTCGTATCGTGTCGGCGTCCCCACCACGGCAGGTAGGCATTGTTGCCGCCGCGTGCGCGGAACCAGTCCTTGTCGGGATCGATCGCCGTGAGCTTCGACGGCGGCAGGACGACGACCGCGACCGGGTGGTCCGGATCGGTCGTGCCGGCGACGAGTGCATTGCCGCCAAAGTGATTGATCCGGCCGATGGCGAGCGCGACGTCGGTCAATGCGCTGCCGGTTCCCATGTCGCCGAGTAGCGCGGTCGTGTTGAATGCCTGCTTCGAGTGGTCGTATTCGGGGAGGGTTTCGGTCAAGGTCCGGGAGAGCGAGGCAAGACGTGCCGACGATGCATCGCTGCCCTTGCCTGCGTCGTGAACGATGTAATGGAGATCCGGGACCGCGACGCCTGCATTGCGTGACGCCTGGTCGATGGTCGCCTTCCACGCCTGCACGGCGCGGGTCGTGCCGACCTTCTGCGGAAAATCATGCGTATTGCCGCTTGCGGCCTTGCCGATCCAGGCGAGCGGTTCGCGCTCGGTTTTGAAAGCTGGGCCGGCGAGGAACAGCGCGACCAGATTCTCGTTGATCTGTGCATCCGTGGGCGGGAAGTTGGGTGCGTCCCAGTTCATCACCCAGACGCTCTTGTCGGGGTTCGCCTGCAAGTAGTCCAATGCGTTGTTCAGCGATGTGAAGCCGGCGTTGGGGCCGCCTTGCGTGATTTGTACGTCGGGAGGCGTGTCGCGGCTCCACAAAGTCTTGGGTGACGGCGGGCCGATCTCGAAGAAGTTCATCATCCGATCGATCATGCGCGATCGGGCATAGGCCGCGTCGAGGCGAAGTGGAATGGCAATTTCGACCCGGATACCAGCGAGTTCACGCCAATCGATTTGCTTCTCGGGCTTCACCGTGTAGAAATATTTTGCGTTGCTGATATAACGGGTGCGTATGAGCAGGATGAATTTATCAATGTACTTGGCATAGAAGCCCTTGAATGTCTCCTCACCGCGATTGCCGTACACCAGTGCGCCAATTGATTGAAGCGTCGCAAAGGATCTAGGATCGGTTCGAACCATGTCATCGCTTTTGTTCGGCGCGGCAAACCCTTGGGTCCACAGCAATTGCCATTCTGTCGGGTAGTCCATGCGTTGCAACGGGTTCAACCAAATCAGGCCGACGACCTGCGCAACGAATGGCTTCGCCGGCTCTTCGACTGCGCGAACTGCGTTCGCTATCGGCTCAGGGGCGGGTGCGGAATGCACCGAACGGACCATGGCCGTCGTGAACAGAAACGCCACGAGTGCCATCAGACTCGGCACTACTACAAATCGCTTCATCCAATCTCCTATTTCGAATTGGGTCGAGTCGGGTTGCTCAACGTGCGCCATCAGTACGGCTGCGATCATCCACGCTGCGACCGCAACGGCGACACGTCGAGGCCATGTAGAAATCAGAATCTTCAAATCGCGCCCCCGACCTTGAGATAGACTTGTCCTTCGCGTTCGTCCACGATCGCGGAGGGAATCTTGGCTTCGCTTTTCTCGGCATGTACCCATTCATCGAGGGGCGTTCTATCGAGCGTTCCTGACGCAAAATAGTCGTAGTACTTCTTGTTCGGATTGCCATTGGGAATGCCGTCCCCCATCCGCCAATCCGCCTCGATCCGCAAGTCGTAGAGTTGATCCGGCGTCAGATAGCAAACCCCGATCGCCACATCGTACGCAAGCGCCTTTTTCGCATGCTTCGGATTGGTCATCGTCGTGGAATGGTTCGTCGGGCTGTTGGTCGAACCACGATCAAGCCAGTCGACAATTTGCTTGTCGCGCCATTCCTTGTAGCCCTCCGGCATTTCGCTCTTGCCGTCCTCACCGATCACGTGGCCATCACCATCGAGCCATTCCGTATTCAGCGTTCGCCGCGCCTCCATCCGCATCAACGCGCGGTCCTCATAACGCTGTCCGGCTTCGCTTTCCGCCGTACCTTGCGCGACGCTATCGTCGTTCTTCGCGTTGTACTGATCGTAGGGATCGTCCGCGCGCTTGTCTGCCTCGCTCTTGCTTGCGTCGCGCCATGCGGCCGGCGGATCGTTGCCTTCGTTGAAGTCGCTTGTCGCATTGCCGTCCTTCGTTTCGATGGGCTTGCCGAACCGCAACGCCTTCGGCGTAAACGGTTCGTCGAGTGCCGGCGCGTCCGCCACCACGGCCCAATCCTTCGGCGGATTGGCGTTCACGCGGAACATATTCAATGCCGAGCTGATCTGGGTCACGAAAAACATGATCGGCGCGGATGCAAGCGTGGCCGCCACCCCGAACACGGACTCGTTTCCCTTGAGCGCACCGATGAGATTGAATTTTGCAGGCGGCGAAGGCGGATACCAGAAGCCCGACGCCTTTCCCTTCTGTACATGCCGCCAGTCATCCTCCCGATACCGATACTGTTTCTGCACGCCGACGTGGAAGCCGGAGGCAAAGACGCGCTGCGTCAGCACGCCGGGGACACCGATATCGTTCAGTTCGTGCTTGTCGATGCCGCGCCAGCCGATGCCCTGAACCGTGATCGCCGAAATCACCTGATCGTGCGGACAGCAATACGCGGTGACGCGACCATACGTCGATCCATTCAGGCCGTGGCATACCCGATCGTCTTGTGCTGCATAAGACTTCTTGCTGGACGGCGATACCCGTTCGTTCGCCATGTCTTCATCGATCTTGTCTGCGGAAAGTTCATAGGCCTTCCGCGTGCCGATGATCGACAGAAACTTGCCGAACGTCTTCGTGCGCGCGGCGTAGGTCTGCCGTCCGCGTCGGCCCTCGCTGTCCTTGGTCGCGCGTTGCGACCAGGTATCCATGAACGTATCGGAGGGATTCGGACCGTCCGCACGCGCAAGACTGTACGGCGCGTTCGCCAGCACGTAGGCGTCGGCCACGCAATGCCCGCTACGTCCCCACGGATCTTCGACGTCGGGCAGCGCATCGCCGAAGAAAGCCGCGGCAAGGCCCACGATGTTGCCCTGGCTATGGCACACGACGGTGATCGGCACGTCGGCCTGCATGCGGCGAATCGATTCGATCAGCTTGGCGAGACGCAAGGCTGCGAGCACGCCATATGCGCGGGGCGGCGCGCGATACAGCGGCCGGTTGGTCGGATTGATGCCCTGCACGGTTATCCACCCGGCCGCGCGGTCGTCGAGGCCGCCGTGCCAGAGATCGGGCAGGCTCGCGCAACCGTTCGTGAACGGGCCGCCGCCCCAATAGTCCTTCTCGTTCAGGAAAATCTTGTCGCCGTATTCCTTGAGTTCCTCGGCTGTCGCCCGATAGCCCCACCGGAAATGAATGACCGGTGAAAACGACGGATCGGGCTTGACGTAGTTGTCCGCAAGCAGCTTCGGATTCAAAAACCCGTCCGGCGTCACGCTTTCCGTGTACTTCGCCGGCACCAATTGCCCGGCGTCGATGCCGTGATACATCAATTGATCGTCCAGGCGGCCGAGCCGGCGATTCAGGCCATCGCACAGCCCCTGCTCGGCGGCTTCGAACCATTCGCCTTCGGAATTCACACCATGGACGAAGATGACGATACCGGGCAACGGCATTTGCTTGATGCAGATCAGCCGAGTGTCTTTCGTCCACATCGACACCCCATCGCCTCGGCCGACGACGATCGGTGGAGGCTTGCGTGGCGTTCCGATGCTGTCCGACTCGGTGGCATCGATCGACCGTGCGACGGGTTCATCCGTCGCCGATCGATGATCGGGATAAAGCTGCGTCACCCTGGCTCCTGCGCGCGATTTGGTGTTTTTCTGCCGTTCCGCCGCCAGCCGTTCAGGCTGACGCGACGTGAACGCAGATTCGGATCATCGGAAATCCGGGCACCAGCGCACAAGTGCAGTTTTCTCTTTTCCTACAGAATTGAACTCGTCCGATTCAATCGAACGGAATGACACGTGACTTTCCGGTCATGTCTCACGGTCGAGTACGAAGTGTCTTCCGAGCCGCGCGCATGGACCGTCCGGTTCGCAGCCGTCACGAACGTACGCGCCTGCAGACACGCGATCAACAACCGACCGCTCCGATCGGCGAACCCGCGTCAATCGGCATCAAGCGGCTCCACCGTCACGCCGACCTTCAACTCCTGATCCGCACCACCGCCGCGAATCACGCCGCGCAGCGGCGTCACGTCCGCATAGTCGCGGCCGATCGACAGCATCACGTAGTCGTCGCCCGGCGCACGATCGTTGGTCGGGTCGAGCTGCAGCCAGCCGTTGTCCTCGGGCCATGCCGGGTCGTACACCTCGACCCATGCATGCGACGCGTCGGCGCCGATCAAGCGCGGCTGCCCGGGCGGCGGCTGCGTGAGCAGGTAGCCGCTCACGTAACGCGCGGCCAGTCCGAGCGAGCGCAGCGCGCCGATCATCACGTGCGCGAAATCCTGGCATACGCCCTTGCGCAAGCGCAGCGCGTCGAGCGCCGACGTCGTGATGTCGGTGCTGTTCGGCGTATATGCAAAATCGGCATGCACGCGCCGCATCAGCTCCCACGCAGCCTGCACGAGCGGCCGTTGCGGCGTGAAGCTCGACGCCGCGTACGCGGCGAGTTCGGGATCACATGCGACATGCGGCGACGTGAACACAAATTCGCTCGCCGCGTCGTAGGGCTGCCCCGCGCGAAACCGCAAGCGATCGCGCACGGCTTCCCACGCCATCGCCTGTTTCGGGTCGGGTCTCGCGATGGCGGGCGGCGGCTCCCCGCGCGCACCGCGCGACCACACCGGCGGTGTCACGCGTACCGTGCTGCGGCTGCGCACGAGCAGCGCATCGTGCGGCTGGTTCAACGCAAACGACGCACGCGCATTGCCGAACGCATCGATCTCGGTCCCGACCGACTCCGGCGCGGGATCGATGTCGAGCGCGAACGACAGCACCTGCTGGCGCGGCGTGACGAGCGGTTGCAGGCGTGCCTGGTGCTGCGCCGATTCGACGCGCGCCGCGTAACGGTATTCGGTGTCGTGCGTGACGCGCAGCAACCGGCCGGGCGCAACAGCGGGCTTTGCTGCCGGTGTCGATGCGTTCCGCGCATTGCCGGAACCATGCGGCGCTTTCGCCGCGCCTTTCGTCGTCACCATAACGTCCTGCCCGCTTCGCGCACGTGGCTGAAATAGCGTTCGCCGATCCGGTTCGACAACTCCCAGACCGCCTTCACCGTGGTGTCGAGCGCCTCGAGCAGCTTGTCGTGCCGGCCGCCGTCGGCGGTCTCGCACAGCTCGTGCAGCGACCACGCGGGCACGTCGGGAATGGTCTCGGCCAGCTCGGACAGCGCGTAGCCTTCGCTGCGCTCGACCTTCGTCAGCCGGCCGCGCAGCGCCTGCACGACCCAGCCGAGCGAGCGCGGATTGTCGGTATCGAGCACGACGAGCGACAGCAGCGGCGCGACGTCGAAGCCGCGCTGGAACCGCGAACGGAACGTGATCGTACTGTCGAACAGCTCCAGCACGAGCTCGAAGCCGTCCTGCCGGTGCACCGCGCCCTCGTCGAAGGCCGCCTTCAGCACGCTGCAGAGGAAATCCAGCCGGTCGATCTGCCGGCCGATCGACAGCAGCCGCCAGCCGTCGTCGCGCGTCATGTTGTCGGTCTGCGCGCCCGTGATCGCACCGAGCAGCAGGCCGAGGCGCTCCAGCAACTGCAGCGCCTCGTTGCCGATCTGCTCTTCGGCTTCGGGCTGGCCGGCGCTGTCCGCGAACAGTTGGGTCGCGTCGTCGATCAGCCGCCACTGGTCGCTCGACAGTCGCTCGCGGATCGCGGCGGCGGCGCCACGCATGCCGAACAGGCAGGACGCAATGCCCGACGTGCGATCCGCGCCGCGCGTGAGCGACGTCGCGAGCGTGTGCTGGAATGCACGCGGCGCATCGACGGCGTTCGGCGCGTCGGCCGCGATCAGGCCCGTATCGCGGCACAGCGTGTCGAGCAGTTCCAGGTGCGCGGGGCTGTCGACGTCGTCCTCGCCGCGCAGCCGTTCGAGCGCCGCGCGCGCGAGGCGCATCAGGTTGGTTGCGCGTTCGGTATAACGGCCGAGCCAGAACAGGTTCTCGGCCGCGCGGCTCGCGATCGCGCGCGGGCGTTCGACGAGGTCGTCGGGGCCGAGGTGCGTCTGCAGCAGCGTCGTCGAATCGACGATGCCTTCGGTCATCACCCACGTATCGACGGTGCTGCCGCCGCGCGGCATCGGCGCGTTGAACAGCGTGTCGCGCGTGCCGACCCGCGACAGCCCGCCCGGCAGGAGCCGCCAGCGCTGCGCGCCGTCGGCGAGCGCGAACACGCGCAGCAGCACCGGCTTCGGCACGATGCGTGCACCGCCGTTGCTGTCGGGTGCGTCGTGGCGCGGCCAGGTCGGCGCCTGCGACAACGGCAGGTCGGCCTGCACCGTGTAATGTTCGGGCCGCGCGAGAATCCGCGCGCGCCATTCCGCCAGCTGCGCCTGCGTGAGCCGCGCGCCGATCACCGGCTCGAATGCGCCGCCTTCCTGCACGTCGGGTGGATAGGATGCCTTGACGATGCCGCGTGCGAGCTGCGGCAGCGCGTCGTCGCACGCAGCCGCCTCGCCGCACCACCACGAATGCACGGCCGGCAGCGTCAGCGTTTCGCCGAGCAGCGCTTCCGCGAGACGCGGCATGAAGCCGAGCATCGCCGGCGATTCGAGGAAGCCCGAGCCCGGCGCGTTCGCGAGCAGCACGTTGCCCGCACGCACCGCCTGCAGCAGCCCCGGCACGCCGAGCATCGAATCGGGCCGCAGTTCGAGCGGGTCGAGCCACGCGTCATCGACGCGCCGCAGGATGCCGTGCACCGGTTCGAGCCCGCTCAGCGTCTTCAGGAACACGCGGTTGTCGCGCGCGGTCAGGTCGCCGCCTTCGACGAGCGTAAGGCCAAGGTAGCGCGCGAGATACGCGTGCTCGAAATACGTCGCGCTGTGCGGCCCCGGTGTGAGCAGCACGATCCGCGAATTCTTTCGAGTCGGGCTGAGCGCCTGCATGCTCTGCAGCAGCGCGCGGTACGCGGACGCGAGCCGCTGCACGCGCAGCCCGCGAAACCCGCGCGGAAAGAGCCGCGACACGATCAGCCGGTTTTCGAGGAGGTAGCCGAGGCCGGCCGGGCCCTGCGTGTGCTGCGCGACGATCCGCCACTGCCCGTCCGGGCCGCGCGCGAGATCGAACGCGACGACGTGCAGCCACGTATCGCCCGGCACGCGTGCGCCGCGCATCGCGCGCAGGTAGCCGGGATGCCCGGTGACGAGCGCGGGCGGCAGCAGCCCGCGCTCGAGGATCGTCTGCGGCCCGTACAGGTCGGCCAGCGTCGCGTTGAGCAGCCGCACGCGTTGCAGCACGCCGCGCTCGATCGAGACCCAGTCCTCGGGCGTGACGATCAGCGGCAGCAGGTCGAGCGACCACGGGCCGGCCGCGCCGTCGCCGGCGCGCTGCTCGTGCAGTTGATAGAACAGGCCGTTCTCGCGCATGCGCCGGTGCAGCGCGTCGGCGCGGCGATCGAGGTCGGCCACGCCGTCGCTGCCGATCGACGTGAAGAAACTGCGCCATGCGGGCGCAAGCGCGGGCGCGTTCAGGCCCGCCGCGCTGCCGCGCAGTTCGTCGTAACGGCCGGCGGCAGCCGGCGCCGCGAGCGCGGCGGCCAGTTCCGCGGCATCCGGCTGCGCGCCGGTATCGAAAAGCGTGGGCATCGCGTCGAGGGCGGCGAGATGATCGGTGTCAATGGGCGGCACGATATCGTTCCGTCGTCAGGGCACAGCCGCGCACACGCGCCGCCACCCGGGCAGCGGGCTGCGGCGCGCGGCCGCAATCTGCCCGCATCCTAGCATTCCGGCGGGGCCGCCAGCGACCGGAACCGCCGGGTATCGCGAACCGCGCATCGTCATCCGCGTCGTCATCGTCCGGTCACGGCCGCCGCAGGTCGAGCGTGAACGGGAATTCGCGGCTCGGCGCGGCAGCCGCGACATCCATCCGCCCCGGCGTGTGCCCCATCTCGACGAAGCGCGCGAGCCGGCGGCTCTCGGCTTCGTATGCATTGACCGGGAACGTCGCGTAGTTGCGCCCGCCCGGATGCGCGACGTGATAGCGGCAGCCGCCGAGCGAGCGCTGCAGCCACGTATCGACGATGTCGAACGTGAGCGGCGCGTGCACGCCGAGGGTCGGATGCAGCGCGGACGGCGGCGACCACGCCTTGTAGCGCACGCCCGCGACGTATTCGCCGACGGTGCCGGTCGGCTGCAGCGGCAGCGCGCGGCCGTTGACCGTCACGACGTGCCGGTTGTCGTTCAGCCCCGTCACGCGCACCTCGAGCCGTTCGACCGACGAATCGACGTAGCGCACCGTGCCGCCGGGCGCGCCCTCCTCGCCCATCACGTGCCACGGCTCCAGCGCGCCGCGCAGCGACAGCTGCATCCCGTTCACCGCGATCTGGCCGAACAGCGGGAAGCGGAATTCGAAGTGCGGCGCGAACCACGCCGGATCGAACGCAAAGCCGGCGTCGCGCAGCTCGGTCAGCACGTCGTCGAAATCCATCTGAAGAAACGCGGGCAGCATGAAGCGGTCGTGCAGCGCGGTGCCCCAGCGCGTGAGCGGCGTCGTGTACGGCGCGGCCCAGAAACGCGCGACCAGCGCGCGCAGCAGCAATTGCTGCACGATGCTCATCCGCGCATGCGGCGGCATCTCGAACGCGCGCAGTTCGAGCAGGCCGAGCCGGCCGGTCGACGAGTCGGGCGAATACAGCTTGTCGATACAGAACTCGCTGCGGTGCGTGTTGCCGGTCACGTCGATCAGCAGGTTGCGCAGCACACGGTCGACGAGCCACGGCGGCATGTCCTGCCCGAACAGCAGCTTGTTGCGCTGGATCTCCGCGAACGCGATGTCGAGCTCGTAGAGCTGGTCGTTACGCGCTTCGTCGACGCGCGGCGCCTGGCTCGTCGGCCCGATGAAGAGCCCGGAGAACAGGTACGACAGCGACGGATGGTTGTGCCAGTACGCGATCAGGCTCGCGAGCAGGTCCGGGCGGCGCAGGAACGGGCTGTCGGCCGGCGTCGCGCCGCCCAGCACGAAGTGATTGCCGCCGCCCGTGCCGACGTGGCGGCCGTCGACCATGAACTTCTCGCTGCACAGCCGCGACTGCCACGCGGCGTCGTACAGGAATTCCGTGTGATCGACGAGCTCGTCGAAGTTGCCGGCCGGATGGATGTTCACCTCGATCACGCCGGGATCGGGCGTCACCTGCAGCAGCTTCAGCCGCGCGTCGCGCGGCGGCGGATAGCCTTCGAGCACGAGCTTCACGCCCAGCGCGTGCGCGGTCAGCTCGATCGCGCCGAGCAGGTCGAGATAATCCTCGAGCGCGGCAAGCGGCGGCATGAACAGGTACAGGATGCCGTTGCGCACTTCGACGCACAACGCGGTGCGCGTGATCCACGCGGCCGACTCGAAGCGCTCGGGGGCGCGACCCGGGTCGCGCGCGGCCGGCCGCCCGTTGCCGGCCGTGCCGTCGTCGCGCCACTGCATCACGGTCTGCGCGGCTGCCTCGCGATGCACGCCGGACAGGTAGCGCGGCGCATCGGACGGGCCGGCGTAGCGTGCGCGGATCGCGGCGGCGTCCGGCAGCGCGTCGCGCGGCGCAAACGGGTCGCGCTCGACCAGATACGGATGGTCGGCGCGGCTCGCCCACGGCAGCGAATCGAGCGGCAGCCGATAGCCCATCGGCGAATCGCCGGGCACGAGGTACATCCGCTCGTCGCGGAAGAACCACGGGCCCGTCTGCCAGCGCGGGCCGTCGAGGCCCGGCCGATCACGGCCGTCCACATCGTCCGTGCGCTTGACCGGCAGCACGTAGCCGACCACGCTGTCGAGCTGCTGCTCGAACACCTTGCGCAGCCGCGCGCGTTCGAGCTCGTCGTCGAGCCTCGAGTCGAACGGATCGACGTTGACCGGCAGCCGGCGTTCGCGCCACAGGTAGTACCAGACGTCCTCGTAGCCGGGCCGGATGAATTCGCCGGTCAGGTTCAGCCGTGCGGCCAGCGCGTCGATGAAGCGCTTCGCGTCGTCGGTCGTATAGGCGGACGGCTCGCGCTCGTCGGCGAACAGCGACGGGTCGTGCCACACCGGCTGGCCGTCGGCACGCCAGAAGATCGACAACGCCCAGCGCGGCAATTGCTCGCCCGGATACCACTTGCCCTGCCCGAAATGCAGGAACCCGCCATCGCCGTATTCGGCGCGCAGCCGCTGCACGAGTTCGGTCGCATAGCCGCGCTTGGTCGGGCCGAGCGCGTCGGTGTTCCACTCGGCGCCGTCGCGATCGTCGATCGACACGAAGGTCGGCTCGCCGCCCTGCGTGAGCCGCACGTCGCCGGCCGCCAGCGCACCGTCGACCTGCGTGCCGAGCGCCAGCACGCCGTCCCATTGCGATTCCGTGTACGGCTTCGTCACGCGCGGCGATTCGTACACGCGCGTCACGGTCATCTCGTGTTCGAACGACACCTCGCACTCGTCGATCAGCCCCTCGACCGGCGCGGCGCTGGTCGGCTGCGGCGTGCAGGCCAGCGGAATGTGGCCTTCGCCGGCGAGCAGGCCGGAGGTCGGGTCGAAGCCGATCCAGCCGGCGCCGGGCAGGTACACCTCGCACCACGCGTGCAGGTCGGTGAAGTCGACCGACGTGCCGCTCGGGCCGTCGAGCGATTTCACGTCGGGCGTCAGCTGGATCAGGTAGCCCGACACGAACCGCGCGGCGATGCCGAGGTGGCGGCACAGCTGCACGAGCAGCCATGCGCTGTCGCGGCACGAGCCCGAGGCCAGTTCGAGCGTCTGCTCGGGCGTCTGCACGCCCGGCTCCATCCGCACGAGATAGCCGATGTCGCGCTGCAGTTGCTGGTTCAGCGCGACGAGAAAGTTCACGGTGCCGGCCGGCGTGCGGTCGACGCCGTCGAGATACGTGCGGAACAGCGGCGACGCGCTCGTCGGCGGATCGCACACGAGATACGGCGCGAGCTCGGTCTTCAGCGCGTCGTCATAGCTGAACGGGTATTGCTCCGCGCTGGCTTCGAGGAAGAAGTCGAACGGGTTGTACACCGACATCTCGGCGACGAGATCGATCGTGATCTCGAAGTGCTCGGTGCGCTCCGGAAACACGAGCCGCGCGAGATAGTTCGAGAACGGATCCTGCTGCCAGTTGATGAAGTGCTGCGCGGGCTCGACCGTCATCGAGTACGCGAGGATCGGCGTCCGGCAGTGCGGCGCGGGCCGCAGGCGCACGACCTGCGGGCCGAGGTTGACGAGCCGGTCGTAACGATAGCGGGTGGTGTGATGCAGCGCGACGTGGATGGACATGGGAGCTCGGTTCGGGTTGGGCCAGCCGCGCGCCGCGTCGCACTCGATGCGACGCGGCGCCCCGGCCTGGCGGATTCGGCGAAAGCGTGCGCGAGGTCAGACGAGCTCGGGCGTCTGCACGACGCTGATCTCGACACCGACGGCCGTCGCGCCGAGCCCCGTCACCGGCTGCGCGTCGCGATAGTCGAGGCCGACCGCGATGCGCACGTAGCGCTCGTCCGGGCAGCGATTCATGAACGGATCGAATCCGACCCAGCCCAGCCCTTCGACATAGGCCTCGGCCCACGCATGGCCGGCCGGCTGCTGCATCAGCCCGGCCGCCTGCGGCTGCGCGCCGTGCGCCGGCTGCGGCATCCCCTGCGACTGCGACTGCGCGGCATGCGACGCGCCGAGCACCTGCTGCATGCCCTCGCCGCTCTGCAGCGCGAGCGCTTCTTCCTCCTCGACGTCGCCTGCGTTCTGCTTCGCGTCGGCGATGCGCTGCATCGCGCTGTCCGCCAGCACGTAGCCCGAGATGTAGCGCGCGGGAATCTTCAGCACGCGCGCGGCCGCGATGAACGCATGCGCATGGTCGCGGCTCGTGCCCTCGCCGCTTTGCAGCGCGGTTTCCGCGTCGACGGGGGCGTCCGCGGCCAGGTTCGGCGCATACGCGATGCGGTCGTGCACTTCCGTCATCAGCCAGTGCAGCGCGTCGAGGCTGCGCGGCTCGATCGGCAGCGCTTGCGCCAGCGCGCGCACGGTGTCGCCCGCCTTCGTCAGCGCCGTTTCGCGCTCGAAGATCCACGGCGGCGCATAGCCTTCGGGATGACCGAGTATGCCGGCGCGGTCCTGCGTCTCGACGACGCCGGCAGCGATCACGACGATCTCGGCCTTCGCGCCGCGGTCGTGCCGCACGAGGTCGATCCGGTTGCCGAGTCCGTCCGCATAGGACAGCGACGGCTCGACGCCGTCGATCGTGACCTGCCATGCGCGCACCGTCTGCCCGGGGCCCGACTGCGGGCGCAGCCGCAGCCGTTGCAGTGCATGGGTGGCTTGATCGTCGAACTGATAACGCGAGATGTGTCGAATGGCGAGTCGCATGGCAAGTCTCAGTCGAAGTTGTAGGCCTGGGCGATTTCGAGCCCGAGGCTGTTGTTGCGGCCGATGAAGTCGGTCAGGAACTCGTGCAGGCCGCTCTTGAAGATCCGCTCGACCGAGGTGTCGGACAGCATTTGCAGGATCTTCGTGGCCGTGTCGTGACACGGGTGTGTCACGCCGTAATCCTTCGCGAGCAGGTTCAGGCTCGAGACGACGCGCCCGTAGCAATAGCGCAGCGAACGCGGCATGCGGCCGTTCAGGATCAGGTAGTCGGCGATGTTCATCGGCTTGTACTGAACGTCGTACACCCAGCGGTACGAACGGTGCGCGGCGACGCAGCGCAGGATCGTCTCCCACTGGTAGTTGTCGAGGATCGTGCCGACGTGCGACACCGACGGCAGCAGCAGGTGGTATTTCACGTCGATGATCCGCGCGGTGTTGTCGGCGCGCTCGACGAACGCGCCGATCTGCGCGAAATCGAAGATCTCGTTGCGCAGCATCGTGCTGTAGAAGCTGCCGAGGATGAGCGCGGTTTCGCGCTTCACCTGGTCGAGCACGGCCGGCAGTTCGCTCTCCGGCACCGGCTGCGCGAGCGCGCGGGTCAGCGCGAGCCACGCACCGTTCACGCTCTCCCATGCCTCGCGCGTGAGCGCCGTGCGCACCATCCGCGCGTTCGAGCGCGCGGCCTCGATGCACGACAGCACGCTCGACGGGTTGTCGCGGTCGCGCAGCAGGTAGTCCGTCACGGTATCGGCCGCGTACGCGTCGTATTTCTGCCGGTAGCCTTCGTCCGTGCCCGAGCTGACGAGCACCGACGACCATTCGGCCGGCGCGTCGGACGTGCGCGTGAGCGCCATCCGCAGCCCGGCATCGACGATGCGCGCGATGTTCTCCGCGCGCTCGATATAGCGGTACATCCAGTAGAGGCCGCTTGCAGTACGTCCCAGAAGCATCTCGTGTCCACTCCGTCTTCGTTCGGTTGGCGCCCCGGTCGCGGGGCGCGCGGTCGCGTCCGGCTCAGTCGGCCAGCACCCAGGTGTCCTTGGTGCCGCCGCCCTGGCTCGAGTTGACGACGAGCGATCCCTCCTTCAGTGCGACGCGCGTCAGCCCGCCCGGCGTGATGCGGATCCGGTCCGACACCAGCACGAAAGGCCGCAGGTCGACGTGGCGCGGCGCGAGGCCGGCTTCGGTCAGGATCGGCGTCGTGGACAGCGCAAGCGTCGGCTGCGCGATGTAGTTCGCGGGGCGCGCGCGCAGCTTCGCGGAAAAGGCTTCGAGCTCGGCCTTCGACGCGCACGGCCCGACCAGCATCCCGTAGCCGCCCGAGCCGTGCACTTCCTTCACGACCAGTTCGTCGAGATGGTCGAGCACGTATTTCAGGCTGTCGGCTTCGCCGCAGCGCCAGGTCGGCACGTTCTCCAGCAGCGCCTTGCGGCCCGTGTAGAACTCGACGATCTCCGGCATGTACGAGTAGATCGCCTTGTCGTCGGCGATGCCGGTGCCGGGCGCGTTCGCGATCGTGATGTTGCCCGCGCGGTAGACGTCCATGATCCCCGCGACGCCGAGCACCGAATCGGGGCGGAACGTGAGCGGATCGAGGAACGCGTCGTCGACGCGGCGGTACAGCACGTCGATCGGCTGGAAGCCTTCGGTCGTGCGCATCGCGACGCGGCCGTCGATCACCTGCAGGTCGCTGCCCTCGACGAGATGCACGCCCATCTGGTCGGCGAGGAACGAATGTTCGTAGTACGCGGAATTGTGGATGCCGGGCGTGAGCACGGCGACGGTCGGGTTGTCGGCGTTGCCGCCCGGCGGGCACACGGCCGCGAGCGACTGGCGCAGCATCTGCGGATAGGTCTCGACCGGGCGCACCTTCACCTGCTGGAACAGCTCCGGAAAGAGCTGCATCATCGTCTCGCGGTTTTCCAGCATGTACGACACGCCGGACGGTGTGCGCGCGTTGTCTTCCAGCACGTAGAACTCGTTCTCGCCGGTGCGCACGATGTCGACGCCGATGATGTGCGTGTAAACGTTCCCGGGCGGCCGGAAGTCGATCATCTCCGGGATGAACGCTTCGTTGTGCGCGATCAGGTGCTTCGGCACGATGCCCGCGCGCACGATTTCCTGCCGGTGGTAGATGTCGTCGAGGAAGGCGTTGAGCGCCATCACGCGCTGCTCGATGCCGAGCGACAGGCGGCTCCATTCGGCGCCCGAGATGATGCGCGGGACGATGTCGAACGGAATCAGCCGCTCGGCCGCCTCCGCGTCGCCATAGACGGCGAACGTGATGCCCGTCTTGCGGAACACGCCTTCCGCGTCGTAGGCCTTCTGGGCGAGGCTCGCGGGATTCTGCGTGTCGAGCCACTGCTTCAGGCGCGCGTAGGGCGCCCTTACCATGTCGCCGGATTGCAGCATTTCATCGAATGGCTTCATCGATCTTTTCTCCATCGATCGTTTTCCCCGGCATTGCGCATGCCGGACCGGCGTACTGAATGCTTTGCAAGGAACGTGCCTTGCTCGACCCCTCGATATCCCCCCGTTTTTGCGCCGCGCCGGGCACACCCGCGCGGCATTGCGCACCATCACGGTGCAGCGCCCGGCGCGACGGGCGACGACGGTGCGTCGCCAGCGCGCACGGTTCATGCTGCGCCGCGTCTTCCGAACATAGTTCCCCCGCGTGTCACGAATGTGCAATCTGCACTGCACAAAAAACGGCGCGACCGGGCACGGGACCGCTGCCATGAAGGCGGGCCGGTACGCGCACGGCGCAACCGGCCCTGGGGGGAAGTACCGTCTGCGGCCGCACCGGCAGTTCGACGCGATGAACTGTCCGGTTAGCCGGGTCCGGCACCTCAACGCTATGCAGCCGTAATCCCGCCGACAACGCCCATGCATATTTCGACTGACACCCATCGAAAAAAAACATCGGCCCGACCGGCGCGAGGCGCGGTACGCTAGAAAGTTCGTGCAGCAAACGGTGCCGCCGCCTTTCAGGCGCCCGACTATAAAAAGCGAAGATCGAAATGGAAGCAAAGTGGCTGGAAGATTTCCTGAGCCTTGCGGATACCAAGAGCTTTTCCCGGGCCGCGCGTAACCGGCACCTCACGCAGTCGGCATTCAGCAGACGAATAGCTGCGCTCGAAACCTGGATGGACGCGAAGCTGGTGGACCGGAGCATCAACCCGATCACGCTGACACCGGCCGGCCAGATGTTCCGCGGGCTCGCCGCGGACATCCTGCGCAGCATGTATGCGGCACGCAATCTCGTGAACGGCTACGACCAGTTCGCGGCCAGCGACCAGGTCGTGCGTTTCGCGGTGGCCCACACGCTCGTCTTCACGCTGTTTCCCGAGTGGCTCAAGCAGCTCAACGGCGAAGTCGGCCACGTCACCGCGCGCGTCAACGCGGTGAACGTGCCGGAAGGCGTGCAGCAGCTCGTCGAAGGGGAATGCGACCTGCTGCTCGGCTATCACCATCCGCAGTTGCCGATCGTGCTCGACCCGAACCACTTCCCGTTCGTCAGCCTCGGCGTCGAACGGATCCTGCCCGTGTCGACTCCCGATGCGCGCGGCAAGCCCGTGTTCCAGCTGCCGGGCACCCCCGATGCACCGCTGCCGCTGCTCGCGTATTCGTCGGGCGCGTTTCTCGGCAACATCGTCGAGATGCTGCTGCTGAATGCCACCGAGCCGTACGTGCTGCACCGCTGCTTCGAGACGCACATGTCGGAGGCGCTGAAGGGCATGGTCGTGGCCGGGCACGGGATCGGCTGGCTGCCGGAAAGCTGCGTCGCGAAGGAACTCGCGGACGGCACGCTCGTATGCGCGGGTTCCGGCGACTGGATCACCGAGCTCGAAATCCGCCTGTACCGGTCGGCCCGCAAGCGCGGGCTCGCGGCCGAGCAACTGTGGACCTACATCATGAACCGGCCGCGCGCGGCGGTCGACGATGCAGCCGGCCCGGCCGAACCCGCGGCCGCGCCGGCGATGCGCATCGCACGGCGCAGCGCGGGCGGCAGCCGCTGATCGTCGCGTCCGCGTCGTTCGCGTCGTTCTCGCGGACGACGCGAACGCAAGTGCGGTTTGCGGCAATCCGGTGTGCGCGTCCATTCGCGCCGCGCCGCTTCCCGGTAGCACGCAACGATCCCGCTTTGACCTGAAGAATTACCGCACCGGACGCGGAATCGATATCAGACGAATCGCAATCGTTTGCATTCCGAACAAGAAGTTTTTACGGCCGACATAGCAAACCGGCATTTTCCGTCTGATTATCTGAACAGAAATACCCTGTTACAGAACAAATTAAAAGTTTCGATTTACCTGTAACAATCTAAAATACCAAACACACCTCCTCCGCGTTTCATATCGTGCGATCTGTATCCGGATCGATATCGATTCGCCCGGAACACAGGCGCAAAAATTCCTTTTATCAGTCGTTATTTTTCGGCACGAATGCCAATACGTCCGACGCTATTCAATTCGTGCTGGATCATCGCTACCGAATAGCAATTTTCATATTCGGCAATATCGACTTTCTTCATAGGTAAGCGAGTCAGACGAATACGTCGTTATCCTATTTAAATAGGATATTTGGCGCCGTCCCATTCATGCCACACGCGGTTGTTGGTTCAAAACCCATCGTGTATCAATAGCGTGTCGCAAAAAGAACGTTGGCAAATCTGACTCGGAATAAATGCTCGCCATTGATTCCGGACGGGAGGTTGCAATGTCTTCCTCGTTTCAACAGCAGGCTCGCCCTTTCCTGAGCGTCTTCCTCTCGACGCTCTGCATGAATGCGATGGCCCAGACGCTCGCGTCCCAGCCACCCGCGTCCGCCCCCGCATCCGGCCCGGGTGCGGATCGCTACGTCATTTCGTACATCTGCGGCGACGCGCGGATCGACGGTACCGCACCGCTGCCGCCCGACGGACGGCCGTACAACCTGGGCGTGTCGTTTGCTTCGGCCAAGACGGGGCAGCCGCTCTCCAACGTCCAGGTGCGCCTGCGCAGGCATGGCCGCGTGCTCGTCGAATTCAATGCCTCGGGGTCGCGTTGCCTGTTCAGCGTGCCCGATGCGAGCTACCGGGTCGAAGGAACCTATCAGGGCGCGACCCAGTTCGCGATCGTCGAAACGGGTGCGCTGACCACGCAGTTGAAATGGTGAGCGCCACCTGAGCGCACCCCATCACGTCTTACACCACACCGTATCGAATCGAGGAGACATGAATGACTCGTGCAGAACGACAGGACGGCTCGCCCGCCCACCAGCCGAAACCCTCCTGGGGTCCCGGAAAGAACGCGGCGCTCAGCTTCGTCGCATTCGCCGCGATCTTCGGCATCTTCGCGTACGGCGAACGGGACACGACGGTCGGCCATGCGCGCGTGACGCACGACATCTCCGGCGCGATCGGAAGCGCCGTCGGGAAAACCCGCAACGCGGTCATGACGTTTGCCTCGCGCGCAACCGCAACGGGTACGCCCGGAACATCGGCCGAGCCCGGCCCGGCCCCGGCACGCACGCAGGCCTCGCCGCCCGCGCCGCCGCCTCTGCTTGCGTCGACTTCGGCTGCGCGCGAGGTGTCCACCGTGCCGCCCGTCACGCTCGCGGTCGAACCGCAAGCCGCGCCGCAGCCCGCCCCCGTGCCGTCGCGAAACACCGGCAATCGCCGCATGCGCCGCCCGTGACGCTCGCGGCCGGTACGCACGGGGCGTCGGCCTACGGCCGCGCCGCCACGCGGCACGGTGCCGCGCAACGTGCGCAGCGCACCGAAACGCTGGCAGGCACGAGCCGGCGCATGGACTTCACGCCCAGGCCCCGGCCGTATGGCAACGACATGGCGCGCATGCAGACGGCAAGCGTCACGCACGCGGAACTGGAAAGCGCGCGAGCGCTGGCGAAGGCGCGCTCGTGCGCGGTGATCGACGAATGGAACTGTGTGGAGCAGAACGCAAGCCGGGCGCTCGCGATCGACCCGACGAACAGCGAATCGCGTGCATTGCTCGGTCAGGCGATCCGCAACCGGCTGTAAGCCGGGTCCGCAGCGCCGGGCACGCGCGGCCCGGCCGCGCGACGCACGACGACGTGCGTCGTCAGGCGGGCAACCGATGTGATCGTTTCGAAAGGAGGCCACCTCGTGGACAACAATCGGAAACAACAATGCACCACCGTCGCTCCGTCCAGCCGACGGCGCCTCCTGCATGCGCCGCTGGTGTTGCTGCTCGTCGCGTCCGGCCCCTGCTTCTCCGCGGACGGCGATCCGGAAGCGCGGCGCATCGACGAATTCGCCGGGACCAACGGCGCTCCGGATGCGGTGCCGCGCGATGTGCAGCCGACGGTCGTAACGATCCAGATTGCCCAGGCCGAGATCGCCCCGCCCCCTCATGCGCCGACGCCGATCGCGCGGGCTTCGGATGCGTCGATGCAGATCGCGCAAGCCTCGAACCCGCAGCCGCCGACCCTGCCGACCACGGTCGTGGTGGAACCGGAGGCGCCGCAATCGAGCGCCGCCGTGCCGGGTGCGCGATCGCCGGATACGGCGAATACGACGAATAAGCCGGCGCCCGTCGCGCAGACACCGACAGCGCCGATGCTGCTTGCTCAGGCCGGGAACGCCCGCCCGCCGGAAGCATCGACACCTCCCGCTTCGACGATGTACGACACGTCCGCATCCCCTTCGCCGGCGCCGATCGCGCCGCCTTCGGCCCCCGCGCCGAAGATCGAACGAGCCGCACCCGCCACGCCGCCGCTTGCGCCGACGCAAACCGCGCAGGTCTCCGGCACCCCGATGCCGAACTCGCCCGCGCCCGTTCCCCAGATGCCTGGCTCGCCGCCGCCGTCTTCCCCGGCGCCGAACTCGCAGACGCCCGGCGCCCAGCTACCCGGCGAGCCGACACAGCGGTCGCAGGGGCCCGACGTCGAAACGCCGAACGCCCACGCGCCGAATCTGCGTACCGCCGACGTCGAGACCGTGCGCAACGACGTGTTCGGCCTTGCGGCGAGCGGCGGCGCGGTCAAGGCGCTCGATGAAGCGAAGGCACGGCCCGATGCGTTCTCCGCCGTCGACATCGCGCAACTCGAAGAACTGTCGATTCGCCAGCAGGTGCGCGGCGGACGCGACAAGTCGCGCTCGATGACGAGTGCCGACCGCTTCGACGGGATCGACAACGCGCTGCGCGCCGCAGACGACCTCGACAAGCGGACGCCGGCCACGCCCGAGTACACGCCGGTCAGGACTGCGCTCGCAGGCGACCGGACGGTCGCCCTTGCGGCACGCGGCGACATGAAGCAGGCCGTCGCGACGTTCGAGACGATTCCGTCCAACGCGGAAATCTCGATCGACGCGCTGGCAGCCGTGGGCGACGCGTACCTGTACCTGAGCGAACCGGGCAAGGCGAACGCCGTGTACCAGCGCGCGCTGAAGCAGGCGACTGCGTCGCCGACGGATCGCGCGACCCGCGGCTTCCAGTACGGCGAGCGCACGCGTCCGATCGAATTGCGCGAAGGGCTGTTCTGGTCGTACGTCGACCAGGGTCGCGCGGCGGACGCGAAGAAGGCGCTCGACGACATGGGCGCGTCGCTGCCGCCTGCCAAGGAGGTGACCAGCGTCGGTCCGGGAGAAAGCGACTATCTGCGCTACTACCGGCTGCGCGCGCAATACCTGATCTTCACGGGCCACGCCGATCAAGGGATCGCCGCGCTCGAGGAACTCGAGAAACAGGTGCCGTTCAACGCGGAGATCCGTGCCGCGCACGCCGACGCGGTGTCCGGCCAATCGCATCCGCGCCAGGCGATCGCGATGTATCGCGCGTCGCTGACGGACCACCCCGACAGCGTCGAGATGCTCGCGGGCCTCGGCCGCGCGTCGCTCACGGCCGACGACTATGCGACCGCGAAGAGCGTCGACCAGACGCTGGACAACACGTTCCCCGACAGCGGCGCCGTGCGGGGCTTCAAGCGCGACTACAAGGCGTACCGCAGCCCCGTGTTCACGACCGACCTGAGCTTCGAGCACGGCAACAGCGCACTGGCCGACAACAGCTTCACGTCGGACAGCTATATCTATTCGCAACCGTTCGGCGACAACTGGCGGGTCTTCGCGCATACGTTCTACGGCCATGCGCAAACCGACGGCGGCAGCGTCAGCCGCACGCGCACGGGCGTCGGCGGCGACTACCGGCACGGGCCGCTCACCGTGCTGGGCGAAGTCACGCGCTCGCTCGGCGGGGACGGACGAACGGGCGGCCGCGGATCGATCGCGTACGCGCTGAACGACTACTGGACCGTCAGCGGCGCGCTCGACTCCAACGACAACTCGCTGCCGTGGAAGGCGTACGCCGCCCACATCTGGGGTCGCTCGGCGAACGTCTCCGTCGTGTATCGCCAGAACGACCGTCGCGAGGTCAAGCTGAGCTACGGCGTGAGCCGCTACAGCGATTCGAACGTGCACCAGGAAATCGCGGCAACCGCCACGCAGCGCGTGTACACGAGCGCCACCCAGCAGGTCAACGTATCGCTGGATCTCGGCACCGACAGCAACACGCGCACGAACGCGCCCTACTTCAGCCCGGGCCGCGACTATGCGGCCGCGGCGACCGTGATGCACCAGCTGACGCTGTGGAAGAAGGGTGACATGGGGCTGCAGCAGCGCGTCTCGGTGTCCGGCGGCATGTACAACGAGCGCGGCTTCGGCACCAGCGCGCTGTGGAGCGCGCGCCTCGAGCACGCATGGACGTTCAAGCACGACATCACGCTGAGCTATGGCGTGGAGGTCAGCAGCCACGCCTACGACGGCCAGCGCGAGCGCTCCGAAACCGGCTTCATGTCGGTCAACCTGCCGTTCTAGCAAGGAGATCGGGTAATGCAAACCAGACGGACCTTCATGTGCGGATGCCTCGGTACATTTGCCGCCTGTTCGCTGTTTCCCGGCGTGACCAACGCCAGGATGATCGACCTGCTGCCGCCTTCCGATCCGGCCGACGGCAAGACGTTTCGCGTGATCTGCATGCACGACGTGCGCGACAACCTGATGGCGTCGTTTTCGTCGAAGTCGGCGTCGGCGTTGATCGACCCGTTCGCGGTCGATACCGGCACGCTGACCGCGATCTTCTCGTGGCTGCAGACCAACAACTACCACACCATCACGGTCAAGCAGATCGAGGAATCGCGGCACGGCGGCAAGCCGCTGCCGCCGCGCGCGGTGCTCCTCACGTTCGACGACGGCTTTCGCAGCCACTACACGAAGGTGCTGCCGCTGCTCGAGCGCTTCAAGTATCCGGCCGTGATGGGCCTCGTCACCGCATGGATCGACACGCCGCCGGATACGCCGATCCGCATCAGCGACAAGGTCCAGGTGCCGCGCGACTACTTCCTGTCGTGGGACGAGGTGAAGAAGCTCGGGCAGTCGGAATTCGTCGAGCTCGGCTGCCACACGCACAACCTCCATCACGGCGCGGTCGCGAATCCGCAAGGCAACGAGTTGCCGGCGACCACGTCGCATCTGTACCTGCAAGACCAGAAACGCTATGAGACCGACGCCGAATTCCACGCACGCGTGCACGACGACCTGCAGACGTGCGTGCGGCAGATCCGCGAACGCACCGGCATCGTCGCACGCTCGATGGTGTGGCCGTACGGCGCGGAAAACCAGCCCGTGCGCCAGATCTCGACATCGCTCGGCATGGACATCCAGTTCAGCCTCGATGCCGGCCCGAATACGCCGGACGTGCCGCTCGACCGGCTGCGGCGGATCCTGATGATGTACGACGTCGACATCGGCGGGTTCGAGCGCTCGATGCGCGAGCCGGCGTCGAACCGCGGCGACGTCGACGTGCCCGAGCGCACCGTGCAGGTCGACCTGGACCAGGTCTACGATCCGGACCCCGCGCGGCAGGAAGCGAATCTCGGCAAGCTGATCGAACGCATCTACCGGATGCAGCCGAAATCGGTGTACCTGCAGGCGTATGCGGACCCGAAAGGCACGGGCGTGGCCGAAGCCGTGTATTTCCCGAACCGGCACCTGCCGATGCGCGCCGACCTGTTCTCGCGCGCCGCATGGCAGCTCAACACGCGCGCCAACGTGCAGGTGTATGCATGGATGCCGGTGCTCGCGTTCCGGCCGCCGGCCGACAAGCTGCGCGGGCTCGAGGCCGTGAGCGCCTACGGCGGCGCGCCGGCCCGCGAGAACGGCACGCGCACGTTCCGGCTGAGCCCGTTCGATCCGGATGCGCGGCTGATGATCCAGCAGGTCTACGAGGATCTCAGCAAACATGCCTCGTTCAGCGGCATCCTGTTCAGCGACGACGCGGTGCTCGACGACTACGAGGATGCGGGCCGGCACGCGCTGCGCATCTATTCGCAGTGGGGGCTGCCGCCCGACGTCGGCAAGATCCGCGAGAACCCCGACCTGCTGAAACGCTGGACCCGGCAAAAGTCGCGCTACCTGATCGACCTGACCCGCCAGCTCCAGCAGGTCGTGCTGGCCCACCAGAACGTGGGCGACGTGCTGACCGCGCGCAACATCTTCGCGATGCCGGTGCTCAAGCCCGAATCGGAAGCGTGGTACGCGCAGAACTACGACGATTTCCTCGCCACGTACGACTACGTCGCGCTGATGGCGATGCCGTACATGGAGCAGGCGAAGGATCCCGAAGGCTGGATGGACGAACTCGTGAAGGCCGTCCGTGCGAAGAAGCTCGGCCTGCAGCGCACCGTGTTCGAACTGCAGTCGTACGACTGGCATGCGCACAAGGACGTGGCGGCCAGCACGCTGCTCGCGCAGATGCGGCGGCTGCGCAGCGAGGGCGCGGTGAATTTCGGCTACTACCCGGACAACTTCCTGAACGACCAGCCGGATCTCGACGCGATGCGCGACGTGATGTCGCTGAAGTCGCGCCTCGACCCGACCTCGATCAACGCGCTGATGCAGATGCACAAAACCCAGGGGACGAAGACGCCATGACCACCCACAGCATCATCCAGCGCCTGCAGGATTTCGTCTTCTACTACCCGTTCTTCATGTCGTACCTGTGGATGATCGGCGGCGTCGTGCACTACTTCCTGCTCGAGGAAGGCCGCGAGGTGTCCACGCGGACGATCGCGTCGAGCGGGATCCCGAAGATCTCGATCGTCGTGCCCTGCTTCAACGAAGCCGCGAACGCACGCAGCGTGATCCGCCACCTGGACCGGATGCAGTATCCGAACTACGACATCATCGCGGTCAACGACGGCAGCAAGGATCGCACCGGCGAGATCCTCAACGAGCTGGCCGTCGAAATCCCGCGGTTGCTCGTGATCCATCACGCGCGCAACGAAGGCAAGGCGGTCGGGCTCACGACCGCGGCGGCCGTGTCGAACGCGGAATACCTGCTGTGCATCGACGGCGATGCGCTGCTCGCGCATGACGCGATCGGCTGGATGCTCGAGCATTTCCTGACCGATCCGGGCGTCGGCGCCGTGACCGGCAACCCGCGCATCCGCACGCGCACGTCGCTGCTCGGCCGCATGCAGGTCGGCGAATTCTCGTCGATCGTCGGGCTGATCAAGCGCACGCAGCAGGTGTACGGCCGCATCTTCACGGTATCCGGCGTGATCACGATGTTCCGCAAGACCGCGCTCGCCGACGTCGGCTACTGGAGCTCGGACATGCTGACCGAGGACATCGACATCAGCTGGAAGCTGCAGTGCCGCGACTGGCGCGTCGTGTACGAGCCGCACGCGCTGAGCTGGATCCTGATGCCCGAGACGGTGAAGGGCCTGTACCGGCAGCGGTTGCGCTGGGCGAAGGGCGGCATCCAGGTGTTGATGAAGTACGCGGGCACGCTCGCGCGGCCGACGCAGATGATGATGTGGCCGCTGTTCGCCGAGTACCTGATCGGTATCGCGTGGGCGTACTCGATGTCGTTCATCCTGCTGCTCGCGCTCATCAATGTCGTGTACCCGCTGCCGCAAGACTGGCACGTATCGGTCGTGCCGCACTGGCACGGCATGCTGCTGGTCGCCACCTGCATCCTGCAGCTGATCATCGGCAGCATGATCGATCGTCGTTACGACGAAAAACTCCTGATGTATTTCCTGGACACCATCTGGTATCCCGTCGCCTTCTGGCTGATCAGCATGATCACCACCGTCGTCGCCCTGCCTGCCGTCGTGCTGCGGGGCCGCGGCAAGCGGGCCGTATGGGTCAGCCCCGACCGAGGCATTCAACATGAAGAACGCACCGATTATTGACCTTTCCCTGCGCACACCGCGCGAACTGATCGCCGAACGCGGTCATGTCGTCGGGTCCGTGCTGATCGTCTGGTTCCGGCTCTTGCGGCCCGCGCTGGTGGGCGCCGTGTGGGCATCGATCTGCATCTACACGTACCGCTACCTGCTGCCGTTCAATCCGGCCGAGATGCCGATCGAGCAGATGGTGTTCTACGCGACCAGCATCGCGCTCATCGCGGGCACCATCGTCATGTGGCTGATCGCCGGGCGCGTCGTGCATCCGCTCGCCTACCGGCTGCGCGTATCGAAGATACTGCGGCGCTCGGCCAGCGCGAAGGTGCGCTCGGTGCCGCCGACCGTGCTGGCAAGCGCCCGCCGGCGCGGCGCGCGGCGCACGACGCGCATTCTCGTCGCGTCGCACGACGCGAACGGCTCGATTTCCGGCATCGAATGGGTAGCCCACGCGGGGCCGCAGCCCCGCGAGTAGGTCAGCGGAGACGCGCCGCTGCGCACGGGACGTCATTTGCGCGACGCGGCGCCACTCCAGATACCGCGCTGCCGCATTTTGCCGGCAGACCGGCAACCTTTTGTGGACGAGGTGAATCATGTGCGGAATCGTCGGAGCAAGCGGCCTGAACAATCAGGTGCCGCAACTGGTCAATGCGCTGAGCAGGCTCGAATATCGCGGCTACGATTCGTGCGGCATTGCCGTACAGGACGACGGCCGCCTGCGCAGCGAACGCACGTTGCGTCGCGTGACCGACCTGCAGGCCCGCGTGCTGACGCTGGGCCTCGAAGCGCAGACCTGCATCGCGCATACGCGCTGGGCAACCCATGGCGCACCGTCCGAAATGAACGCGCATCCGATCATGTCCGGCGACACGATCGCGGTCGTGCACAACGGCATCATCGAGAACCACGACGCGCTGCGCGTGGAGTTGCGGGAGCGCGGCTATACGTTTCGCGGCCAGACCGACACCGAGGTGATCGCGCACCTGATCCACAGCCTCTATCGCGACGACCTGTTCGACGCGGTCGTGCGCGCCGTCAAGCGGCTGCACGGCGCGTACGCGATCGCGGTGCTGAGCGCGAAAGAGCCGCAGCGCCTCGTCGCCGCGCGCGCCGGCTCGCCGCTCGTGATCGGCATCGGCGCCGAACAGAACTACCTCGCGTCGGATTGCGCGGCGCTCGGTGACCTGACCGACCGCTTCGTCTACCTGGAAGACGGCGACGTCGCACTGATCACGCCGGACCGGATCGCCGTGGTCGACTCGGGCGGGCACGAGGCCCAGCGCCCGCTGTGCCAGGTGAAGGCGCGCGAGGGCGACGCCGCGCTCGGCCCGTACCAGCACTTCATGCAAAAGGAGATCTTCGAGCAGCCGAAGGCGATCGCCAGCACGCTCGACGGCATCGACACGATTTCGCCGGCGTTGTTCGACGCCGCCGACGGCACGCGCGCGCTGCTGTCGCGCGTGAGGAACGTGCTGCTGCTCGGCTGCGGCACCAGCTACTACGCGGGGCTCACTGCGAAGTACTGGCTGGAGGCCATCGCGGGCGTGCCGGCGCAGGTCGAGATCGCCAGCGAATTTCGCTACCGCGAGACGGTGGCCGATCCGCGCACGCTCGTCGTCGGCATTTCGCAATCGGGCGAGACGGCAGACACGATCGGCGCGATCGAGCAGGCGCGCGACATGGGCCAGACACTGTCGATGGCGATCTGCAACGTGGCGACGAGCACGATCGCGCGCACCGCGCCACTGCGGTTCCTGACGCGGGCCGGCATCGAGCTCGGCGTCGCGTCGACCAAGGCGTTCACGACGCAGCTCGTCGCGCTGTTCGTGCTGACGCTGACGCTCGCGCAGCTGCGCGGCCGGCTCGACGCGAAGCAGGTCGCGCTGCACCTGAAGCAGCTGCATGCGCTGCCCGAGCGCATCGGCCACGCACTCGCGCTCGAAACGCAGATCATGGGCTGGGCCACGAAGTTCGCACACACCGAGAACGCGCTGTTCCTCGGGCGCGGCATTCATTTCCCGATCGCGATGGAAGGTGCGCTGAAGCTCAAGGAGGTGTCGTACATCCACGCGGAAGGCTATGCGGCCGGCGAACTGAAGCACGGCCCGCTCGCGCTCGTCACGAGCGCGATGCCGGTCGTCACGATCGCGCCGGACGACCGCCTGTTCCAGAAGCTGAAATCCAACATGGCCGAGGTGCGCGCGCGCGGCGGACGGCTCTACGTGCTGGCCGGCGACCAGCTCGGAATCGACGCCGACCGCGACACGCACCTGATCCGCGTGCGCGAATCGGGTGACCTGCTGTCGCCGATCGTCAACGTGATTCCGCTGCAGCTGCTCGCCTATCACGTCGGCTGCGCGCGCGGCGCCGACGTCGACAAGCCGCGTAACCTCGCGAAATCGGTGACCGTGGAATGAGGGCGCGCGCGCGCCCGGCACAGGCGGTCGCGCGGTGCGTCGCGGCCGCGCTGTGCGGCGCATGCGGCATCGTCACGGCGATGCAGCCCGCCTGCGCCGCCGCGCCGGCCGTGCATACGGTCACCGTGCAGGCCGCCCCTTCAGCTCACCCGGCCGTCGATCCGCGCAGCTTCATGCACGGCATCGGCGTGGCCGACGCCGGCAACGGCAAGCGCTGGGTGTTCTTCAGCAGCTCGGGGGTCGTGCCGCGCGGCGCGATGCGCAGCGGCAACTGGCCGCACGACGTGTACGTCGGCGAATGGCTGCCCGGCAAGCCGCACCTGCTGCACGTCCGTACGTTCATCAGCCGCCCCGAGGCGCAGGAGCCCGTGTCGATCGCGCAGAACGCGCGCGGCGACATCTTCGTCACGTTCGAGGACGGCTGGAATGCGCCGCAGGAAGTCAGCCAGCGCTACGGCGTCTACCGTCGCGACCTGAAGCCGATCAAGCCCTATCCGAACGACGTCGAATCGGGCGGCCACTCGGGGCACGTCGCCACGGCGGCCGACCGCTTCGTCGTGTTCTATTCGGCCGACTGGATCGACGGCGGCGGCGTCGACAACCTCGGCACCGGCAACGGCGTGTACGTGAAAACCTATGACGCGGCCGGGCGCGTGCTGAACCATGTCGCGGTCGTGCCGCACCGCCGCGAGTGGTGGCCCGTCGTCGCGGGCTCGCCGCATACCGCGCTGCTCGTCTGGCAGAAATACATCGAAGGCAGCACGGACGCGACGCTCGAATACGCGATGTTCGACCCGGTCACGGCAAAGCTGGACAAGCTGGGGACGCTGAACGACGCGATCCAGTACTACGTGTATTCGTCGGCTTACGTGCCGGAGATCGACCGCTTCATCGTCGTCACGACGACGGCGGACGATCGCGGCGTCGCGATGCTGATCGCGCCGGATGGCCGCCGCACGGCGACGCTCGACTGCCTGCCGGCGTCGGTACGCGAATCCGGCATCGGGGTGTCCGGCACGCACGCGTACGTGCCGATCCGCGACGGGCGGCTGCTGACGCTGGCGCTCGGGCCGGCGGACATTTCAGTGAGCGGCGTGCAGCGTTCGCCGATTCCGTGGGGCTTGACCGGTATCGCCGGCTTCCCGGGGAGCGGCAACGCGATGCATTTCGTGTCGCTGACGCCGTCGGGCACACGGGAAGCCGATTTCGAACCGGCGCATGAAACGCCGTTGCCGAAGCGCGAAGCGCCTTGTTCGAGTCATTGAAGGCGGGCGGGTAACGAGCCGGGGCGCAGTGAGCGCGGCCGGCCTGCATGCTCTCGTTCCGGCTTGCCGGCCTTTCCGCCTCTTCCGCCTCTTCCGCCTCTTCCGCCTCTTCCGCCTCTTCCGCCTCTTCCGCCTCTTCCGCCTCTTCCGCCTCTCCCGCCTCTTCCGCCCCTTCCGTTCCTTCCGCTCCTTCGTGCTCAAACCTCGCCCCGCAATGCCGCATCGTTCTCGCGGGCCGGCCGCCAGCCGCGCTGCCGCCGGCCGGCCCGATCATGACCGCCGCCCCGATCCCCGCGCAGCAGTCGCCAGCGCCGCGCGTACCGGATAGACTGTCGCCCGATTCCTTCCATCGGCCGCGGCCAGCTCCTCCGGTCGCCGCCGGAACGCCCCTTCCCGGAGAAAGAATGCTGAAGCGCCGGTGGTTTTCGCTTTTGCTGCTGACGGTCTGCCTGATCGGACAACGCGCTTCGGCGCAGTCCGCGCTTGAACTCGAGACGGACGGCACGGCCCGCGCCCTCACCCGGCAAACGCTGCTCGCGCGCCCCGATGCCGCCGACATCCACGTGCCGCGCGACATCGCATACGGCAAGCCCATGACCTTCCGCGCGGTGCCGTTCGCCGACCTGCTCGGCGACGGGCTGCCGGCCGACGGTGTACTCGAAACCCGTGCCGCCGACGGCTTCGCCGCGCAACTGCCGCTGGAGCTCGTGCGCCGCCGCACGCCGGCCGGCGCCGTTCCGTGGCTTGCGATCGAGGATCCGGCGCATCCGTGGCCGAAGCTGCCCGGCAAACAGGTCAGCGCCGGGCCGTTCTACCTGGTCTGGCTCGGGCCGGACGCGTCGTCGGTGCGCGGCGAGCAGTGGCCGTACCAGATCGTGCGCATCACGATCGAATCGTCGCCGCTTGCGCGCTGGCCGTCGCTCGCCGTCGATGCCGCGCTGCCCGCGAACGATCCGGCTCGCGCGGGCCAGCGCCTGTTCGTCACGCAATGCCTCGCCTGCCATCGCCTCGACGGTGCGGGCAGCAGCCATGCCGGCCCCGACCTGAACACGCCGATGAACCCGGTCGACTACTTCCAGCCCGCCGCGCTGCGCCGCTATATCCGCAACCCGGCCTCGGTGCGCGACTGGCCGGGCCGCAGCATGCCGGCATTTCCGCCCGACCAGCTGAGCGACCGGGAACTCGACCAGATCGTCGCGTATCTCGCGTATATGGCACGGCGCAAGGCCGCTCGGTAACGCGCGGCTGAATCGAATGACTCAAGGAACGTTGATGACGTCAGGCAGCACGCTGTTCACCATCGCACCGATCGATGCCGCGCAGACGCGCCCGCTCCGCGCAATGGTCCTGCTGAATGGCGATCTGGATGCGAGCGCGCTGGCCGGCGACCTTGCACCGACGACGCTGCACGTCGGCGTGCGCGATGCGTCGGGCATCGTCGCCGTTGCATCGCTTTGCGAGGAGGTGCGCGAAGACGACCCGGCACGGCCGGCGTGGCGGCTGCGCGGGATGGCCGTGCACCCTGCCGTGCGCGGCATGGGCTTGGGGCGCGTGCTGGTGCAGGTTTGCGTGCGGCACGCGGAAGCACGCGGGGCCGCGCTCGTGTGGTGCACGGCACGCGAAACCGCGTACCGGTTCTATGAAAAGCTCGGCTTCACCGCCGATGACGCGACGATCACGATGCCTGGGCGCACCGATACGGCGTTCCATGTGATGCGGCGGTATATCGATCGGCAATCGCCGCCGGGGTGACGCGAACCGCGCGCGCAACGTCAGGCGGAACGCAACGCGGGCCGGCCCGGCCCGGCGAACACCTTTCCGCCGGGCCACCGCCGTCACCCTCAGGCTCAGCGTTCCTGCGCGCTCCGCAGCACCGCACGCAACAGCACATCTGCACCCGCCGCCGCCCACTCGGGCGTAATCGCTTCGGCTTCGTTGTGGCTCAACCCGTCGACGCACGGCACGAAGATCATCCCCGTCGGCGCAACGCGCGCGACATAGCACGCGTCATGACCGGCGCCGGACACGATATCCATGTGCGACAGCCCGAGCGCCTCGGCCGCGTCACGCACCGTGTCGATGCAGCGCGGCGCGAACGGGATCGGCGCATACGTGAAGATCTGCTCGATCTGCGCACCGAGGCCCGTTTCGTCGGCCACGCGTGCGAGTTCCGCGCGAAGCGTCGCGTCGAGTTCGTCGAGTACCGCATCATCGGGATGACGGAATTCGACCGTGAAGAAGCAGCCGCCCGGCACGGTATTACGCGAGTTCGGCCGCGCCTCGATCATCCCGACCGTCGCACGTCCATACGGCGCGTAACGGCGGCCGAGCACCTCGACGAACGAGATCATCCGCGCGGCGCCGACCAGCGCATCGCGACGGAATTCCATCGGCGTCGTGCCCGCATGCGCGTCGACACCGGTGAGCGTCACTTCGTACCAGCGCTGCCCCTGCCCGGCCGTCACGACGCCGATCGTCTTGCCGGCCCGTTCGAGAATCGCGCCCTGTTCGATGTGCAGCTCGTACGCCGCGTGCACCGGATAGCCGCCGACGGGCTCGGCACCCGCGTAGCCGATCCGCGCCAGCTCCTCGCCGATCGTCCTGCCTGCGCCATCGGTGCGCGACAGCCCGTACTCGAGCGTATAGACGCCCGAGAATACGCCGGCCGACACCATCGCCGGCGCGAAGCGCGAGCCTTCCTCGTTGGTCCAGATCACGACGTCGATCGGGCGCTCGGTCTCGATGCCCGCATCGTTCAGCGCGCGCACGACCTCGAGCCCGCCGAGCACGCCGTAGATGCCGTCGTAGCGGCCGCCCGTCGGCTGCGAATCGGCATGCGAGCCGGTCATCACCGGCGCGGCGTCGGGGTTGCGCCCCGCGCGGCGCGCGAACACGTTGCCCATCCGGTCCACACGCACCGTGCAGCCGGCGTCTTGCGCCCATTGCACGAACAGGTCGCGCGACTCGCGATCGAGATCGGTCAGCGCGAGGCGGCAGACGCCGCCCTTCGGCGTCGCGCCGATCTGCGCCATCCGGTCGAGCGACGCCCACAGGCGGTCGCCGTCGACGCGCGGCGCGCTCACGCTTTCAGCAATCGTGTTGTCGTCACGCATCGCCGTTCTCCGGCGCGGCTTGCCGTGCGTAACGGAAATCGCAGCGCTTGCCGCCCTGCATGATCGTGCTCGTCCGCGTGAGCGCGATGTCCGGCGCATAGCCCTGGATGAAATAGCTGTCGCGTGCGCAGCTCAGCAGGTGGCCGATCTCGCCGAGCCCCATCGCGTGATACATCTCCGCGTAGCTGCAACGATGCACGTCGTAGTCGTAATGCGTGTCGTCCGCGCGCCGCACCTCGACGTCGAGCGCATCGTCCTTCTCCCACAGCACCTGCAGCGCGATGAACGACTTCACGCTCGTGCCGTCCGGTTCCTGCGCGGCGAACGTGCGGCCGGCATCCACCGCCGCGCCGCGCACGGCTTCCGCGATCACGGCCTGCGCGCGCTCGGCGCCGAACTCGCGCTTCATGATCTCGTAGATCGGCTTGATGATTTCCGCTTCGATGCGGCGCCGCGCGAGGATCCCGAGGCGCGTGTCCTCGGGTGCGGCGGCGGATGTCTGGGTGGCTTCGGTCATGGGGATCGTCTTGGTTGTCTTATCGCGGTGTCGTGCTGTGTCGCGCCGTATCGTTTACTTGGTCGCGGTGCGCGAGCCGCCAAGCACGTCGACGATGGCCCACTTGCCGCCGCGCACCTGGTAGATCGTGAAGGCCGGGTCCTTCAGGTTGCCTTCGGCATCGAACGCGACCCGCCCCGTCACGCCGGGCCGGTCGATCGCATGCACCGCCGCGACGAGTTTCGCCGGCTGCGTCGTGCCGGCCTTCTGCGCGGCCGCGATCAGCGTGGCGGCCGCGTCGTACGCGAACGGCGCATGCAGCTCGATCGGCGCGTGAAAGCGCGCCTGGTATTGCGTGTCGAACGCCTTGCCGCCCGGCATCCGGTCGAGCGGCAGGCCCGGCTCGAGCGCCGTCACGCCGTCGCCGTCCTTGCCGGCGAGCGACAGGAAGGTCTGGCTCACGAAGCCGCCCGCGCCGAGCAGCGGTGCGTTCACGCCGAGCTGGCGCATCCGCCGCGAGATCGGCGCGGCCTGCGCATCCAGGCCGCCGAAGAACACGAGATCCGCGCGCTTGCCCTTGATCGCGGTCAGCACGCCGCTGAAGTCGGTCGTCTTGTCGTTCACGTACTGGCGATCGACGATCGCGCCGCCGTTCGCCTGCACGCCCTTGATGAACTGGTCGGCGAGCCCCGCGCCGAACGACGTGCGATCGTCGATCACCGCGATGCGCTTCGCCTTCAGCGTCTTCACCGCATACGCGCCGGTGAAATTGCCGCCCGCATCGTCGTGACCCATGATGCGGAAGGCCGTCGCATAGCCCTGCTGCGTGTATTGATGGCCGGTGGACGCCGGCGCGATCTGCGGGATGCCCGCATCGCGGTAGACGCGCGACGCCGGCACGCTGCAGCCCGTGTTCCAGTGGCCGACGACGCCGATCACGTGCTGGTCGACGAGCTGCTGCGCAACCGCGACGGCCGTACGCGGATCGGACTGGTCGTCTGCCGCGACGAGCTTGTACACCACCGGCTTGCCGCCGATGGTCGGATGCTTCGCGTTCGCGTCGTCGATCGCGAGTTGCGCGCCGTTCTGCAGATCCTTGCCGATCCGCGCGGACGGGCCGGTGAGCGGCGCGGCGAGACCGATCAGGATCGTCTGCGGCGCGGATTGTGCGAACGCGGGAACGGAGGCGACCAGGGCGGCCGCCGAGAATGCGAGGCTGGCGTGGAGAAATGCGATTTTCATGTGCGGGGGACCGGTGGATCGAATCAAAACATGAAAAATATTAAATATTGAGCACCCAAACCCCAAATATCCAATTGTTGGATGCTTATGCCGTTCCCGACACATTAACCTACATCACTGTAAATACAGGAAATTTTCATGTTGTCGCTTACCCTGACTTTTCGATAAAATTCGATACATGAAAAATATCGAACAATTGCCGCACGATCCGCCGCTGCGCGCGGTGCGTGCGTTCGAAGCGTTCGCGCGCCTCGGGTCGGTCACCGCGGCGGCGGGCGAGCTCGACATCACGCCTTCGGCGGTCAGCCATCAGCTGCAGCTGCTCGAAGCATTCATCCAGACGCCGCTGACCGTGCGCGAGGGCCGACTGCTTGTCCTCACCGACGAAGGCCGCGACTACTACCGCTCGATCAGCGCCGCGTTCTCGGTGCTGCGCAGCGCGACGCGTTTCGTGCGCGACCGCTCGTCGCTGCGGCAGATCACCATCAGCCTGATTCCGCTGCTCGGCATCGGCTGGTTCATTCCGCGGCTGCACGCGTTCCTGGCCGACAACACGGACGTCGACGTGACGGTGCTGTATGCACATCACCGCAACTACCGCAGCGATGCATCGGACCTGTCGATCCGCTTCGGCACCGGCGACTGGCCCGGCTACCGCTGCGAGCGGCTGCTGCCGGGCGCGATGGTGCCGATGTGCAGCCCGTCGTTCCTGAAACGCCACGGGCCGTTCCGCACGCCGGCCGATCTCGCACGCGCGCCGCTCGTGCACGACGAGGATCGCAGCACGTGGGTCAACTGGCTGCAGGGCGCGGGCGTCAAGCATGTGTCGCATGCGGTGGGGCCGATGTTCGAGGACGGCCAGCTCACGCTGAGCGCCGCGCGCGCGGATCTCGGCGCAGCCTTGCTGCGCGCGCCGCTGGTCCAGCGCGAACTGGCGAACGGCGAGCTCGTGCAGTTGTTCGATCACGCGCTCGACGACGGGCGCAATTACTACCTGTGCACCCGCGAGGATGCGGACATGCCGGATGGAGCCAGGCGGCTGGCGGCGTGGTTGAGGAAGATGGCGGGGATTTGAGGACCTCCGCTCGGAATGGTGAAGCCCCTGCCGCCCGAATCGCCTTCGGCGCACGCCGCGCCCAATCAAGGGCCGGAAGCAGATAGAAAATCCCGATGCCCCGGATTGAAACAAGCAATTTCACAAGCTCAGGGTGAACCCGGATACTGGCAACACTCCACTCACCCCTGACGAAAAGGAATTGTCCAGATGCCGATCATCAACACCCAAATCAAGCCGTTCAAGGCAACCGCTTACCACAACGGCGAATTCGTGCCCGTCTCGGAAGAGAACTTCAAGGGCAAGTGGTCCGTCGTCGTGTTCTACCCGGCCGACTTCACGTTCGTCTGCCCGACCGAGCTGGGCGACCTCGCCGACCGTTACGCGGAATTCCAGAAGCTGGGTGTCGAAATCTACGGCGTGTCGACCGACACGCACTTCACGCACAAGGCATGGCACGACACGTCGGACACGATCGCCAAGATCAAGTACCCGCTGGTCGGCGACCCGACGCTCACGCTGTCGCGCAACTTCGACGTGCTGATCGAGGAAGAAGGGATGGCCCTGCGCGGCACGTTCGTGATCAACCCGGAAGGCGAGATCAAGCTGTGCGAAATCCACGACAACGGCATCGGCCGCGACGCAGGCGAACTGCTGCGCAAGGTGCAGGCAGCGCAATACATCGCGGCGCACCCGGGTGAAGTGTGCCCGGCCAAGTGGACGCCGGGTGCGGAAACGCTGACCCCGTCGCTCGACCTGATCGGCAAGATCTGACGATCGCGCCGCGCGCCTCGCACGAGGCGCGCGAGCCTCCCGATGACGGGCCGCCGCGGCATGCGGCCCGCGCCCTCCTCCGGCACGACGTGCCCGACCAGAATCATCAATACGGAATCCGAAACGCCATGCTCGACGCCAATCTCAAGAACCAACTCAAAGCGTACCTCGAAAAGATCACGCGCCCGATCGAACTCGTCGCCTCGCTCGACGACAGCGCGAAATCGCAGGAACTGCTGGCGCTGCTGACCGAGATTGCGTCGCTGACGGATCGCGTGACCGTGACCGAACGCCGCGACGACGCCGAGCGCAAGCCGTCGTTCTCGATCGGCGAGCCCGGCAAGCCGGCCGGCATCCGCTTCGCCGGCATTCCGATGGGCCATGAATTCACGTCGCTCGTGCTCGCGCTGCTGCAGACGGGCGGCCATCCGATCAAGCTCGACGACGACGTGATCGAACAGATCCGCGCGCTCGACGGCGACTACGCGTTCGAGACGTATTTCTCGCTGTCGTGCCAGAACTGCCCGGAAGTCGTGCAGGCGCTGAACGTGATGTCGCTGATCAACCCGCGCATCCGTCACGTCGCGATCGACGGCGCGCTGTTCCAGGGTGAAGTCGAGTCGCGCCAGATCATGGCCGTGCCGACGATGTTCCTGAACGGCGCCTCGTTCGGCCAAGGCCGCAGCAGCGTGAAGGAAATCCTCGCGAAGCTCGATACGGGCGCCAGCGCGCGTGCCGCGAAGTCGCTCGAGAACAAGCCGGTGTTCGATACGCTGATCGTCGGCGGCGGCCCGGCAGGCGCTGCAGCCGCGATCTACTCGGCGCGCAAGGGCATTGCAACGGGCGTGGTCGCCGAGCGTTTCGGCGGCCAGGTGCTCGATACGATGGCGATCGAGAACTTCGTGTCGGTGCAGGAAACCGAAGGGCCGAAGTTCGCGACCGCGCTCGAACAGCACGTGAAGCAGTACGACGTCGACATCATGGACGTGCAGCGCGCCGATGCGCTGATTCCGGGCGACGTGCACCAGATCCGCCTCGCGAACGGCGCGGTGCTGAAGGCGAAGACGATCGTCCTCGCAACCGGCGCACGCTGGCGCGAAATCAACGTGCCGGGCGAGCGCGAATACCGCAACCGCGGTGTCGCGTACTGCCCGCACTGCGACGGCCCGCTGTTCAAGGGCAAGCGCGTCGCGGTGGTCGGCGGCGGCAACTCGGGCGTCGAGGCCGCGATCGACCTCGCCGGCATCGTGAAGGCCGTCACGCTGATCGAATACGGCGCGCAACTGCGTGCGGACGAAGTGCTGCAGCGCAAGCTGCGCAGCCTGCCGAACGTGACGATCGTCACGCAGGCGCAAACGACGGAGCTGACCGGCGACGGCAGCAAGCTGAACGGGCTCGTCTACAAGGATCTGCGCTCGGGTGACACGCAGCGCATCGATCTCGAAGGCGTGTTCGTGCAGATCGGCCTCGTGCCGAACACCGAGTGGCTGAAGGGTACGGTCGAACTGTCGAAGCACGGCGAGATCGTCGTCGATGCACGCGGCGCGACGTCGGTACCGGGCGTGTTCGCGGCCGGCGACGTGACGACGGTGCCGTTCAAGCAGATCGTGATCGCCGTGGGCGAAGGCGCGAAGGCGTCGCTCGGCGCGTTCGACCACCTGATCCGGCAGGACGTTGCACCGGTTGCCGCCGCGCAGCCGCAGGCCGAGGAAGCGGTCGCCGCGTAACGCGCGTCAGCCCGTCGGCACGACAGTTTGTCTCTCTTGGCCCCGCATGCTTTGGTCGGCATGCGGGGTCCTTTTTATTCTCGAAGCGATCGCGGTTACTTGGTCGTGGCCGGGCCGCCGTTCGCGGGCGCCGGTGACGACGCCGAGTTGAAATTGCTCGACTGCCTCACCAGTTGCTCGGTCATCGCCGCGGCAACCGGATTCGCGCCCGACGACGAACTGCCCTGCCGGGTCGAACCGCTGCCCGATGACATCGACGGCATCGACGACATCGATGGCGGCGGCAACGACGGGTCGAGCTTCGCCGATTCCCTCACGAGCGCGGCCGTCTCCGGCGTTTCGGATTTCGTTGCGGAAGGTGCTGCGGCCGCGTGGCGTTCCAGGCCATCGCGCTTGCGCGGCGCGCGTTGCGTGACCTGCGCGGGTGCGGGTGCGGCCTGCTGCGCGGGTTTGGCGGCCGACGGCGGCGACGGTGGGGTCGAATCCTGCGCATCGACGGTCACGACGGTGACCTTAGGCGGCGGCGCGCTCGGCTTCGTCACCGGCTGCGGCTTGTCACTGACGACCGGCACGGCCGGCGCTGCACTGACGCGTGCGGTTTCGGCCGGCGCAGAAGGCGCCGGTGCGGGGGCGGCGGCGCGACAGCCGCCTGTTTCGGTGCCATCGCGGCGGCAGGAGCCGGCGGCGCGATGGCGCCCTGCACCGCGTGATCGTTGCCTGCGGGCGCCGCGGCAACGGGCGCAGCCGAATCGCCGATGCCGGCATCTTCGATCGCGCGGTGATCCGCACGCAGGAGCATCACGTAGGCAGTGCCGGCCGCGGCTACCAGGAGCCCACCGGCGATCATCAAGGTCTTGCGGGTACTCGTCATGCTTGCTCACCGCTCATATCGACGTGAACAAGCCATCATACGCGGCGATCGGCCGTCGATCCCGCATGAATACATTTGGTTGCATTGTGCCGGAACAGGTCGGCAACACGTTCGTCAGACGTATCGCCTCAGTTGCTCCGGCACGATCAACGCACGGGTATTACTCCGGAAACGGCAATTCGGTCTGCCCTTGCGCGCGCATGCCGAACGTGTTCAGCGTCATCGCGACGAGCGCGTAGTAGCCGAGCAACGCGACGAGATTGACGACCGTTTCGTGGCCGAAGCGCGCCTGCGCCCGTTCGAACGTCGCATCGCTCACGCGCCGCGTGTCGTACAGCTCGCTCGCGAAGGCATGGATCAGCGCATCGTCGTCCGACTCGAATGCGGGTGCGACGCCGCGCCGGATCGCGTCGGCCGTCGCGGCCGGCACGCCCGCTTCGAGCGCGATCGGATGGTGGATGTGCCACTCGGCCTGCGAGCGCCAGCGCGCGGCCGTCACGAGAATCGCGAGCTCCGACAGGCGCAGCGGCAGGCCCGTGCGATAGCGGCAGAACGCGCCGAGCTTCTGCGCGTGCTGGGCCAGCTCGGGGCTCGCGATCCAGCCGAGAAACGGCCCGTTCAGGTTGCCGCGCGGGCCGCTGAGAATGTCGGCCAGCACGGCCTTCTGCTCATCGGTGGCCGATGCGGGATCGAACGGAGGCAATCTGTTCGTCATGGCGAAGTCCGGACTAGGTTTGACGAATACGGTCACGCGCCGGCCGACGCGAGCGCCGCGCCGATCGCGCCCGACAACCGCTCGACGATCGTATCGATCTGCTGCGCGGTGCAAATGAACGGCGGCGCGACCAGGATGTGATCGCCGTGAACGCCGTCGATCGTCCCGCCCATCGGATACACCATCAGGCCGCGCTGCATCGCTTCGCGCTTGACCGCCGCATGCAGCTTCAGCGCGGGATCGAACGTCGCCTTGCTGTCGCGATCGCGCACGAGCTCGACGCCGACGAACAGCCCGCGGCCGCGCACGTCGCCGACATGCGGGTGCGCGCCGTAATGCTCGCGCAATGATGCACGCAGTTGCTCGCCGCGCGCCTTCACGTTGTCGAGCAGCTTCTCCTCGGCGATCACGCGCTGCACTTCGAGCGCGGCCGCGCATGCGGTTGCGTGGCCCAGGTACGTGTGGCCGTGCTGGAAGAAGCCCGAACCGTCGACGATCGTCCGGTAGATGCGATCGCTCACCAGCGTCGCGCCGATCGGCTGGTAGCCCGCGCCGAGCCCTTTCGCGATCGTCAGCAGGTCGGGCGCGACGCCGTCTTCATCGCACGCGTACAGGTAGCCCGTGCGGCCCATGCCCGACATGATCTCGTCGAGGATCAGCAGCACGCCGTACTTGTCGCACACGGCGCGAATCTTCTTCAGGTACGTGCGCACCGGCGGCACCGCGCCGGCCGTTGCGCCCACCACCGTCTCCGCGACGAACGCCGCGACGTTGTCCGCGCCGAGTTCGACGATCTTCTGTTCGAGTTCATCCGCGAGGCGCTGCGCATAAGCTTCGTCGGTTTCGCCCGCCTGCTGGTCGCGGTATGCATAACACGGGCTCACGTGGTGCGCCTCGATCAGCAGCGGCAGGAACGGCTCGCGCCGCCACGCGTTGCCGCCGATCGCGAGCGCGCCGAGCGTGTTGCCGTGATAGCTCTGGCGTCGCGCGATGAAATGGCGGCGCTGCGGCTCGCCCTTCTCGACGAAATACTGGCGTGCGAGCTTCAGCGCGGCCTCGACCGCCTCGGAGCCGCCCGACACGAAATACACGTGCTCGAGGCCGGCCGGCGCGGCAGCGACGAGCCGGTCGGCGAGTTCTTCAGCCACGTCGGTCGTGAAGAACGACGTATGCGCGTACGCCAGCTGCTGCGCCTGCCGCTTGATCGCGTCGATCACCCGCTGGTTGCTGTGGCCGAGACACGAAACGGCCGCGCCGCCGCACGCGTCGATATAGCGTTTGCCGGTCGAGTCGATGATCTCGATGCCGTCGCCTGCGACGGCAACGGGCAAGGTGGCGCGCGGAGCGCGATGGAAAACGGTCGTCATGCGTTGCCTCATGGATCAGGACGCGTCGTGCGCGCGTCCGGACGGCACGATGCGCGTCGCGAAACGCTGCGTGCCGTGTTGGTGAATGGTGAAATCGATCGATGCCGCGCCGATCGCGAACACGGCCGTGGCCAGCGTGTTCTCGTCGTCGGGGTCGGCCGGATCGTCGCGGTAGATCGGCAGCCCTTCCGGCGCGCGATCGCCGAGCACGCGCCGCAGCGCGGCTTCATCGATCGCGTCGATGGCGGGCGTCAGCGCGTCGACGCGACGCTGACGGTCGGCCGACGATTGCGTGACGATCTGCGCTTCGGCATCGCAGCCGGCGTGCACGAGATGGTTCGCGTGCCCCGCGAGCCGCGCGACGTCGGTCACCGAACAGCGCGCGACGCTCGCCTCGATGCTCAGCAGCCGTGCATCGCCGGTCGCGCCGAGCGTGTGATGAAACCCGCTCGCGCGTGCATGCGTGCGCAGCACGTCGGCCGCCGCGTCGAGCGACGTCGCATCGAGCACGGCGCGCGCGAGGATCATCCGCGGCACGCCCGCTGCCGGCGTGCGGATCCGCAGGTTGTTGATCGCCTGCGCGATGCCCGCGCGGTTCGCGGCAAAGGTATGGCCCGGCAGCGAGCCGGGGTAATAGAAGCTGACGAAGCCGGGCTTGCCCGCCGGCTGCACGTCGACGAGCAGGCAGCGCTCGCGCAGGTACGGATCGCCGTCCTCGTTGTGCGCGATCCAGCGCGTGCCGTGAGCGTCGCGCCCGGCAAGCGTCGTGCAGCCATCCGGCGCGTTGTGGATCAGTTCGCCGCGGCAGTTCCACAGGAAGATGTCCTCCGCCCGCCAGCCGATGCCCGCCGCGATCCCGTCCAGCTCCGCGACGAGATGCGGATACGCGGCCAGCGCAGCCTGCCGCAGCGCGGCGACGAACGGATGGCCGCGCCAGCGACGCACGGCCTGCCACGCGCTGCTCTGCTGCATGTATTCATCGAACACGGGCCGGGCGAGCTCGCCGAGGCGCACGCCGAGGTCGAACGGCGCGCCGGCGATGACGGGGGAAAGGGAAAGCGGCATGTCGGAGGGTTCGGTTTCGTTCAGGACACGTGTTTCAGGAATTCCTTCAGGCGCGGGGTCGGCGGCCGGTCGATCAGCTCGACCGGATGGCCGTCCTCGGCAATCCCGCCCTGATCCATGAAGAGCAGGCGCGTGCCGACCCGCTTCGCAAAGCCGATCTCGTGCGTGACGACGATCATCGTCATCCCTTCGGTCGCGAGATCCTGCATCACTTTCAGCACTTCGTGGCGCAATTCCGGATCGAGCGCCGACGTCGGCTCGTCGAACAGCATCAGCCGCGGCCGGATCGCGAGCGCACGCGCAATCGCGACACGCTGCTGCTGGCCGCCCGACAGCTCCGACGGATAATGATTCGCGCGCGATTCGAGGCCGACCTTGTCGAGCAGCGCCATCGCCTGGTCGCGCGCTTCGGCGCGTGACGCACCGCGCACCTGCATCGGCCCGAACATCACGTTCTCGAGCGCGGTCATCTGCGGAAACAGGTTGAACTGCTGGAACACCATGCCGGCTTCGAGCCGGATGTTGCGGATCGTCGCCGCGTTGCCGCGCACGCTCTGGCCGTCGACGAGCAGTTCGCCGCCGGTGATTTTCTCGAGCGCGTTGATACAGCGCAGCATCGTCGACTTGCCCGAGCCGGACGGGCCGATCACGACGACCACCTCGCCCGCGTCGATCTTCAGGTCGATATGCTTCAGCACCGGCACGTGGCCGAAGCTCTTCGACACGTTCTGGAATTCGATCATGCTCATAGGATGCGCATCCTTCTTTCGACGAGCCGCAGCGTCAACGTCATGGCGCCGGTCAGCAACAGGTAAAGGACAGCCACTGCCGTCCAGATCTCGACCGCCTGGAAATTGCCCGCGATGATTTCCTGCCCCTTGCGCGTCAGCTCGCCGACGCCGATCACGATGAACAGCGACGTGTCCTTCAGGCTCACGATGCACTGGTTGCCGAGCGGCGGAATCAGGCGCCGGAATGCCAGCGGGCCGACCACTTTCAGCAGCACGCGCGGCATCGACAAGCCCATCGCGAGCCCTGCCTCCGTCAGCCCCTTCGGGATCGACAGCAGCGCGCCGCGCACCACTTCCGCGAGATACGCGCCGGAATTCACCGTGATCGCGATGATCGCGGCCGTCAGGCCGTCGATGCGGATATGCGCGAGCAGCGGCAGCGCGAAATACAAAAACATCACCTGCACGACGATCGGCGTGCCGCGGATCAATTCAATATAAACCTGTGCGAGCACGTTCATCGCCTTTGGTCCGTATGCGCGGAACATGCCCGCGATCATCCCGACGATGAAGCCGCCCACCAGCCCGAAAAATGCGATGAACACCGTCAACCGGACCCCGTCCATCAGGTCCGGCAACGCCGCCCAGATCGCCGACCAATCGAAATTCACTTGTCGCTCCCCGTTCGATTCAAGACCGGCGCGGCCACCCGGCCGCGCGCTGTTGCGGCGTCACGCTCACATCTTCGGCGGTTCGGCACCGAACCACTTCTTGTAGATCTGCGCGTAGCGGCCATCGGCCTTGATCTTCACGAGCGACGCATTGACCTTCGGCACCAGCGCGCTGCCCTTCGGGAAGCCGATCCCGTACTTGTCGCCGCTGACCGGCTGGCCCGCGACCTTCACCTTGCCCTTGCCCTCGTTGTTCGCGAAGAACAGCACGTTCGGCGTGTCGTGCATCGCGGCATCGACGCGGCCGGCTTCGAGCGCGAGATAGGCCTGGTCGATGTTCGGGAACTGGCGGATTTCCTTCGGCTTCAGGTGCGCCTTGATCCAGTCGATCGTCGCGGTGCCCGTTTTCGCGGCGATCACCTTGCCGTTCAGGTCGTCGATCGACTTGACCGTCGTGTTGCCGGTCTGCACCATCGCGGCGAGCCCGCTGTCGTAGTACGGCGCGGAGAAGTCGATCGCCTTCCTGCGCTCTTCCTTGATCGTCATGCCCGACAGCGCGACGTCGATGTTCTGCGTCTGCAGCGCCGGGATCAGGCCCGCGAAATCCATCGGCTGGATCGTGTATTTCCAGCCCTGGTCCTTCGCGATCTCCGCCCACAGGTCGAGATCGAAGCCGACGTACTTGTCGCCCTGCTTGAACTCGAACGGCATGAACGACGTGTCGGTCCCGACGACGAGCGTCCTGGTGTCCGCGTGCGCGAGGCTTGCGCCGAGCACGGCAACGACCGCGACGGCTTTCAGGAAGGAACGGCGACTCATGGTTTCTCTCCGCATGATTGAGCGATGGGCCGGCCACGCGGCCGGCGGAACGACGACATCAAGCCGCACCGCAACATGCGATGTCGAATTAGACCTTAGTGCAACAAGTGTTGTCAACGGCGATACTACGACAACAAAAAAGTGCGCAACAGGTAAATGCGTCGAGACAAACCCGGGGCGCGCGGGTGGATAAATCGGAGGAAAGGGCGTGTGGCCCGGGGGCGAAATGCCCGGCCGGATCGTGATGCGCCGGCCGATAGCGGCGCGTGGGGAGCGGTTGGTGGTGACGCGGTCTGGTCTGGCGGGTTTCCCGTCCCGGGCATTACGCGAGAGGGGGATGACGGCGCGACGGGGCGCGACAACCACCGCCGCCCGTGCGGGTGTCAGCGGGTGTGTCAGCGCGGATCGTCGGCGCTTCGACACGGCACCGTGTCGTGCCGGAGCGGCTGCCCGCGCGATGCCGGCATCCGCCGGCGCGGCTCAACGCATGTTGCGGAATATGCGCGGCCCTATCGGCCGGCCGCGCGCCGATGCAGCGTCGCTTACGCCGCCACCCCGCTCGCCTGATGCGACACGAGCCGCGCATACGCGCCCTGCCGCGCCATCAGGTCCGCATGCCGCCCTGCCTCGATCACGCTGCCGTGCTCCATCACGAGGATCAGGTCGGCATTGCGCACGGTCGACAGCCGGTGCGCGATGATGATCGACGTACGCTGCGTCATCAGGTCTTCCAGCGCCGCGCGGATCTGCTGCTCGCTGATCGTGTCCAGATGGGACGTCGCTTCGTCGAGGATCAGCACCGGCGCATCCTTGAGGAACGCGCGTGCAATCGCGACACGCTGGCGCTGCCCGCCCGACAGCTGCACGCCGCGCTCGCCGACGCGCGTCGCCAGTCCATCGGGCAGCCGCGCGACGAAGTCGCCGAGCGCCGCATGGTCGATCGCACGCTGCACGTCCGCGTCGGACGCATCGCTCGCGGCAAGCCGGATGTTCGCTTCGAGCGTGTCGTTGAACAGGTAGGTATCCTGCGCAACCAGCGCGATGTGCTGCCGCAGGTCGTCGAGCCGCAAGTCGCGCAGGTCGACGCCGCCGAGCGTCACGCGGCCCTGCTGCGGATCCCAGAAGCGCAGCAGCAGGCTCGCAACCGTCGACTTGCCGGCGCCCGACGCACCGACCAGCGCGACCGTGCTGCCGGGCCGCACCTCGAAGCTCACGCGGTCGATCGCGGGCACGCTGCGGCCCGGGTACGTGAAGGACGTGGCCTCGAAACGCACGGCCGGATCGGCAGGCATCGCCTGCGTGCCGTCCGTCACCGGCACCGGCTCCTTCTCCAGCGCACGCAAGCGGCGCGTCGACGCGATCGTATCGGCGAGCTGGCGCGCGACCTGGCCGATTTCGGCCACCGGCATGAAAGCGGCCACGGCCACCAGCACCAGCAGCGGCAACGACTCGCGCGGAAACCAGCCGCGTGCGCACAGCAGCGCGCCCAGCGCCGCGACGACCAGCCCGCCGAGCCCGCTCGCGATTTCCAGCGCGGCGCTCTGCGCCGACAGATCGTCGAGCAGCTTCGCGCGTTGCTTGCGGTACGCATCGACCTCAGCCACGAACGCTGCGCGCCGGCGCGCGACGGCCTGGAACGCGGTCAACTCCGCAAGCCCCTGGATCGTTTCGGTCAGGTGCGCGCCGAGCTGGCCCAGCGCTTCGCGTGCGCCGGTGCCGAGCCGGTCGACGTCACGCCGCGCCAGCACCGGTGCGAGCCCGGCCCACGACAGGAACGGCAGCAGCACGAGCGCGAGCGGCCAGGCGACCGACGCGAGCAGCACCAGCACGGCGGCCGGCACGAGCACCGCGACGAATGCGGGCGCCAGCGTGTGCGCATAGAAATACTCGACGGTCTCGACGTCCTGCGTCGCGAGCGACACGAGATCGCCGGAGCGGCGGCGCAGCAGCCCGGCCGGCGCGAGGCGTTCGAGCGTCGCGAACAGCGCGATGCGCATTTCCGCGAGCAACCGGTACGCCATGTCGTGCGCGAGCCAGGATTCGAGCCAGTGCAGCACGGCCGCCAACGGCGCGATCACGAGCAGTGCGGTGACGAGCGTCGGGCTCACGTGGCCGCCCGGCACCGCGCCGACCACCAGCGCGCCGATCACGCCGACGCCGATGAACGCGAGCACGCGGCCGATCCCGAACAGCACCGTCAGCACGACCTTGCCCGTCCACGGACGCACGAAGCGCAATAGCGTCTGCAGGGTTTCCGGCCAGCCGATCTCCGCCGCATCGTCGTTCAGCGGCCGCACCTGCGGGCCCGACGATGCGCGCGCGGTCGGGCCGGCCGTCGCCGCCGCACCGACCGACTCGGCGACCGCTTCCAGTTGCGGCCCCATCAGCCGGCGATACGGGCCGTCGCGCGCGATCAGCGCCGCATGCGTGCCCTCGTCGACCACCTGCCCCTGGTCGAGCACCAGGATGCGGTCGGCGCCGATCACGCTGGACAGCCGGTGCGCGAGCACGAGCGTGGTCCGCCCGCGCGTGAGCCGGTCGAGCGCCTGCTGGATCAGCGCTTCGTTCTCCGCGTCGACCGACGACAGCGCCTCGTCGAGCAGCAGGATCGGCGCATCGCGCAGCAGCGCGCGGGCAATCGCGAGGCGCTGGCGCTGGCCGCCCGACAGCATGAGCCCGCGTTCGCCGATGCGCGTCGCGTAGCCGTCGGGCAGCGCCGAAATGAAATCGTGCGCGTTGGCGGCACGCGCGGCGGCGATCATGTCCGCATCGCTCGCGTCGGGGCGGCCGAGCCGCAGGTTGTCGGCCACGCTGCCGTCGAACAGCGTCGCATCCTGCGCGACGACCGCGATCATCTCGCGCACCTGGCCGGCATCGAGCGTGCGCACGTCGTGGCCGCCGATGCGGATCGCGCCGCCCTGCGCATCGTGCTGGCGCAGCAGCAGGCGCACGATGGTCGACTTGCCCGCACCGCTCGGCCCGACGATGGCCACCGTCTCGCCCTCGCGAACCGAAAAGCTCAGCGCCGCATGCGCGTCCGCGCGACGCCCCGGATACGCGAAGCTGACGGCGTCGAACGCGATCTCCGGCCGCAGGCCCGTCACACGCGGCGCGTCGGCGGCCGGTGCATGACTATCCGCATCGAGCAGCGCATGGATCGCGTTCGCCGCCGACTGGCCGATCATCCCCTGGTGCAGCACGGAACGCAGGTCGCGCAGCGGCCGGAAGATTTCACTGCCGGACATCAGCACGATCAGCAGCGCCTCGAGGCTCATGTCGCCATGCCGCACGCGCCACGCGCCGACCGCGATCGCGGCGGCCGCGCCGAGGCCGGTGCCGAGATCGGTGAAGAACCGCGTGAGCAGGCCGAGCGCGAGCACCCAGAACGTACTGTCGGACAGCGCGCGCGCCTTCGCGGCCAGCTTCGCGCCGAACGCCGTGCTTTGCCCGAACGCCTTCAGCGTCGGCAGGCCTTGCACCGCGTCGAGAAATTCCTCGCCGAACGCCTTGAACGCTGCGGAGCGCGCGAGCGCCGCGCGCTTGTCGGCACGGTGCACGAGTTGCGGCAGCGCGAGCGTGACGAGCGCCGCGACCAGCAGGATCGCGGCCGTCGGCACATCCCACCACGCGAGCACCGCGAAGATCATCACCGGCGCGCACGCGGCGATCACGAGCTGCGGCAGGTAGGTGCCGAAAAAGGTCTGCAGCTGCTCGACGCCGTCGACGACGGCCAGCATCACGCCGCCCGTGCGTTCGCCGCTGAACCACGCGGGGCCGAGTGCGGCAATCCGGTCGAACAGCCGCGCGCGCAACGTGGCCTGCACGCGCCCGGCCGTGTGCTGCGCGAGCACCGTACGGCGATGGTCGAGCCACGCGCGCAGCAGCACGCAGGCCGCGGTTGCAACGACGGCTTCGCCGATGCTGCGTGCCGGCGCGCCGGAAAAGACCAGCGCCAGCACGCGGCCGAGAAATACGAAACGCAGAATCCCGACACCCATCGCGAGCAGGCCGAGCGCGACGGCCGCGGCAACCCGCCAGCGCAGTCCCGCCATCATTGCCCATAGTCGTCGGTCGAAATACATGAAGCCCTCCAGTCGTGTCCGATGATGTTTTTTCTTGACCGGATCGAGGCTACCCGCGCGGCCCGTGCGCGGCAAAAGATGATTTTTCAACGGGTGTTGAGTCAACTACAATACCCCGCATGTCGCACCTCCCTCCCCTCAGCGCATTGCGAGCTTTCGAGGCGGCCGTCCGCCTCGGCGGGTTCGCGCGCGCGGCGGCGGAACTGAACGTATCGACGAGCGCGGTCAGTCACCAGATTCGCGCGCTCGAGGAATCGCTTGGCGCGCGGCTGCTCGAACGCAGTACGGGGCTCGGCGGCATCAGCCTCACGCCGGCCGGCGCACGCCTGCTGCCGGCGGTCAGCGATGCGCTGTCGCGGCTGACCGACGCCTGTGCGGAAATTCGCGGCACCGCGCAACGGCTCACCGTATCCGCCAACGCGCCGTTTTCGGCGATGTGGCTCGCACGCCGCCTCGCGGAATTCTCGTCGCTTCATCCCGACACGCCGCTGCATGCCGTCGTGCTCGACGACGAACCGGATTTCGCGCGCAGCGGCGTCGATCTGGCGATCGTGCACGTGCCCGCGCACCGGCTACAGGCCGACGACGACATCCTGCTGCAGGAAACGGTGTTCCCGGTATGCAGCCCCGAACTGCATCCGTTTGCCTCCGTGAACGTGTGCCGCTCCCGGCTGCTTCAGGAGATGCACGAGAACAGCCCCGAGATCGACTGGCGCAACTGGTCCACGGAGTTCGGCCTGCCGGGCGACTTCGAGACGAAGATCGTCCGCTACAGCAGTTTCAGCCAGGTCATCGGCGCGGCGGTCGGCGGCGCGGGCATCGCGCTCGGTCGCGCGCCGCTGATCGAACCCGAGCTGCGCAGCGGGCGCCTCGTGCCACTGAGGCCGGGCCTCGAGCGCGCCGCGTCGTGGCGCTTCGTGCTGCGCCGCAACCCGTCGACACGGCACCGGCTGCTCGATCCACTGATCGCGTTCCTGCGCCGCGAAGCGGAAGCGGACGCGGCAGCAGCGCCGATCGCGGGCCCGATCGTTGCGCCCGCATCCAACGACAGCCTCGTGCACGGCACGGGCAGCGCGACCGGCAAGTAACGCGCCGGCCTCGCCCGCATGCGCCGCTTACGGCGCGGCGAAGAACAACGCCACCACGCATGCCATCCCGCCGAACCACACGAGCGAGCGCAGCGTCGCCCAGTTCAGCAGGTACATCAGCATGTAGACGATGCGGATCGCGACGAATGCCATCGCAAGCTGGTCGACGCGATGCCCGTTCGCGCCGTTGTGCCATGCCACCACCAGCGCGGCCGTGAACAGCGCAAGCGCTTCCCACCCGTTCTGGTGCGCGGCCTGCGCGCGAGCGCGCCAGCCTTCGAGTTTCGCCAGGTAGTCGCGCGGCGCGCGGTTGTCGTAACCCTTGCGGGCCTTCGCGAGAAACGTCATCGAGAACGGCAACGCCGCCACGATGAACAGGCACAGCTGGGACGTCGTCATCAAAAGTCTCCTCCTTTTATGATTACATTGATCAATGACAAGATCGCCGAGAGCTTAGCATTGCGTCGTGCTGTTCGCGCACCGGTTTTCTAGACGGGAGACTCGGCTGCACGGCCCGCCGGCAGCCGCGACGCGTCTGGGTCAACACAAAAATTTCCACCAAATCGTCGACAAAAACGTTAATTAAAACTGGTCGAACACCAATAAGATAGCGTTCAACACTGGCCCGGCGCGTTGTCGCGCCAGGCCGCCGAACCCGCGCCGCCGCGCGCGCCGAACGACATCCGATCCGAGACATCGCCATGCCCCGTCCCATCGTCGCCCACATCCGACCTGACGCCGTCCGCCACAACCTCGACTTCATCCGCCGCACCGCCGCGCAATCGCGCGTGTGGGCCGTGATCAAGGCCAATGCGTACGGTCATGGCATCGAGCGGATCTACCCGGGCCTCGCAGCGGCCGACGGCATCGCGCTGCTCGATCTCGACGAAGCCGTGCGCGTGCGCGAACTCGGCTGGGACAAGCCGGTGCTGTTGCTCGAAGGGATCTTCGAGCCCGCCGACGTCGAGCTGGCCGATCGCCACCGCCTGACGGTGGCCGTGCACTGCGACGAGCAGCTCGACCTGCTGATCGCGGCCAGGCCGCAGCAGCCGATCGACATCCAGCTCAAGATGAATTCCGGGATGAACCGGCTCGGCTATCGCCCCGCCGCTTTCCGTGCCGCGTGGGAGCGCGCGGCCGGCGCGCCGTCGATCGGCAAGATCACGCTGATGATGCATTTCGCGAACGCCGACGAAGGCGAAGTCGACTGGCAGCTCGACCAGTTCGATGCGGCGACGGCGGGAATTCCGGGCGAGCGCTCGACGTCGAATTCGGCCGCCGTGCTGTGGCATCCGCGCGCGCACCGCGACTGGGTCCGGCCCGGCACGATCCTGTACGGTGCATCGCCGACGGGTGCGGCGCGGGATATCGCCGATACGCCGCTGATGGCCGCGATGACGCTGACGAGCAAGATCATCGGCGTGCAGACGCTGTCGCCGGACGAGACCGTCGGCTACGGCCGCCGCTTCACGGCCGACCGGCCGATGCGGATCGGCGTCGTCGCGTGCGGCTATGCGGACGGCTATCCGCGCCACGCACCGACCGGCACGCCGATCGCGGTGGACGGCGTGATGACGCGCGTCGTCGGCCGCGTGTCGATGGACATGCTGACCGTCGATCTGACGCCATGCCCGAACGCGGGCATCGGATCGGGTGTCGAGCTGTGGGGCGACCAGGTAAAGGTGGATGACGTGGCGGAAGCCAGCGGCACGATCGGCTACGAGCTGATGTGCGCGCTCGCGCGCCGCGTGCCGGTCGTGATCGTGCCGCCGGGTGCATCGAGCGAACAGCCGACGCTGCGGACCGGGAGCTACGGGCGCTGACCGGCGCAGATGCGGCGACGCACACGCTGTTGCGTCGCCTCGCGTGCGCTTCGGTTGCGGGTCGCCTCGGGCGGCCCGTTTGCCTTTCCGTGTGAGCGACAGGCGCGGGTTACGGCCCTTCCTTACGGCCCTTCCGCTTCGCTCGCCACACGCCGACGGCGGCTCACGACGAACGCCACGTCGGCTTGCGTTTCTCGAGGAACGCGTCGATCCCTTCGCCCGCATCCTCTTCCATCATGTTGCGCGCCATCACGTCGCCCGCATACGCATAGGCTTCGTCGAGCGGCAACTCGCGCTGGCGATAGAACATCTGCTTGCCGTACCGCACCGCGGCCGGGCTCTTCGCGACGATCTCCGCGACCTTGCGCGCGACGGCCGTGTCGAGCGCATCTTCGGGCACCGCCTCGTTGACGAGGCCCCACGCGACGGCCGTTGCCGCGTCGACGAAGCGCCCGGTCACGAGCATGTCGAACGCGCGCTTTGCCGTGACGTTGCGGCTCAACGCAACGGCCGGCGTCGAACAGAACAGCCCGACGTTGATGCCCGAAACCGCGAAGCGCGCGGTATCGGCGGCGATCGCCAGGTCGCACGCGGCGACGAGCTGGCAGCCGGCCGCCGTCGCAATGCCGTGCACGCGTGCGATCACCGGCACCGGTAACGCGCGCATCGCGAGCATCACGCGACTGCACTGCGCGAACAGCGCGCGGTAGTAATCGAGTTCGGGCTTGCTGCGCATCTGCCGCAGGTCGTGACCCGCGCAGAACGCCTTGCCTTGCGCGGCCAGCACGACGCAGCGCACGTGCGGATCGGCAGCCAGCGACTCGAACGCATCGTGCAGGCTCGCGAGCATCGCCTCGGACAGTGCATTGAATTGCTGCGGACGATTCAGCCGCAGCGTGACGACGCCGTCGTGCGCGTCGCGCAACAGGATCGGCTCGGCAGTCTCTTGATCGGATTTCATGATGTTCCGCTCGATGGGGTTCGGCAGGATTCGATGCGGCGCGAACGGATGAAAATCGCATCCGTCCGGTCGCGGCGTCATGACGAAATGGTCCTCCACATTCCGCACGACGTCCAGCCGCGGCGCCGCATGCGTGCGCGGCTGCCTGCCGGCCACTGCAACGCGCGTGCCGCTCGCCCGTCAACGGCTCCGTTGCGCGGCTTCCGCGCGGCCTGCCGTCCTCGCAGCCAGCGCGGCAATTGCGTAGGCGACACATCCGAGCGCCGCGACCACCCATAGCGCATCGGTCAGATCCGGCAACAGTATCGTCGCGGCGCCTGCGAGGGCCACGCCGAGCAGGCTGCCGGCCTGCCGTGCCGCGTTGAGGAACCCGGATGCCACGCCCGCCGCATCGGCAGGCACCTGTTCGAGCACCGTCGCGATCATCGGCGCCACCGACAGCGCGGTGCCGGTGCCGAATGCAGCCATGGCCATCCAGACCACCGGCCACGGCGCACGCAGCGCGAGCGCCATCGCGATCGCCGGAACGGCCAGCGCCGCCATCGCGAGGCCGTTCGCCATCAGCCTGACCGGACGAACACGGCCATGCAGCTTTCCCGACAGCAGATTGCCGAGCGACAGACTCAGCGCGAACGGCAACAGCGTCAGCCCCGTCTGCCGCGCGCTCATGCCGAAGCGTCCGTGCAGGTACAGGCTCAGCACGAACAGCAGCCCGAAGTAGCCGACATAGACGAGGCTGCCCATCAGGTTCATCGCGACGAAAACGCGATTGCGAAACCATGCGAGCGGCACCATCGGATGGCGGGCACGCCGCTCGACGACGATCAGCACGGCGGCCGCGAGCGCGGCGATCAGCAGCGCGCAGCGGACCTCCGTGGCACCCGTGCCGCGCGTCGGCAATTCGATCACCGCGAAACAGAGCGCGCCGAGCGCCGTCGCACCGATGCACTGGCCGGCCCAATCGAAGTGGCGCACATGCTGCGCGACCGATGCCCGAACGCGTGCCGCCGCCCCGGCAAAAGCGACCGCGCCGGTCGGTACGTTGATCAGGAATGCGCTGCGCCAGCCGAAATCGTCGACGAGGATGCCGCCCAGCACCGGTCCCACGGCGACGGCAACCGACGCGATGCCCGCCCAGACCGCAATCGCCCGCGCCCGCTCGGCGGGCACGTCGAAGGTGCTGCGCACGATCGCGAGCGACGCGGGCAGGAAGAGCGCGGCACCCATGCCCTGCCCGAAGCGCGCGATCACGAGAATCGCAACCGACGACGCGACGCCGCACGCCGCCGATGCACCGACGAACAGCGCCAGCCCCGCGAGATACACGCGCTTCGCGCCGAACCGGTCGGACAGCGCGCCGCCCGCGAGAATCAGCGCGGCGAAGCTGAGCGTATACGCGTCGACGATCCACGCGAGTTCGGCGACCGTCGCGCCGAGGCTCGTCCGCATCGCGGGCAGCGCCACGTTGACGATCGTCGAATCGAGGACCGCCATGAACATGCCGATCGCGACGAGCGCCAGCGTGAAGCGCTGCTCGCGCGCCGTGGGGCGATACGCGGCCGTTATCGGCACGGGGATGGATACAGGATTGCAATCGGACATGAAACCTCCAGACGGATGCCAGGAGTCTAGAAATGACCTGGGATGCAGAAAAGTGGTAATTTCGCATTTTCGTGATGCAGATTTGCATCACCCGTTCCGAACACCGCCCTGCCCGATGACACAGTCGACCCGCATGAACTGGGACAACGCCCGCTTCTTCCTGGCCCTGGCGCGCACCGGCACGCTGCGCAGCGCCGCGGCGCAACTGAACGTCGACCAGGCGACGGTGGGACGTCGGATCGCCGCGCTGGAAGATGAACTCTCGGCCCGCCTCTTTCTTCGAACGCCGACCCTCTATGTGCTGACGACCGCGGGCGAAGCCCTGCTCGAACCGGCCGAAACGATGGAACGGGCGTCACTCACGATCGAACGCCGCGTGATGGGGTTCGACGAGCAGTTGGCCGGGTCCGTACGCATTGCCACGACCGACTCGCTCGGCAAGCGTTTCGTGGTGCCCGCGATCGCGCAGCTGCGGCGCAAGCATGCAGGCATCGACGTCGTGTTAGTGACATCGGCCGAAATCGCCAACCTCACGCGCCGGGAAGCGGACCTCGCGATTCGCACGTTGCGGCCGGATTCGCCGGATCTGATCGTCAGGCGGCTCGGGCAGCTCGAAACGGGCATCTATGCTTCGCGCCGCTATCTGGCCGAGCGAGGCGAACCGGTCGCCGGCAGCGCGTTCGATGGACACGATCTGGTGATGTACCAGCAGCCGGTGGTGCCGACGATGTGGGACGCGCTGTGCGGCGAACCGACTTCGCGCGGCCGCGTGATGTTCCAGACATCGTCGACGATGATGCTGGTCGAGGCTGCGCTGGCGGGGCTCGGCATTGCAGAGCTGCCGTGCTTCCGCGCCGACGCGGAGCCCGAACTGGTGCGTCTCATGGCGCGGCGATGCAATCATTTCGACGTGTGGCTCGTCGCCCATGCCGATCTCTACAAGACCGCGCGCGTGCAGGCCGTGATCGAAGCCGTCGTCGACGAATTCGCGACCGCCGGGCCCTCTGCCCGGTAGCGCGCCCGGGGTGTCAGCACGCGGCCGGTTTGCGCGCGCTGCGCCACGCGCGCACGCCTGACCACGATCCGGTCAATACGAAGAGCGTGCCTGCAATGCCCAGCGTCATCGCCCCGCCCCACAGCGCGCCGAACGTATTCATCGTTGCGCTCATGCGCGGTTCGGCAGGCCGGTAGCGCACCTCGACCGCCTCGCCGAGATGGACGTCGACCTCGCCGCCTTGCGAGTATTCGACTCGTTCGCCCGCGCGCGTCGTGAACACGATGTCCGGATGATGCGGCCCGTAGTCCAGCCGGACCACACGCCCCGGCACGACGATCGACTCACGCATGAAGTCCCGGGTCGACTGGAAATCGACGGCCGCAAAGACCAGCAGGACCGTGCCGGTCAGCACGGCGAGGCCGCCCTTGAATACCTGCATGTCGGATGCCTGCGTCATGTTCGAAGCGCGCAGCCGTCGGCGATCGCGCCGCTTCAGCGCGGCTGATACTCGCCGTCGGCCGCCGACCAGCGAAACGTCTGGCGCCATTTGCCGCCGCGCTGGCGCAACTGCAGGTCGTGGAAGCCCTCCGTCGACGTCGGCAGCACGTTCAGCGTATTGCTGCCCTCCGTGATGTCGTGATCGCGCGTGCCGTCGCGATGCCAGTCGCCGCCGATATCCTGGAAGTACATCATCGGCTGCGCGAACACGACGCGCAGTGTCTTGCCGTCGATCCGGAACAGGTACAACGCCTCGAACGATGCGCCGCCGCCCGCATAACCGATCGACCAGCCTGCCCGCACGCCGAACGCCGCATCGCCCGTTCGCAGCGCGTAGGGGGCGAGATCGAACCGCAACCACCGCTCGGGCCGTATTGCGACGTCGTTCTCCGTCCTGGCGGGGTCGGGACTCTCGATATTCGTCTGGCTCCAGTCGATCGCCTGGTCGAGCGGCTGTTCGGTACGTGCGACGAGGCGCGGCCCACCATCCGCACCGCGCTCGAATACGCCCAGCCAGACCAGTTCCTTCGTGTCATCGACACCGGGGTGGTGCTCATAGCCCTCACAATCGGTGGGCACACCGAATTTCAGCACTTCGCTCGCGAGGCCGTCGGTCGGTGCCGCACAGACGATCGCGACAAACGAACCCGGGCGCTGCGGCCACGGCTTCGCGCCGACCAGCACGACGCGCCCGAGCGGCTGGCCCGGCGCAAGCTGCGCAACCAGCGCCTCTTTCGTGAAGCCGGGCGGCAGGTGCGCGCCGAAACCGTCCGGTTCGGGTGCGCCGCTCATCTCGCGCGCGTACGCGGCGCGTGCGTCGGGCGAACTGAACTTCCCCGGCACCTGGTCAAGCGAATGCGCGGTGCCCGCCGCGTGTGCGGCCAGACCCGTGCATGCGGTACCGATCGCGATCAGCCACGGTATCAAGCGGATGGTCATGCCGGAATATCCTGTGAAGTGACGAGGCAACCTGCAGCGATGTCGCGTACGCGGGTGTTCGCGCGGCAACAAGATCGGCCCGGCGGTCTCGTGTTGGCGATTCATGATGTTCTGCTCGACGGGGTTCGCAGGATTCAGTGCGGTGCCAGCGGTCACGCGCGCTTGCGCCCGCTGCGCCACGCGCGCACGCCCGAGCGCAACTGACCGACGCCGCCAAGGAAAAAGACGACGCCCATTCCCCCTATCATCAGGACGTCGCCCCAGATCGCGCCGAACGTGTTCAACCGCGCGCTCATCCCGGGTGCGTCGGGCGCATAGCGCACCTCGACGGTCGCGCCGTCCTGCTCGCTGACCGAGCCGCCCTGCGGGTATTCGACCTGCTCGCCCGCGAGCGTCGTGAACGCGATCTCGGGATGATGCGGGCCCGCGTTCAGCTTGATGACGCGCCCCGGCACGACGACCGACGTCCGCAGGAATTCGCGCGTCGATTGCGCGTACAGCGCGGTGGCGATCAGCATGCACGTGCCCGCGATGGTAAAGACGATGCCCTTCGCGATCAACGTCTCCGTCTGCTGCGCGGCGGTGCGGCCGGATCCGGATCCCATCCCGTTCACCCTACTTGCGTGACTGATAGAACGACACGTCGATCTTCGACTGCGTCTTGCAGCGATACATCACGCCGCGCCCCGTTTCGTCGGTCACACCTTCGTACGGGCCGTTGCAGCCGGTGACCTTGTATTGCGCAAACGGAATGCGCTTGCCGTCCTGCGGCCGGACCAGCACCGGGATGCGCCCCGTCGGGCCGTCGCCGATCGTGCGGACGAGCACCATTCGCGCCGCATCGATCGGCGCGGCAGAACGCACGTAGACCGTGCGCCCCTGCGCGTCGGTCGAGCCTTCGACTTCGAGTTCCGGGTTGTCCTGGGCCGCGTTGGTGTAAAGCGCGAACGCATAGTGCGTGTTCGGCAGCGCCTGTTTCGTCGCGGGATCGTGCAGCACGAAATAGCACCCGTTGGCGCCCTTCCCGGCCGTCGCCTGTCCATCGGCCTGCGTGGGGTTGCACGTGTACGACGAACCGCCGCCGACGGCGGCCTGTTGTGCCGGCTGCTGCCCCGTGTTTGCACAGCCGCCTGCGAGCGCAGCCATCAGCGTCACGCATGCGCCGCGCACGAGCGCGGCCCGATCGATCTTGATTTTCATGGAAAGGTGTCCCGTTCCTGATTGTTGTGGATGCCGGGCGTGCTGCGCATGTCGCGCACGCACGCCGCCCTCGGCACCCGGCAGGATACGGATATCGCGGTGCGCTGTAAATTACGCGCACTGCCGGCCACGCCGCGCGCTTGCTCGCCGCTCGTCGGCGACGCGCTGCAGCGCCCACTGTGGATGTGGCTCGGCGGCCTCGCGGGCGTGATCTACATCACGCTTGCGCTGATCCTGACGCCGCGGCTCGGCGCGACGACCTTCATCGTCTGCGTCGTCGCCGGGCAAATGCTCGCGTCGCTGCTGATCGACCACTACGGGCTGATGGGGCTCGCGCAGCGGCTCGCGACACCCGGGCGCATCGCGGGCGTCGCGCTGATCTTCGCAGGGATGATCGTCGTTCAATGGCAGACGCCCGCCCCGTGCGTGCCGGCCGCCACCGGCGACGCGGCAGCCGCGCAACCCGAACCGCAGCGCTGAATGCGCGGGCGGGCGCGGGTGCGCCGCAGCCCGATGAACGTCAGCCCGCGAGCTTTTTCAGTGCGTCGAGCACCGCGTCGCCCTTGAACGGCTTCACGATCCAGCCCTTCACGCCGGCGGCCTTGCCGCGTTCCTTCATCGCCGGGCTGCTTTCGGTCGTCAGCATCACGACGTTGACCGTCGAGTTCGCCAGTTCGCCGCGGATCTTCTCGACCATCGTCAGGCCGTCCATGTTCGGCATGTTCACGTCGCTGATCACGAGGCGCACGCCGGGCGTCGCCTTGAGCTTCGCGAGCCCGTCCTTGCCGTCGACGGCCGTCGCGACGTCGAGCCCGTGATTGCGCAGGAAACCCGCGACCTCGTCGCGCACCGTGCCCGAATCGTCGACCACCAGAATCTTTGCCATGTCGTATTCCCCTTCCTTTCCTTGTTGCTGACTTCAGTATTCAAAACAGCTCGAGTTCGCCCGATTCGACCATCGGCCCCACGTCCTGCACCGATTCGCGGAAATCCTCCGGCGACCAGCTCAGGCTGAACACGAAGCGCTGGTCGAGGCACACGGAGCGCCCCGATGCCGGATCGGTCATCCGGTACTTGAAGCAGAGCTGCGGGCAGTCGCCGCCGAACGAGATGAACTTCTGCTTGTGATTGACGACGAGGGGCACTTGCACCGGATGGCGCGCCAGCGCCTCGGCGTCGCCGAGATAGCGGTTCTTGAACGCGCCCCATACGAGGTTGGTCAGCTCGCCGAGCATGCTGTTCACGTCGCGGAAATCCGGCGCGCGGCCGGCGTCGCGCGTGCCGCCGATCATGTCGAGCAGCGGCTGCTCGCTCGTCTGCAGCAGCATGTAGCCGCGGCACCACGCGCTTTCGAGCGCGATCAGGCTGAACACTTCGCCGAAGATGATCTGGTCGCGCACGATGCACGGCGTTTCGTGCTCGATCGTCATGCCCGGGAACAGGCTGTCGATGCGCGCCTCGGTGATCTCCGAGATGCCGCGCACGAGTGCGTTCGGGTAGTCGCGGCCGAACAGGTATTCGTCGATCGCGCGCTTGAGCGGCGTCATGTCGTCCGCGACGTAGGCCGCGCATGCGACGCGCGCGAGCGCCTCCGGCAGCCCGTCGCGCGAGGCGAGCGATTCGCGGCGCAGGATGATCGGCAGCTCGGGGCGCAGCGCATCGATCTGCGTCGCGATGATCGCGCTCTCGGCCGGCGAACCGCCGTAATCCTCGGCGAGCAGGATCGCGCCGAGATCGATATTCGAGCGCAGCACCTTCAGCAGCCGGTTGCGCCGCACGGTCAGGCCGACCAGGTTGTGCTCGTCGCAGAAACGCTTGATCGCGTCGGCGTGCGCGCGACTGTCGTCGAGCACGAGCACCTTGCTGACGGGTTTGTCCAGGGTCATCTCAAGGGTTCCTCATGGTCGATCGGGGTCGGTCCGGGTCGGTCAGAACAGTTCGAGCTCGCCGCCGGTTTCCATCACGGCCGTTTCCGGCACATGGAAATCGACCGGCGCATTCGCGCACACGCACAACGTCGCGCCAACCCGCACGTCGTCATCGAGCGTCAGGTCGTAGGTGGCCACGTAATCGGGCGAGAGCGCGTGCATGAAGTCGATGCTCGGGCCGCTCAGCAGGTAAGGCGTCGACATCCCGAGGTCGGGAAACGATGCGGTCAGCGCCTGGTTGATCGCGCCGCAACACAGGTTCGCGACTTCCATGAACGCGTCGGTCAACGGTCGCTGGCTGTTCGTGCCCGCCGTCGCGCCGGCGAAATGGCGGCGCGTCGCGTCGTCGTCGCTGAAGCGCAGCGCGAGCAGCAGGCGGAAATGCAGCGCGGAGATCGTCAGCACAACAACATGTTCGGGTGCCTTCGGCTTCGATCGCGACTTCGCGTGCGCGCGATCCGGCGCGTCGTGTCCGTGGCCGGCTGCCAGCCGGATGTCGCACGCGCCGCCGGCCGCGAGCCGCGTGCGCGCGGCATCGAAAAAGATCCGTTCGAACCCGGCCCTCGCCTGCGCACTGATCACGCGGCTTCTCCTTCGATCCGCGCGTGCAGTTGCCCGGCCAGCGTCTCGACGGTCGCGAGCGCGGCCGTGATCATCTTGCCGCCGGCCTGGATGTCCTGGAACGTCGCGGCCGTCACGAGATCGTTGCGGTTCAGGCTGTCGCGATAGCTGTTCGACAGTTCCTGCGAGCGCGCGGCCAGCCCGCGCACCTCGCTCGCGACGATCGAGAAGCCGCGCCCGGCGGTGCCGGCCCGCGCGGCCTCGATCGACGCGTTCAGCGACACGATCGACACATGCGCGACGATCGCCGACAGCTCCAGGTTCTTCGCGCGCATGTCCTGGTTCTGCGTGGTCAGCGAGATCATCTGCTCGTGCCAGCGCTCGAAGGTGCCGGCGAGCCCGCGCAGGCGCGCGGCTTCGTCGGCGATCTTCTGCGCGTGCTGCGCCAGCGCCGCGCGATCGGCCGACAACGCCTGCATCGCGTCGCGCTGCGTGCCCGCGGCGGACGTCTCGCGCGCCAGCGCATCCTCGAGCTGCGCCTCGCGCTGCGCCCATGCGTCGGCCGCCTCCGCATGCGCCGACGCCGCGTCGGCGACGCGCGCATCGGCCGCGTCGAGCGCGCTGCGCAACTGCGCCGTGTCGCGCTCGAGCGCCGCGACGAGCCGCTTGCGCGTCACGCGAAACACGACCGCCGCCACGATTGCGACGACGACACCGCCCGCCAGTGCGGCGGCCATCTGGAGCATCCACGCCTGCACGATCACGTCGTCACTCCGCCGCGCCGATATCCGCGCTGCGCGCACGTTCGTGCCCGGCGCCCTGCGCGGCACCGTCCGCCGCGAAGCGGGCCGGCAGCGACACGATCGTCTCGAACGCGCGATACGGCGCGCCGACGCGATCGTCGGTGAAGCGCAATGCGATGTCGCCGCCGTCACGCTTCAGGAAGTTGCGCACCGCGTCCATGCCGACGCCGCGCCCAGACACCTCGGTCACGGCACTCGCGGTCGAGAAGCCCGGCCGGAAGATCAGCTCGGCCACCTCCTCGTCGGACAGCGCCGCGTCGTGGTCGGCATCGATCCAGCCGCGCTCGCGCGCGATGCTGCGAATCCGGTCGAGCGCGAGGCCGCGGCCGTCGTCGCTCAGCACGAACCACAGCTCGCCGCCGCCCACGCCGACCGCGATGTCGATCGTGCCGGATGCCGCCTTGCCGGCCGCGCGCCGTTCGTCGGACGATTCGATCCCGTGGTCCATCGAATTGCGCAGCAGGTGCATGAACACGTTCTTCAGCGTCGCGGCGATTTCGCTGCGCACGCGGTGGCCGTGGCTGTCGATATGCACGACCGGCGCCGGCTTGCCGAGTTCGGCCGCGAGCGACGGCAGCGACTCGATCACGCCGCCGAGCGCATCGCCGATGCCCTGCGTGCCGAGCTGGCTCAACATGCGGCGCACGGCGTCGCGGGCCGCGTGCCAGTCGGACGCGTTCGCCGGATCGGCGCCGTCGAGCATGCGCAGGCTCTCGCTGATGTGCGCGCGTTCGACCATCAGGAAGTCGGCGCCCTGCACCGCTTCGCCGCTGCGGCCGAGCGTGACCGCGTTGATCGTCGCATAGTGCTCGACCGCGTCGCGCACGCGGGCCAGGTCGTCCATCAGCGCGTCGCGGTTCCACTCGGGGCCGCCGTCCGCGCGGCGCAGCGAGTCGTATGCCTGCTCCGCTTCGTGGACGATGTTCGTCAGATGCTGAAGGCTGTACGTGCGCGCGTTGCCCTTGATCGTGTGCATGTTGCGGAACAGCGCCGCGACGATCGAGTGATCGGCACGTTCGTGCTGGCGAATCATCCGCTCGTTCTCGCTGAGGAAGCCCTTCGCGCTGTGCACGAAGTCGTGGAACTTGTCCTGGCTGATCGACAAAATCTCGCCGATCATTTCGAGGCGGCGCTGCTGCTCGCCGGCCTGCGCGGTCAGCTCGCGAATCTCGGTCACGTCGCGCACGCACAGCATCAGGCGCACGACCGTGTCGGTCTCGTCGGTGATCGCCGACCAGCTCAGGTCGAGCCACTTGTCACGGCCGTCCGGCATCCGCTTCGCGACTTCGTTCACGAGCAGGTGCTCGTTGAACTCGAAGTTCATGCTGTCTTCACCGAGGCACGCGTGCACGGCCGCGTCGACCTGCGAACGGGCGTCGGAACCGATGTTCGAGTCGTCGAACACGAGCGCCATCAGGTCGCGACCAGCGATGTCGCTCGTCTCGAAGATCGTTTCGAGGTACGCCGAATACTCCGCATGCACGACGCCGCCTTCGACGACGGTCAGGATCCCCTGCTGCATGTTCTGCAGCATCGCCTGGATGTCGGCCGTCTTCTGCTTGAGCTGCGCCGAGTTCTCCTGGATCTTCTCGATCATCCCGTTGAACGCGACGATCGAATGGCCGATTTCGTCCATCCGGCCCACCGGCACGCGGCGCGTGAAATCCTGGCTCGTCGCGATCTCGCTCATCGCCGTCTGCATCCCGATCAGCGGGCGGGTGATCTGGCGATATAGCAGCAGGCCGAGCGCGGTCAGCAGCACGATCACCGTGCCGGCGACGCCCGCGATCGCGGTCGCCGTGGTCGACAGCATCCCGTTCAGTGCGCTGATCGCATCGTCCTTCTGGCGGTTCTTCTCGACGCGCAGCGTATCGACGATGCTTTCGAGTTCGTCGCGATACTGCGCGACGTTCGCGAACAGGTAGGCCTGCGCCATCTCGGGCTTGCCGTCGGTCTTCATCTTCACGGTGTCGTCGATCGCCGCGAAATAGTTCGTGGCGCTCTCCTTCGCCTGCGAGACGAGCCCGACCTGCGCCTGGCCGACCGCCGATTTCGCCTGCACGTCGAGCGCGGCGCGCAGCGCGCCCTGCTTTGCCTTCAGCTCGTCGCGCGCCTGCGCGGCGGTGTTCGCGTCGGGCGCGTAGACGAGCGTCATCGTCGCGATCTGGATGTTCTTCACATCGGCGACGAGATCGGCCGACGCGAGCGCGCTCGGCACGATGCCCTGGGTGACCTGGCGTACCTCGGACGCGCTCTTGCGTGTCTGGTACACGGCATAGATGCCGATCGCGGACAGCGCGAAGAACGTCAGGACGACTAGCAGCGTAATGCGATGACGGATGGTCATGGTTACAGCTCCCCGCAGCGATCCGGCTTCGACCGCCGTTTGGTCTATTGAAAGAATGTGAGCGCCGAATTATCGGGGATGGCGTATGACGATCCGATGACCGGAAATCAATCGTTCATTGATAAAAATGCAATGAACAATTGCGGCCAAAGTGCCCTAAAGTATTGCCGGAATTTGCCGTTAACCTCATGCCACAAGGTTTCGGCCGGTGATCCTGCGCAGCCAGGAAATTCCATATTCGGACATTTTATTTTTATTTATTTAATCCGCGGATTAGCCGCAATCAGGCTTTCGTAAAACGTTTGCGCATTATCGACGAATTCAATCCAATTCGCGATTTATTATTGTCGGAGCGTAATTCGACGGCCGGATGAAAACGATTCCGCCCGCACCGGGGCCGACGATGCACTGAGCTGCATTGTCGGCCCCGGGGCGGGCGTGGTCGGCTAACGACCGGTCAGTGGCTGCTGGCGCGCGTCGCCCCCAGCCCCGTTTCCGAACGCACCTGCTGTGCGGCGAACGCGCCCTTCTCCGCCTTCGCGCGCAGGCTCGTGTCGAGTACCGAGAACAGCCACACGCCCACGAAGCCGATGGTCATCGAGAACAATGCGGGCGACGTGTACGGGAACCAAGCCGAACCCTTCGGATGACCGAGCGTCGCCTCCCACACCGACGGCGACACGATCGTCAGCCCCACCGACGAAACCAGCCCGAGGAAGCCGCCGATGACTGCGCCACGCGTGGTGCATCCCTTCCACATCATCGACAGGAACAGCACCGGGAAATTGGCCGATGCCGCCACGGCGAACGCCAGCGACACCATGAACGCGACGTTCTGCTTCTCGAACGCGATGCCCAGCAGCACGGCGATCACGCCGAGCACCAGCGTCGTGATGCGCGACACCTTCAGTTCGTCGGCACTGTTGGCCTTGCCGTTCTTGAAAACGGTCGCGTAGAGATCGTGCGACACGGCGGATGCACCCGACAGCGTGAGCCCGGCCACCACCGCCAGGATCGTCGCGAACGCCACGGCCGAGATGAAGCCGTAGAACACGTCGCCGCCCACCGTCTTGGCCACCAGCACCGCAGCCATGTTGGCCGTGCCCGCGCCGCCCTTGATCACGCCCTTGGCCACGTCGGCCAGCTCCGGATTGGTCAGCACCAGCGTGATCGCGCCGAAACCGATGATGAAGATCAGCACGTAGAAGTAACCGATCCACGTGGTGGCCCAGAACACCGATTTGCGCGCTTCCTTCGCATCCGGCACCGTGAAGAAGCGCATCAGGATGTGCGGCAGGCCGGCGGTGCCGAACATCAGCGCCATGCCGAACGAGATGGCCGAGATCGGATCCTTGATGAACCCGCCCGGCGACATCACCGACAGCCCGATCCGGGTCGCGTCGTCCGGCGACTTGCCGGCATTCGCGGCGATCGCGGTCTTGACTTCCACGGCATGGGCGAACAGCGCCTCCGGGCTGAAGCCGTACTGCGCGAGCACCATGATCGCCATGAAGGTCACGCCCGCGAGCAGCATGCACGCCTTGATGATCTGCACCCAGGTGGTGGCGGTCATGCCGCCGAACAGCACGTAGACCATCATCAGCGCGCCGACGATCACGACGGCCATCCAGTAGTCGAGACCGAACAGCAGCTTGATGAGCTGCCCCGCGCCCACCATCTGCGCGATCAGGTAGAACGCCACCACCACCAGCGTGCCGACCGCGGCGAAACTGCGGATCGGCCCCTGCTCGAAGCGGTAGCCCGCGACGTCGGCGAACGTGAACTTGCCGAGGTTGCGCAGCCGCTCGGCCATCAGGAACGTGATGACCGGCCAGCCGACCAGGAAGCCGATCGAGTAGATCAGGCCGTCGTAACCCGACGTCATCACCGCCGCGGAAATGCCGAGGAAGGATGCGGCCGACATGTAGTCGCCCGAAATCGCCAGGCCGTTCTGGAACCCGGTAATGCCACCGCCGGCGGTGTAGAAATCCGCAGCGGAACGCGTGCGCGAAGCCGCCCACTTGGTGATCCACAACGTCCCGGCCACGAACAGTGCGAACAGGACGATGGCCGTGGTGTTGGTTGCCTGCTTGGCGGTCTGCCCGACATCGCCGCCGCCCGCGACGGCCGCGCCGCACGCGAGCGCGGCCAGCAACGCGACCAGCGTCATCGAAAGTGTCTTCTTCATTGGGCGACGTCCTGCAGGATGTCCTGCGTCAGTTGATCGTATTCGTTGTTCGCGCGGCGCACGTAGATGCCGGTGATGACGACGGTGAACACGATCACCGCCATGCCCACCGGTACGCCGACACTCGTCACGCCGGTGCTCACGGGCTTCGCGAGGAACGACTTGTCGAATGCGATCAGTGCGATGTAGCCGTAGTACACGATCAGCATCAGCACGGTCAGGCAGATGCCGAGCGCATTGCGCCGTCGCTTGAGCAGCGCATACTTCGGATGCGCTTCGATTTTTTTCACCAACCCATCATGCATCGCCTGTCTCCTGATGTGCTTTTTTGAATGAGTGTGGCGATTCTGAAGAGCGAAACTGACTGCGGGCTTACTCGATCTTGCGTGTGCGCGCTATGGTTTTCCCTAGCGGTACGCGGTGCTGCCGCACGCGGGGCGCTGGATGCGTGTGCGGGGCGCGCTGCAACGGCGATGCGGTTTCAGCGTAGCGATGCGGGGCAGTCAGGACGCGATTTTTCGACCGTCCTCAATAAACGGACATTTCCGCGCAAGGACAGTTACTCGCATCGATCGATGCCGATGGAAGGGTACGAGCGCAGACGGAGCATGGCATCGACGCGATCAGTCTTCACGCGTCTCGACGAGCCAATCCTCGATCTGTAGCGCCGGGACTCGCGCAAACTCGCGCGCGTTATACGTGACAAGCACCAGAGGCCGTGCGCGCGCCTGCCCCGCGATCAACGCATCGTACGGACCGATCGGAGTGCCGACCGCAGTCGGGTGCGCACGAACCGCGCCGGCGTGCCGGGCATTTTCCGCATCGAGCGACACCACCTCGAACTGAAGTGCCTCGACACGTGCCACGTTCGCTGCCGCCCTCTGGCGCTAGCAGCACCGCAATAGAGTTCACGCGCGACGATCGCCGGCATGCCGGGCCAGCATGGCCGGCTCGCCTTTCATGATGGCGATTGCCGCATTGGTATCCAGCAAAAATTCATTCAAATACGTCCAGACCTGAGCGCTGCTGAGCGGCAGGCCCGGTCGTAGTCGCAGCCTCGAAATCGGCGTCGACCGGGCCGATCAGTGGCGTGAGCCAGGCCCAGCCTTGCGGCACCGGTTCGAGGATGACGGATGACCCGTGGCGACGAATCCGTACCTCGGTCGTTTCGAAGCGGAATTCCTTCGGCAGAAGGACAGCCTGCGATCCGCCATGCTCGAAAATCCTGGCAGTATCCATCCTCATTTCCTCACGCACTTACAAAATGCACCCACTTTAACAACTGTGCATCCCGATGACGAGCCATGCCCTCGGCACAGGGCACCTGCCGGCCGAGCGCCGTGGAACACCCGATTCATTCCCTTCGGGAAACAATCAATCGCCATCCGGCGATTCACCTTCCCGCCGGCCCGCTCTAGACTGTCACATCGCCCCCCCTCCCGGACCCAACGCAATGACCGACGTCCTGCCGCTGACCACCGATCCCGAATCCGGCCTCCAGTACCGGCTGCGCCCGGCCGCCGGCCGCCCCGCTGCCCGCCTGTTGCTGCTGCATGGCGTCGGCGGCAACGAAACCAACCTGCTGAACCTGGCCGACGTCATCGATCCGCGCGTTGAAATCGCATTCCTGCGCGCCCCGCTTGCGTTCGGGCCCGATCAGCACGCGTGGTTTCCGGTGCGCTTCGGCCCGAACGGCCCCGAAATCGATGCGGCGCGCGCCGACGCGAGCCGCATCCGGCTGATCACGCTGCTGCGTGCGTTGCGCGCCGGCAAAGACGCAGGCGCCGCGTTGCCGACCGTGATTGCCGGCTTCAGCCAGGGCGGCATCATGAGCGCGAGCGTCGGGCTCACGTCGCCGCAGGACGTCACCGCATTCGCGGTGCTGTGCGGGCGCATCCTGCCTGAAATCGATCCGCTGATCGCGCCGCGCGATGCCCTTCGCCCGCTCCATGCGCTGATCGTGCACGGCCGCTTCGACGACAAGCTGCCCGTCGCATGGGCCGACACCGCCGATGCAAAACTCACGGCGCTCGGCGTCGCGCACGAGACGCGGCTGTACGCGGCCGGCCACGAGCTGACCGCGGAGATGGCCGGCGATTTCGGCCGCTGGATCGGCGAACGCACCGGATTGAACTGACTGTCACGAAGGGCCGGGGCGCCGGCCCCAAACGACTCGGCGCGCCCGGCGCATACCGTCTTCAGGCGCCCCGCGCCGGATCGGCGACGGCGCGCGTCGCCGCGGACGCAAGCGCATCCGCCGCCCGCTCCCGTGCGGCGCCGCGCTTCGCCAGCTTCCAGCCGACCACCAGCGCGAGCACGACGACCGGGATCGTCGCGATGGTCCACGTGCCGCCCGGGTAATCGAATGCCATCAGCACCAGCACGCCGACGAGGAAGGCCAGCGTGAGCCACGACGTGAACGGCGCGCCGGGCATCCGGAACGACACGGCCCTCAGTTCGCCGCGGTTGACCGCGCGGCGGAACAGAATCTGGCACATCACGATGAAGCCCCACGTCGTGATGATCCCGAGCGACGCCATGTTCAGCACGATCTCGAACGCCTGCGCCGGCACGATGTAGTTCAGCGGCACGCCGATCGCATTGATCGCGACCGTGATCACGATCCCGCCGTACGGCACGCCGCGTGCGTTCATCCGCGACACGAAGCGCGGCGCCGATCCGCCCATCGCGAGCGAGCGCAGCACGCGCCCGGTCGAATAGAGGCCGGAGTTCAGGCTCGACAGCGCGGCGGTCAGCACCACGACGTTCATCACGGTGCCGACGTACGGCACGCCGAGCTTGCTGAAGAACGTGACGAACGGGCTTTCGTGCGCGCTGTACGCGGTCCACGGCAGCAGCATCGTCAGCAGCACGACCGAGCCGACGTAGAACAGCGCGATCCGCCACATCACGCTGTTGATGGCTTTCGGCAAGACCTTGCGCGCATCGGCGGTCTCGCCCGCCGCGACGCCGACGAGCTCGATGCTCGCATATGCGAACACGACGCCCTGCACGATCAGCACGGCCGGCAGGATGCCGTGCGGGAAGATCCCGCCGTGATCCGCGACGAGGTGCAGCCCCGGCATCTGGCCGGCGACCGGGTGGCCGCTCGCGAGAAACACGGCGCCGACGGCGAGGAACACAGCGAGCGTCCCCACCTTGACGAGCGAGAACCAGAACTCCATCTCGCCGAACACCTTCACGCCGATCATGTTCATCACCGACACGATCCCGAGCGCGCCGAGTGCGAACACCCACTGCGGCACGTCCGTGAACACGGCCCAGTACTTCATGTAGATCGCGACCGCGGTGATGTCGACGATGCCGGTCGTCGCCCAGTTCAGGTAGTACATCCAGCCCGCGACGAACGATGCGCGTTCGCCCATGAACTCCCGTGCATACGACACGAAGCTGCCGCTGGTCGGCCGGTGCATCACGAGCTCGCCGAGCGCGCGCATGATCAGGAACGCGAACACGCCGCACACGAGGTACACGAGCGCGAGCGCGGGCCCCGCGTGCTGCAGGCGCCCGCCCGCGCCGAGAAAGAGGCCGGTGCCGATCGCACCGCCCATCGCGATCATCTGCACGTGCCGGGGCTTCAACTGCTTCGCATAGCCGGCTTCGTGCGACGCGAACATCGCATCGGGGTCGGCATGTCGGGAATCCGCGCCGCCGGCCGGATCGGCCGGGCGCTCACTGCTGTGAGTCATCGTGTGTCTCCGTAGTTTCTTGATGTGTCGCGCCCCGCGCGGGGGCGCTTCGGATGCAGCCGCACGCAAGCCGCCGGCGTCGCGCACCGGCAGCCCGCGCAGCCGGCGTCAAAGCACGCGCGGCCGGATCAACGCTTCGGGCTGCAGCGCTTCGTCGAGCTGCGCATCGGTCATCCACTCGCGCTCCAGTACGACCTCGCGGATCGACTTGCCGGTCGCGTGCGCCTCGGCCGCCACGGCGGTCGCGCGCTTGTAGCCGATGTACGGGTTCAGTGCGGTCGCGAGCGCGACCGAGCGCTCCATCGTTTCGCGCAGCCGCTCGGGATTCGCGGTGATCCCGCTCACGCAACGCTGCGCGAGCGTCGTGCAGGCGGCCGTCAGATGACTGAAGCTGCGAAACAGCGCGCTGGCGATCACCGGCTCGAATGCGTTCAACTGAAGCTGCCCGGCCTCGGCCGCGAAGGTCACGGTCAGGTCGTTGCCGAACACCTCGAACGCAACCTGGTTCACGACCTCAGGGATCACTGGATTCACCTTGCCGGGCATGATCGACGAGCCGGCCTGCACGGGCGGCAGGTTGATCTCGCCGAACCCGGCGCGCGGGCCGCTCGACAGCAGCCGCAAGTCGTTGCAGATCTTCGACAGCTTCACGGCGATCCGCTTGAGCACGCCCGACACCTGCACGAACGCGCCGCAATCCTGCGTCGCTTCGATCAGGTTCGGCGCGGTGCTCAGGTCGAGCCCGGTAATGCGCCGCAGCGCCGCGAGCGCCTTCTCCGCGTACTGCGGATGCGCGGTGATCCCCGTGCCGATCGCGGTCGCGCCGAGATTGATCTCGCGGATCAGCCAGCCGGCTTCCTGCAGGCGCGCGATGTCTTCCGTCAGCATCACCGCGTAGGTCGAGAACTCCTGGCCGAGCGTCATCGGCACCGCATCCTGCAGTTGCGTGCGGCCGAGCTTCAGCAAGCCGGCAAACGCGTCGGCCCGCTCCGCGAACGCATCGCGCAGGCGCGCCATCGCTTCGAGCAGGTGTTCGACCGCGAAGCAGGTCGCGACGCGAATCGCGGTCGGATAGACGTCGTTGGTGCTCTGCGCGAGGTTCACGTGCTCGTTCGGATGCAGGTATTCGTACTCGCCGCGCGCGTGCCCCATGATCTCGAGTGCGCGGTTGCAGATCACCTCGTTCGCGTTCATGTTGGTCGACGTGCCGGCCCCGCCCTGGATGATGTCGACGACGAACTGGTCGTGCAGGCGCCCTTCGCGGATCTCGACGCACGCAGCGGCGATCGCATCGCGAAGCGGCCGCGGCAGCAGCCCGAGCTCGCAGTTCGCGTCGGCCGCGGCCTCCTTCACCGCGGCGAGCGCCATCACGAGGAACGGCAGCGATGCAATCGTGCGGCCGGAAATGTCGAAATTCTCCTTCGCGCGCAGCGTATGGACGCCGTAGTAGGCCTCACTCGGAATGCTTCGCTTACCTAAAAGATCCGCTTCGACGCGGAAGCCGTTTTCTGTCATCGTGCCCTCCTGGATGTCTCGTGCCGCTCGTCGTGCCGCTTTGTCGTGCGCCGCTTCCCGATGCGACGGGTTCGCATTCTATGCCTTTGCAAAAACAAGCTCGCTTCTGTATTATCGAAAGCGGTTTTGCGTGGGACGCAACAGCGAGAATCGAATGAAAAGAGGCGCGAAGGAAACCGGCATCGATCACATGGGCGCGATGCGCGCGTTCGTCAGGGTGGTCGAAACGGGGAGTTTTTCGGCGGTCGCGAAGGAGATGCACGTGTCGACGTCCACCGTCGCGCGCAAGGTCACGGCGATCGAGGAGGCCCTCGGTGTCGCACTGCTGCACCGCTCCACGCACAGCGTGACGCTCACCGAAGCCGGCCATATCTACCTGGAACGCGCCGTCACGCTGATCGCCGATCTCGACGACACGTTGCGCGTGGTCGCCGAGCTGAACGCGCAGCCGAGCGGGCCGCTGAAGCTCACCGCGCCGGTGGCGTTCGGCCGCCGCCATCTCGCACCGCTGGTCGCACCGTTCCTCGCGCGCTACCCGACGATCCAGCTCGACGTGCGGCTCACCGACAATCACAACGACCTTGTGGCCGGCGGCTTCGATCTCGACATTCACGAGGGCGAGAACTACCTGGACAACCTCGTCGTCCACCGCCTGTCGCGCAACGACAGCATCCTCTGCGCGACGCCCGGCTACCTCGACCGTTGCGGGCGCCCGTCCACGCCGGACGATCTCAAGCAACACAACTGCCTGCGCTACGTGCACCCGGAAGGCGATCCGCGCTGGGATCTCGTGAAAGGCGACGCGCGTCACAGCGTGCTGCCGGCCGGCAACCTCGTCACCGACCATTCGGAGCTGCTGCTCGAAGCGACCTGCGCGGGGCTCGGCATCGCGGAGTTCGAGATCTGGCTGGTGCGCGACCTGCTCGCGAGCGGCCGGCTCGAAGCGGTGCTGCCGCGCTACCGGCTGCAGAACCGGCTGACGGGCGAATACATCTACATCGCCTATCTGGCGAACCGGCGCAGCTCGGCAAAGCTGCGCGTGCTGAAGGACTTTCTCCTCGAGCACCTCGCGCATATCGGCGAGCTGTCGGCGCTGGAGCTGACGAAGATTCGCGGCGCGAGCGTGTAGCGCACGCGCCCTTGGTCACGTTCGCACCGCTGCGCACGGCCCGCGTCGCGGGCCACCGACAGCCGCGCATTCACGCCGTTCACGCCGTTCACGCCGCCTGCAATTCGAACGGGAACGTGACGTGCCCGATCTCGACACCCTGCGTGTTGAGCATTCTCGGCCGATGGAAGCCGGCCAGCGGCGCGCGCTGCTCGGCCGTGCCGATCTGCAGCCGCTCGAGCAGTTCGCTGACGACCATGTAGAGCACGTCGAGATTGCCGTCCTCGATCTTCACCGAGATGCCGAGCGCGCCATCGGCGCCCAGCGCCCGCGTGCGCGCCGACGCACGCACGCCGATCCCGTAGCACGCATCGGCGCCGAGCTTGCCGACCACCTGCCCGTCGAACGCGTTCATCAGCACCGTGCAATAGCGGCCTTCGCCAGCGACCAACTCCGGATACGCGGTCATTGCATGATGAATGCGCGCCAGCGCACGCACGCGATCGGTGATGTCGCCACCGCCCGCTTCCACCGTATCCGCCCCGTCGGCCAGCGATGCGTACAGACGCGCGAGCCGGTCCAGCGAAAACGCCGGCGTCGGCAGGTTGCATCCGTCGATCGCCCAGCCCACCTCGTCGTCGCGCAGCCCGCACGCATCGGCCACCACGTGCTTCACGCGTACCTGCATCGGATGGTCGGGCAGATGGTAATCGGCGATCGCGGCGCCGATCGCCTGCGCGCCGGCCAGCATCCCGACGTGCTTGCCCGAACAGTTGCTGCACACGCCGGTCGGCGTGTAGTCGCGCTTGATCCACGCGCGATACACCGCGTCCGACAACGGCGGATGGCCGCCGCAACGCAAGTCCGATTCGTGCGCGGCGACCTTGGCGAGCATCGCGCGCGTGCGTTCGATGTGCCGGTCCTCGCTGCTGTGCGACGCGCACATCAGCGCGATATCCGCATCGTCGAAGCCGAAGCGTTCGGGCGCGCCGGTCTCGATCACCGACAGCGCCTGCGCCGGCTTGGCCGCCGAGCGCGCAAGCGTCATCCGGAACGGATCGCCGAACCGGGCCAGCAGCCTGCCGCGTGCATCGACCACCGCCACATGGGCGACGTGCGTGTTCTCGATCGCATCGCCTCGGTACGTGACGACTGCTGCGCGTTGGGTGTCCATCGTGTTTTGTCTCCATGCTCGGGGCCTGCTTGCCGGGGCCCGTCCAACCGGTACGGCAGTGTATCGAGTCGCCGCCGCGGCGCACCGGCCGGGCGATGAAAAGTGGTGTTGCACGCCGCGCAAAGGCAATCCGTCCCCCACGAATGCCTGACCAAATTAGTACAAAAACCATTCGATCGTTTACAGAATTAGTACCAATCCGTACAATTGCGATCGCAAACGCGAATCATACGCATTTACATTGACGTTTTCCGATGCGCCGCGCTGCCTGCCCGGCATCGAGAAAACGCACCCGCTCACCGAACCTTCTGCTGCCTCTCGATATGCCCGCCCAGTTCAAGACGAGGCCTCGCGCCCTCGTATCGGCGCTGACCTGCTCCGTTTTCCTGACCCCGTTGCTCGCTTCCGCCGAAACCGCCCCTGCTCCCGCGCCCGCCGCCGATCAGCCGGCCCCGTCCGCCGACGTGCAGGCGACACTGCCGACGATCACGGTTCAATCGACCGCGCCATCGGACATGCAGGTGAAGCGTTCGCCGTCGTACAAGTTCACCGCGCCGCTGCTCGACACGCCGCGTTCGGTCACGGTGATCCCCGAGCAACTGATCAAGGAGAAGAACGTCACGTCGTTCGCGGACGCGCTGCGCTCGGTGCCCGGCATCACGTTCCTCGGCGGCGATGCGGCCGCGAACCCGTCGGCCGACCGCCCGGTGATCCGCGGCTTCGAATCGCGCAACTCGATCTTCGTCGACGGGATGCGCGACTCGGGGCTGCAGAACCGCGAAACGTTCGCGGTCGAGCAGATCAGCGTGATCAAGGGCCCCGATTCGGTCTACGCAGGCCGCGGCTCGGTGGGCGGCAGCATCGACATCGTCACGAAGACGCCGAAGAACGACAACTTCATCAACAGCAGCATCGGCTTCGGCACCGACGGCTACAAGCGCGCGACGGTCGACGCGAACCACAAGATCAACGACACGACGGCCGTGCGCCTGAACGCGATGGGTCACGACGCGAACCAGGCCGGCCGCAACGACGTGTACAACAAGCGCTGGGGCGTCGCGCCGTCGATCGTGTTCGGGCTGAACACGCCGACCACGGTCACGGTCAGCTACTACCACATGAACTCGTACGACATGCCGGACTTCAGCGTGCCGTTCCGCGCGTCGGGCGGTACGCCGGTGCCGACCGATCGCGGCCAGTTCTTCGGGCTGAACACGCGCGACTACCGTTACGGGCAGACCGACACCGCCCAGGTGCGCGTCGAGCACAAGCTCAACGACGACTGGAAGCTGAAGAACACGACGATGTTCGGCCGCTCGACGCTCGATTACGTCGCGACGAACCCGCAGATCCTCGCGTCGAACCCGACCATGCTGAGCCTGCAGGCGAAGAGCGGCAAGTACGCGCTCAACGGCTTCTCGAACCAGACCGAAGTGACCGGCAGCGCGAACCTGTTCGGCATGAAGCACACGATGACGGCCGGCGTCGAGTTCAGCCATGAACAGGCCCGCTACGAGGGCTACCTCGTGTCGGATTCCGCCGGCAACAACATCCGCTCGGGCGGCCCGTGCTCGGTGGCCGGCAACTGCACGCCGCTCGCGGGCGGCTGGAACCCGAACATGCCGTGGACCGGCAGCATCGTGCTGAACGGCGACAAGGGCTTCCCCGGCGCGACGACGAACACGCGCACCGACACGGTTTCCGCGTACATCTTCGATACCGTGAAGCTGTCCGAGCGCTGGCAGTTCAACACGGGGCTGCGTTTCGACCGCTACGACACGACCGGCAAGCAGGCCGGGGTGGCCGACCTGTCGAACACGTCGAACCTGTTCAGCTACCAGTTCGGCCTCGTGTTCAAGCCGGTGAGCAACGTGAGCCTGTATGCGTCGTACGGCACGTCGTCGAACCCGCCGGGTTCGAACGGCGGCCTCGGCGGCGGCACCGACCAGATCACCGCGACGAACCAGGATCTCGCGCCGGAGCGTTCGCGCAACATCGAGATCGGCGCGAAGTGGGACGTGCTGCAGGATCAGCTGTCGCTGACGTCGGCGCTGTTCCAGACCGAGAAGACCAACGCGCGCGTGAGCGACGGCCTCGGTCACACGGTCAACGCGGGCAAGCAGCGCGTGCGCGGCGTCGAATTCGGCTTCACGGGCAACCTGAGCCCGAAGTGGCACGTGTTCGGCGGCTACTCGTACCTGAACGCGATCACGACCGATGCAGGCCCCGGCAGCCCGGGCGCATCGGGCCTGCCGATGGTGATGGTGCCCAAGCACAACTTCACGCTGTGGACGAGCTACGACGTGATGCCGAAGCTCACGCTCGGCGCGGGTGCGACGGTGATGAGCCAGACCTACGCGTCGGTATCCGCGACGACGAAGAAATGGACGCCCGGCTACGCGCGCTTCGACGCGGCCGCGACGTGGCGCGTGAACAAGACGATGGACGTTCAACTGAACGTGCAGAACCTGTTCGACAAGAAGTATTACGCGAGCGCGTATCCGATCTACGCGACGTGGGCGCCGGGCCGCTCTGCGATGGTCACGCTCAACTTCTATCAGTAACGCTGCGGGCAGCGGGAGGGCTTGGTATGCCCTTCCCCGCCGCGCTCACCACGGCAGCGAGTACGTCTTCACGTTCGTGAAGCTCTTCATCGCTTCCTGCAAGCCTTCCTTGTAGCCGAGCCCCGAATCCTTCACGCCGCCGACTTCCAGCTCGGTGATGAAGCGCGTGATGTGGTTGAAGCGGTTCGTGCAGACCGACGACGACAGTGCGAGCGTGCTCGCTTCGTCGAGGTCGGTGTCTTCCATCACGATGATCGGATCGTTGCGCTGGAGCGCAACGCGATGCTCACGCTGAAGAAGATGACCTACCGGACGCTGACCGATGCGCGGTTGCTCGCCGCCGAGCTCGACCGGCTCGCCGTACATGCGCCGACCGCGCGCGCGATACTCAACGATCTGCTGGAGAACGTGCCGAAGATGCGGGAAGCGGCTACGCGGCTCGCGCCGCTGCTGCATGCTGCCGACGGTGCGCCGCCGGGTTGATTGCCGGGTTGATTACCGTTACGCGCTAACGCGTCGAAACGTTCAAGCCAGGTGATAACGCAACCAGAAAGTCTCGCGGCAGGCGTTGTCGAACGTGATCCGCGTCGGGCCGATCGGCTGTGCATCGGGATGGCGGAGCACGTCGTAGTCGATCCAGCATTCCGCGCACAACAGATCGGACGGCGCGCGCTCCTGCTCGACCGAGCGGCGCACGATCGCGCCGTTGTCGAAGCGGTATTCGGTTTCGTCGCGGGTGACCTCGACGTCGTCGTCGGTCCAGCGATCGTGCGACGTCGTGTGCGACACGATCGACACCGGCCCCGAGAGTCCGTGGATCGCGGCAACGTAGGAAATGAGCTTGTCCATGGTGAGGCGCGAGGAGACAGATGGCCGCATCGCGCAACGCATGCGGCGCGATGCAACTCGAGCGGCGAGTATAGCCGCGTGCCGAAGACCTTGCCGCCGGCGGGGTTTCGCGCGCTACGCCTCCAGCGCGAGCAACGCGAACGTCGCGAGCCAGTGCTCGCCCATGTAGTCGCCGGCCACGTGCGCGAGTGCGCTCGCAAGATGCCGGTCGGCCGCCTCGAACAGCTTCGCGCGTCGCGCATCGCCTTCCGGCAGCGCGCCGGCGAGCGCGCGCTGGCACCACGCGCGGCTCAGGTTCAGCCCGTCGAGGTGCGCGATCTTGCCGTCGCTGCGATCGCTGACCGTCGCCGGCTCGAACAGCGTCGCCGGCTCGCCGCGCGCGAGATCGGGCAGGAAGCGCTCGAACCAGCCGTCGAATTCGGCAGCGTGCAGCACGCGCCGCATCAGCTCGGCCTCCATCAGCGCGGGCGACAGGAATTCGTCGCCCGACGGCTCCCACGCTTGGCACGCGACATCGTTCAGGTGCCAGCGCTTCGCGGTATCGACGATCAGCGCCGCGAGCCCGTCGCGCTGCGTGTCGCGCGCGAAATCGAGCGTGAGCGCCAGCGCGAACGCGGTGTTGAAGTGCGTGCCGACCCGCAGCGGATAGGTCGCTTTCGGCAGGAAGGTCTCGAAACGCGACACGAACAGGTCGGTCAGTGGCGCCATCGTCTTCGCCCAGCGCGCGGCCTGCGGCATCGCCCCCTTCAGCGCGAGCCGCTCCAGCTGCGCCGACAGCGCAAGCAGCCACGCCCAGCCGTACGGCCGCTCGAAGCCGCTGTTGTGCGGCAGCGCGAGATACGCGCGCTCGCCGGCGACGTTCGCGTCGGTGAAGTGCGCGTCGACGATCGCGACGATGCGCTCGGCCTCCGGCAATGCCGGGTAGCGTTCGAGCACGCGCAGCACGAGCCAGTAGCCGTGCACGCACGAATGCCAGTCGTAGCTGCCGTAGAAGATCGGGTGCAGCGCGCGCGGCCCCTGCACGTCGTGCGGACCTGCGAGCGAATGCGTGAGCTTGTTCGGATATTCGCGGGTCAGGTGCGCGAGCGCGAGCGACGCGAATTTCGAGGCGAGTTCGGGAGTCAGTCGGTCGGTCATTGGGGTCTCGTCAGAAGCGGAATGCGAACGCGTACATCAGCAGCGTGTTCACGGCGAGCAGCAGCAAGGCCGTCGGCCACTGCACCTTGATCACGCCATTCTTGTCCTTCAGTTCGAGCAGCGCCGCCGGCACGATGTTGAAGTTCGCGGCCATCGGCGTCATCAGCGTACCGCAGAAGCCGCTCAGCATCCCGATCGCGCCGACGATCGCCGGGTTGCCGTGGAACTGGTGGACGATCAGCGGCAGGCCGATGCCGGCCGTCATCACGGGGAACGCGGCGAAGCCGTTGCCCATGATCATCGTGAACAGCGCCATGCCGACCGTGTAGGCCGCGACCACCGCGAACGGCGAATCGATCGGCACCCACTCCCTCACGAGCCCCGACACCACGCCGCCGACACCCGCGACCGCGAACAGCGCGCCGAGCGCCGCGAGCATCTGCGGCAGGATCGCGGCCCAGCCGACCGCGTCCATCGTGTGGCGGGCCTCCTTCACCGCATGCACGGGCGAATCGCGCAGCATCGCGAGCGCGACGGCGAACGCGACGAGCGTGCCGAGCACGAGCGAGATCAGCGTCACGCTCTTCTGGTCGACGAACGGCACGAGCTTCAACGCGAACGTGCCGATCAGCGTGACGACCGGAATCAGCAGCGCGGGCAGGAACAGCCTGTTGCCGAAACGCTGCGCGAGCGTCTCGCGCCGCGTGGCCGCCGCTTCCCCGGCTTCGTCGGACTTGCCGCGCCCGAGCTTGCCCGAGCCGGCGATCACCGCGAGCGCGATCGCGAGGCAGCCCGTCACGAAATGCGGCAGCAACGCGCCGAGCAGGAACGTGACCGCGTAGATCGCCCAGAACGCGAAATTGACGACGCGACGCGGGTTCGTGCGATCGGTCAGGTTGAAGAACGCGAACGCGGCGAACATCAGCCCCGCGAGCGTGTACAGCGATTCGAGGCCGATCATCGTGCGCCCTCCTGCCCCACCAGGCCGAAGCCGCGCGTAAGCCGGCGGTCGAGCAGCGCGAGGCGCGTGCAGTGGATCAGGAGGGCCGCGATCGCGGTCGGGATCGCCCACACCGACAGGTGCAGCGGCTCGATCGAGATGCCGTTCTGTTCGAGAAAGCCCTTGATCAGCAGGATCGACTGGATCGCGATGAAGATGTCCTCGCCGAAGAACACGGCGACGTTGTCGGCGCCCGATGCGTGCGCGCGGATCTGCTGGCGCACCGAATCGGGCAGTTCGCCATGCCGGTTGACCGCGGCGGCCTCGGCCATCGGCGCGATCAGCGGCCGCACCATCTGCGCATGGCCGCCGAGCGACGTGAGGCCGAGCGCGGCCGTCGCCTGGCGCAGCACGAAGTACAGCATCAGCACGCGGCCCGTGGTGGCCGCGTGCACGCGCGAGATCATCCGCTTCGCCTGCTCCTTGAGCCCGTTGCGCTCGAGCAGCGCGATCACCGGCAGCGTCAGCCAGATGAGCCCCATGTAGCGGTTTTCGGTGAACGCCTTGCCGAACGCGCTGACGATGTCGACGAGATTCAGCCCGCCCGCCAGCCCCGTCGCGAGCCCCGCGATCGTGACCACCAGCAGCGCATTGAAGCGCAGCGCAAAGCCGATCACGACGATCGGCACCCCAATCAGCACCAGCATTGCTCCTCCTTGGATCGGACGCGCGGCGCCTTGGCCTGCGCCGCCTGCCCGGTTTGGACCGGGCTCTGACGGCGCAATCTAACACGAGACTTTATCGACAAAAAGTCGACAATTTATTGCTTCGGGTAAACGTTGAAGCTTGCGGACACCGGGCCCGGGCCATGTATCGGCGGTGTTTCGTCGGAGGAATCGGGGACGGCCGGACGGCGCGAACGCGCCGGTCGCGGCACGCGCGTCAGTGCCCCCGCAGGCGGCGTGCAGCGGGCCGCCGCGCGTGGCAGAGCGCCGGTGCGCCGACTACACTGGAAAGCATCGGCAACGGACGGGAGAGCCGCCATGATTGACGTATTCCAGACCATCGGCAGCCGCGCGTTCTCCGCTCACCTGGCGAAGGACGGGATGGTGACGCTGATGGAGCAACGCCATGAGGTCGATCGCGTGACGCTCGCGACCGCGTATGCCGCGCTCGTCGAGGAGTCCGAGCAGGAAGCCGACCTGCTCGACGCGACGGTCGAAGGCATGATGCGCGCGCTGATCCAGGGGTACGCGCGCAGCCATTGACGGCGCGGCTGCGCCCGTCGAAGCGGACGACGGCCGGACGCGGGCGCTACGCGGCCGGCGTACCGGCGCCCGTGTCGAACCACCGGCCCGCGCGCAGTTGCCGGTAGTCGGCCTGCGTGAAGATCCTCAGCAGGTTCGCGACCGCGCCGTTGCTGGCGCGGTCGAGTTCCGTCATGAACGCTTCGACTTCGTCGCGGCCGGCAAACAGGATCGTGCGAAAGTAGCGTTCGCGCTGCGCGTCGGACAGGTTCGTTGCGCGCAGTTGATACGGATGGTGAAGCGCCGCGAACAGGAAATAGAAGCGCTCGGCGTCGTCGCGCAGCACGCGCACCGCGTCCGGATCGACCGGAAAATCGCGGTGGAACGACGCGTGCCCGCTCTCGATATGGATCCTGTACAGCATCCGGCCGTCGTGCTCGATCACGATCGGCGCGTACGGATCGCGGCTGACCAGTACGGTGTCGGGCGCGCTCATCCGGCATGCTCCCCATCTTTTATCGAAGCCGCCACGGTAACATGCCTGCTTCCGCGGCCGGTCGCGCGGAAACCGCCGGACAGGCATGCGCGGGCCGCCCCGGCTCCACGGCGCTCGGCAAACACCCCACAGTCATAGAGGAAACGCACTGAAACGGCACAATGCGCGAATTTTTCGATTGCCGCCGCCCGCGCCGCATGACAGCATTCGGGCGTCGCCAACCAAAAGAATGCCGTGCCGTCCGGCCGCCGATGCCGTCCGGCGGCGCCGAACAGGCAACCCCTTCCATGAACCCGGCCCACCTCCAACATTACGAACCGACCGGAGAATTCCGCTTGTGAACATCGGCATCGTCAACGACCTCCCGCTTGCCGTCGAGGCGATGCGCCGCGCGATCGCGCGCCGGCCCGAGCACCGCGTGCTGTGGGTCGCGACCGACGGCGCGCAAGCCGTCGAGCTGTGCGCCGCGCAGCCGCCCGATGTCGTGCTGATGGACCTGATCATGCCGAAATTCGACGGGATCGAAGCAACGCGGCGGATCATGCGATCCGAACGACCGTGCGCGATCCTGATCGTGACGAGCTGCATCGGCGCGAATGCATGGCGCGTGTTCGAGGCGATGGGCGCCGGCGCGCTCGACGCGGTCGATACGCCGCGGCTCGGCGACGGCGCAGCCGGCGACACGACCCGCCTGCTGCTCGCGAAGATCGACCAGATCGGCCGCCTGCTCGACGCACCCGGCGGCACGCGCCTCGCCGGCACGGCCTCCCGCGCCGGCGGCGGGCCGCTGATCGCGATCGGCGCATCGGCCGGCGGCCCCGGCGCGCTCGCGTCGATTCTCGGCGGCCTGCCGGCCGATTTCAGTGCACCGATCGTGATCGTCCAGCACGTCGACCGCGCGTTCGCCGAGGGCATGGCGCAATGGCTCGACGGCCAGACGCCCCTCACCGTGCGCGTCGCGCACGAAGGCGACCGCCCGCAGCCCGGCGTCGCGCTGCTCGCCGCGACCGACGACCACCTGCGCATCACGCGTGCCGGCACGCTCGAATACACGCGCGAGCCGGCCGCCACGCCGTATCGCCCGTCGGTCGACGTGTTCTTCAACAGCCTGACCGAGCACTGGCCCGGCCGCGTGATCGGCGTGCTGCTCACCGGGATGGGCCGCGACGGCGCGATCGGCCTGAAGGCGCTGCGGATGAAGGGCTACCATACGATCGCGCAGGACGAGGCGACGAGCGCCGTGTACGGCATGCCGAAAGCGGCCGCGACACTCGGCGCGGCGCGCGCGATCCTGCCGCTCGGGCGCATCGCGGGTGAGCTGGCGGCGCTCGCGAGAATCTGAGCCCGACGATGAACACGCGCAACACCATGCCTGCCCCTGCAACAACCGCAACAACCCGCATCGACCATGACCATTGACCCGACTCGCCCGCCAGGCGGCCACTACACGCCGCCCGTCGACGTGCCGGCGATGGTGCTGCTGGTCGATGACCAGACGATCGTCGCGGAAGCCGTGCGACGCGCGCTCGTCGACGAGGAAGGCATCGATTTCCACTACTGCCCGCGCTCGGACGACGCGATGGCCACCGCGATCGAGACGCGGCCGACCGTGATCCTGCAGGACCTCGTGATGCCCGGCACCGACGGGCTGAGCCTCGTGAAGGCGTACCGCGCGAACCCGGCGACGCGCGACGTGCCGATCATCGTGCTGTCGACGCAGGAAGAGCCGGTGATCAAGAGCGCTGCGTTCGCGGCCGGCGCGAACGACTACCTCGTGAAGCTGCCCGACCGCATCGAGCTCGTCGCGCGAGTGCGCTACCACTCGCGCTCGTACATGAACCTGCTGCAGCGCGACGAGGCCTATCGCGCGCTGCGGCAATCGCAGCAGCAGTTGCTCGAAGCCAATCTCGAGCTGCGGCGCCTCACGCATTCCGATGGTCTGACCGGGCTGTCGAACCGGCGCTATCTCGACGAATACCTCGCCGCCGAATGGCGGCGCGGCACGCGCGAGCGCAGCGAGCTGTCGCTGCTGATGATCGACGTCGACAACTTCAAGCTGTACAACGACACGTACGGCCACGTGTCGGGCGACAGCGTGCTCAAGCAGATCGCGTCGACCATCGAGCGCTGCCTCGGCCAGTCGGGCGATCTCGCCGCGCGTTTCGGCGGCGAGGAATTCGCGGTCGTGATGCCGGCCACGTCGCCGGGCGCCGCGCGGCTGCTCGGCGAGAAGATCCGCCTCGCGGTCGAGGCGCTGCGACTGCGGCACGCGCATTCGTCGACCGGCAACACCGTGACGATCAGCATCGGCGGTGCGAGCATCGTGCCGATGCCGGGCCTGCCGACG